>NZ_WVIE01000003.1 GCF_010091945.1 Myxacorys almedinensis A
GGGCATGAGATTTTAGCATTTTCAGCCTATTGGGTTTGCCCCTTTCTTGTCCAATTCTTATCCCGAACTCAGGTTAATCTACTAGCTGCGATGCCTTCGGACTTGCACACAGCGTTGCACAACGCGCGATTGCACTAGTAGTCTGTCAACGTTGAAATGAGGGACTAAGAGTGGAGGGGTTAGAGAGTCGATGGGTGGATGGGTTGCTCAGTAATCCAGCCCATCTACCCCTCCACTCATCTACCCTTCCACTCATGCACCCATCAACTTAACGTTGACAATCTACTAACAGCAGAGTTCGGATGAATGACGAGAAGGCTAACATTACTGTCTAGGCTTGGTTTTAGAGATCTCAGACAGTGGCTGGCTCTGGTTATAAATCAGTTCATTTGCCTCGGCTGATTTGAATAAGTCAACCACCGGATTAGGGTAATCCACACCTAGCCTGACGCCAAACCGAGTTTGCTCTACCTCCGTCAGTTTCCACGGCTCATGCACCTGAAAAGCAGGCACATTCGCCAACTTGGGCAGCCAATGTTTTATATAGCTCCCCTGAGGATCGTAGTCTCTCGCTTGCTTGGTGATGTTAAAAAACCGGAACCCACGGGCATCATTGCCAACGCCTGCGGTGTAGTTCCAGTTGCCCCAATTGCTGCATACGTCATAGTCGATCAGCAGCGACTCAAACCATTCGGCTCCCCAGCGCCAATCGATCCCAAGATTTTTGGTGAGAAAACTGGCAACATTTTGCCGACCGCGATTAGACATGTAGCCCGTCGCGGCGATTTCTTGCATGTTGGCATCGACTAAGGGAAATCCGGTTTTGCCAGCACGCCAGAGATCAAATCGGGTGTCGTCTTGCTTCCATGCGATCGCTCGCCCCTGCATTCCCGAAGCCCGAAAAATATCGTTCCCGTGTTTGGCGCAGATAAATCGAAAATAATCTCGCCAAAGTAGCTCAAAAATCAGCCAATAGGTCGAGTCGTTTTTAACCCGCGTTGACTCATATGCCTGCACCTCCCAGTAGATGGTGCGGGGCGATAAGCAGCCCAACGCCAGCCACGGCGAGAACTTTGAGGAATAGTCTGCACCGAGCATTCCGTTTCGCGTTTCCTTGTAAGATTTGAGGTGATCTTGCGTCCAGAAATAGTGCTTTAGCCGCGCTAATCCCTCCGTTTCCCCGCCTTTAAACCGTAAGACAGCACGGGGATCAAACTGAGGCTGCTCTACGCCCAACTCCGCTAGGGTGGGCACCTCGCCCACTTCAACTTCTGGTAACGCCTTCAACGGCGGCGGGGCAGGAAACGTTTCGTAGACTGTCGAAGCTTTCTCGACTTGTTTGCGAAAGCTGGTATAGAGTTCTGGAACATTGTTGATCTCGAAGGGCAAGTCATCGGCGTGGTAGAGGGTATGACCCCAAAACGATTGAGTGATCACGCCAATTTTGCTCAAGACTTGCTCTAAAGCAGACTCAACCGCCCGTTCCTCAGAAGTCACTTCACCATAGAAATAGACCGCCTGCACCTGCAACGCGATCGCAAGTTCGGGAATGATATCTTCTGGCAACCCGCGTCGGATAATCAGATCCCCTTTGAGCGCTCGCAAATTCTGCCGCAAATCTGCCACGCTTTCTCGTAAAAACTGCGCCCGATAGGCTCCTGTTTTAGGAAAGCCGCGAGAGGTTGTGCCAAACTGTCTTGGGTCAAAACAGTAAACGGGGATCACCGTTGCTCCCAACTGAAGCGCTTTTATCATCGGCTCGTGGTCTTGAAGCCGTAGGTCATTGCGATACCAAATCAGAATTCGCTGGTCTGCCACAGTCGCTTTCAGGGTTACGTCATCTGCGATCGTAGCGGGTTTATGAACAAAATGGCTTCATCAACGGTTCATCAATAGGTTTCTTCAAAAGAATAGAGGGCAAGCCATTTGTGTACTGCTCTGCCCTCTATTCTCTGCCATTGTCCCCTGCCGACCACTAAGAAAACTACCGTTCGTGATGTTAAGCGGCGGGATATGCCAGCACCACGCCTGCGATCGCTTGAGCGATGGAAGGCAGCACAACGCTCTGAACCAGATTCAGAGCTAAGAAGCCTAAAATAGGAGAAAAATCGATGCCGCCCAACGGTGGAATAATCGATCGAAAAAGATTCAAATAGGGGTCAGTGAGTTGGCTCAACAGCGCAAAAGGCTGCTTGTACCAATCGACGGTGGGAAACCAAGTCAGCAAAATTCTGATGATTAACAAAACGGTGTAAATGCTGATAAAGCTATTCAGGGTCGTTAGCAGCAACGCTAAAGCATCCATATTTGTACTTTCCTTTAAGTGTCTAGGGGTTTCCAGAGTTGACCATAGTTTAAGCGATTCTTTGAGAAAGTGGCGAGTGGCGCTAGGAATCTTCCGTCATCGAATTTTCCCGATCCGGATCTATCGCTCGACCGTTGACGTTTCCTAGCTGCTGCCGCACATCGTCAATGGCAGTATTGAGTTGGGCAATCTTATCTTCCAAACTCTGGCGAGCTAGCTCGATATTTTGCTCAGACGAGGCTCGTAACGTGCGCTTTCTAGCTTTTAGCGTTTTCCCCGAAGACGATTCAGACGTGAGCAACGGCTCTTCGGTTGTTTCGTCAGCAGCGCGCGTGAGCAGCGCACCCAAAACTCCGCCCACGATGCCCCCCGCGATCGCGCCTAGAAAAAACCCACTTGAAAAGTTATCTTGTTGACTCATAGCTGACCCAAGATTCTTCCTCTTATTGTATCGATTGTGGGTCACTCATTACTCTCGGAAAAAAGATTTTTGTGGGGTGTCAATCCATTTTGCCAGCCCAGTGACCTGTTTTTAGCTAGGATATCGCGAGGCAAAATGGTTCTGCCTGCTGGCTCAATCTGTCGTGGTTTGTCCGGAATTCTTTGCGCTAATCGCTCTCATGTCTTCCAGTCTCAACTTAAAGGCATCTCAGCAAACTATCAACGGCGCGGCTTGAGCAAGGTTTGAGCATCAGCACTCAGAGGAATAATTCCTCCCGGATTTAGGGGAAACAGATTTCCGTAATAGTCGCGTTTTACAGCCTCTAAATCGCAGGTATTTTCGACTCCTGGTAGGTGATATAAATGGCGTAGATAACTGCCAAGATTTGAGTAATCCTCAATGCGGCGAAGGCTGCATTTGAATAGCCCAAAATAAGCCACATCAAATCGAAATAGGGTTGTGAAAAGCCTGATGTCTGCAAGCGTTAGCGTCTCTCCACACAGGTAAGGCTGAGTGCCCAGCACCCTATCGATCTCATCTAACGTAGCAAACAGTTCACGACATGCTATTTCATACGCTTCTTGCGTTTGAGCAAACCCGCATCGATAGACTCCATTGTTTACCGCGTGATAAATCTTATCGTTCCAGATTTCAATCTTTTCGCGTAGTGATTCTGGATATAAATCTAGCTCTGGATGCGTGGAAAAATCGGTAAAATTGCCGTTTAACATTACAATGATTTCTGCACTTTCATTGTTTACGATAGAATTGGTTTTAGTGTCCCACAAAACTGGAACAGTGCATCGCCCTTTGTAATCAGATTTTGCAAGGTGATAGATTTCTGCTAATGTGCGACACCCATACTCTGGTGTGTCTAAAATCCACCCGCCTTCTACCGGGGAAGGGGAGACAAGAGAGACTGCGATCGCAGCTTCTAAGCCTTTTAGCGATCGCACAACCAACGTCCGATGTGCCCAGGGGCAACTCATGCCCACAAATAGTTTGTAGCGCCCTGACGCAGGCGGGTAGAGCGCATCGGGATCGGGGCTGATGGTGTTTCTAAACTCGCTGGCAGGGCGGGTATACTCCCCCGATGGCGATCGCGGCGCGAGGTTAGACATCATCACATGCCATAGGGTTGTCCACACAAATTTGCCCGATTGAATCACCAGTTTTGGAGGAAGTTTTGCCATGATGCTATCCGCGAGACCGGAGCTTTTTCTTTAGCTTAGCGAACAGAGTTTGCGATCGCAGGTTCAGCACTCTGATCGGGGTTAGCTCGGCAATATCTGAGGGGTGCTTTTGGGAGTGGTCAAAAAACTCATTGACTTCTTGCAAAATCACTGCAAGTCTTTTTGTAATAGCATCGGTTCGATGATGGTTTAGAACTGCATCGGGTAACGCATTCGGCGCAAAATTATCAATGCAATTTACAATACGATGCCCATCAAAATCTGTCGAATAGCCTGCGATTTTATAGCAGTTAAAGCCCGGATCTAAATAATCTGACAGCCCACCATTGACGCTTGAAAACACCTGACAGCCGCACGCGATCGCTTCCATAGGTTGCAAGCCAAACCCTTCACTCACCCCCTGCTGTGCCCAATATTCTGCTGAGTCGTAGAGATAAACTTTTGTACGATTAAATAGCGTTGAAAGACTGTCAACGTGAGTATCAATCACGCAGACACGACATCGCTGCTGCAATGCTGGAATGAGTTGATGTAATAAATAGCGCGATGATTTGCGAGTGTGAACCAACACATCGATATTGCGATCGCAATTAAAGTTGCTAAATTCATCAGAAATTTGATTGGGAAGATAATAAATCAAAGAATGGGGCGATCGCTGTCCCCAATATCCCATCGTGTTACGGCTCACTGCCATGATCGGAATCTTAGCCGAAAGCCGAAAGCCATATTCAGCACTGTGAGCATGGTACAAGACGTGGTGATGCTTTAGCCGAGCCACTAGCTTGGGCACATCAAATCCCCAACTTGCCACAAAAATCACGTCATCTAACGTGGGTTGCTGCAACACATCGTCTAAAAATAGGGTGTCGGGTTCTCGTTGCCGATAGGTGACAATTTTTGACGCACAAATCGGCTGAGCCAGAGCCAGGGTTTTTAACTCGGCAAACAATCCACCGCAGGCAAACTTTTGAGTTGTTCCTGGAAGCAAAAAATACAGCGATCGCATCTCGTCTGACCTCAACACACTGCCCACAAATCAGCTTACAACGGTAGCATCAAGAGCGCGCATTGCCACTGAACTGAGCATCATTTCCATAACGCGGCTATGGTGCGATCGCGTGCTGCTTCAACTCATCAAGCGACATATATTCAACCGCTGCTGCATGGGTCGATTCCAGCACCACCGGAGGCGCAACCCCTGCATCTAGCGCTTCCTTCCAGCGAGAGGCACACAAACACCAGCGATCTCCCGGTTTGAGTCCCGGAAAATCGAACATGGGCACGGGTGTAATCAAGTCGTTTCCCCGTACTTTGCTAAATTCTAGAAATTCTTCGGTCACTTGAGCGCACACAACATGGATTCCCACATCTCCTGCACCTGTGCTGCACACGCCATCGCGGTAGTAGCCCGTCATTGGGGATGTGCAACAGACTTCTAACGTACCGCCGAGCACATTTTTTCCTTGAGTCATGGTAGTGGTAAACCTAGGGTGATTCTCTGCTCATTCACTTTAAATCAAAGATCTAAATCAAAGATCTAAATCAAAGATCTGTCAGAGTTCGTCCTCCGCCGTTCTAAATCGTCGGCTCGTGCAGGGAGAAAAATCGGAGGAGCTTTAGTCAACTCGCGCGATCGCTCCCTGATGGGGTAGCTGGTAAATGATCTCAAAAAAGTTAGAGCATTTATCCGGATAGGCTCTGTACCTTTAGGAATAGTGGAATGGTAGATGCACCCTGATTATTCACCCTGGCTTCGGCTGGGGTTTTTTATTGGCAATTTCCCTGCTTCGCCCGCTCCCGTTTGATTTAACTCCACCCGCTTTCTAGGCGACGCCAGTGATACGTCATAACAAGCTTTTGACTGCTTCCTTAAGCCAATCATACAGACTGGTTCCTCCGACTACCAAGGCGTAAAGAATCGACAGACTGAGCGTTGCTCCCATCAGGCAAACCACCAGCCCTGCTAGGCTAATCGCGCCATCATCGTCTAGCAAGCCAAACCCTGTGACGAAAATACCCATCGCAGGCAGCGTGTTGGTTCCCGGAATCGGAATCATCATCGAAATTGCCATCAGCGCGATCGCAAGCCCCAACACCGCTCGCCCAGCGCGGCTTGTACAAACAGGCGTCAGGCGCGGCTTTGAGAAATGCTCAATGCGACGGAGCCACGGAATTCCAGACTTGACAACGCTTTGCAACCGACCCAGCGCGATCGAGTGACTCAGCACTCGTTGAGGCAGCCACGGGCTTCGAGACCCAACGATTAACTGAACTGCCAACAAAAAGATCACCACTCCAAACGGGACAGAATATCCCGGTGCGGGCACAGGCAAGGCTGACGGCAGCGACAGCAAAACCAGCAGAAACCCAAACGTCCGTTCCCCGGCAAGGCTCAGTACGTCAGACAGGGTGATCCGCTCCGAGGGCGGTTCTTCAAAGAAAAAACGATGGAGGTCTTTAGAAAGTCGAGCCATGGGGTTAGGGGTTGTAGGGGTTGGAGAGAGTTGGGCTGGGGTGGCATAATCCTACGGGATTGTAGCTCATTCTGATGGGAGAACGAATCAGCGATCGCTGAGGTTTTAGAGAGGTGCTACAGATAGCGTTAAATATGCTTAAATAGCAATATATTCGCCATTTGTAGCGTATCTTAGGAGCAGTCCTGTCCTTTACACGCTAGCGTTAAATTGCTAGATTAAAGTGTAAATGTACTAATTTGCGGCTCATGCATCGTCCTCGAACGCTCTTCACCCTCGCCCTCCTATGAATGTTCCTCGTTTGCATCCAGACACCATCGAGCAAGTCAAACAAAGAGCCGATATTGTAGATGTCGTCTCTGAGCATGTCGTGCTAAAGAAGCAAGGCAAGGATTTTGTAGGCTTGTGCCCGTTTCACGATGATAAGTCTCCGAGCTTTAGCGTTAGCCCCAGCAAACAGTTTTACTATTGCTTTAGCTGCGGAGCAGGAGGAAATGCGGTCAAATTTTTGATGGAACTGGGCAAACGCAACTTTGGCGACGTTATTTTAGAGTTAGCCAAAAAATATCAAATTTCGGTACAAACGCTTCAAGTTGAGGAACGGCAAGAACTTCAGCGGCAGCTTTCGGTGCGCGAGCAGCTTTACGAAATTCTCGCGATCGCGGCTAAATTTTATGAACACGCCCTCCATCAATCAGGTGGGCGCGCTGCGTTGACCTATCTGCGAGACGATCGCAAGCTCAGTGCTGCCACGATTGGGCAGTTTGGGTTGGGGTACGCTCCGGGGGGGTGGGAGACGCTGCACAACTATTTGGTAGAGCAAAAAAAATATCCCGTGGCGCTGGTTGAGCAAGCCGGATTGGTCGTTCCTCGAAAAACCGGAGATGGATATTACGATCGATTCCGCGATCGCTTGATCATTCCGATTCACGATCTGCAAGGGCGCGTGATTGGCTTTGGTGGTCGTACCCTGAGCAATGAGCAGCCAAAATATTTGAACTCGCCCGAAACCGAGCTATTTGATAAAGGAAAAACCTTATTTGGGTTGGACAAGGCGCGGGCTGCGATCGCAAAACGCGACCAAGCCGTCGTTGTTGAAGGTTATTTTGACGTAATCGCCCTGCATACGGCTGGGATCACTAACGCGGTTGCGTCCCTGGGAACCGCTCTCAGCATGGCTCAAGTCCGGCAACTCTTGCGCTATAGCGAATCGAAGCGCGTGGTCTTTAATTTCGACGCCGATCGCGCCGGAGTCCAAGCGGCAGAGCGCGCGATCGGGGAAGTCGCCGCCCTTGCTTATCAAGGAGAAGTACGGCTACATGTGCTCAACATTCCCGATGGCAAAGATCCCGACGATTTTCTTCAGTCTCATTCTGCCAACGACTATCAAGCCCTGCTGGACGACGCTCCCTTGTGGATCGATTGGCAAATTCAACAAGTCTTGCTGCACAAAGATTTGAAGCAGGCAGATCACTTTGAGCAGGCAGCAGTCGAGATTGTGTCTTTGCTGGGCAATCTTCCAAATCCCAACTTGAGAACTCACTACATTCAACATGCGGCTGAATTGCTCAGTCAAAATAACAGCCGACTCATGCCTCAAATTGAGGAAAACTTGCGGCTTCAGGTGCGAGGGCAACGGTGGCACGGGCGATCGCAGAAATGGCAAACTCCCGGCGATCGCACCCTGCTCGAAGAATGCGAATCTCAACTGCTGCGAATTTATCTCCAGTCTCCAGAGCATCGCTCCCTGATTACAGAAGCGTTAGAGGCTCAAGATTTAGACTTTAGCTTGTCGCACCATCGCTTCTTGTGGCGGCAAATTCAGGAGATTCAAACAGATCATCAGCCCCAAAATCTAATGGAACGACTGCGCGATCGCTGTACCGAGTTTCCCCGCGAAATGAATCAAGTCTATGCGCTGTTTGAGCTAGACGAAAAAACGCAACTCGATGTGTTGCGATCGCCTTTGGTGATTCGATCTGCTCTAGCCGGAATGGAGCAAGTCATGTGCGACAAGCGCCGTCGCCATTTTCTAGACCTATGGAAAGTCACCGATTGTGTGGCAACTCCAGAGCTAGGACAGTACTACGTTCAGAAGATGCAGGCAGAAGAACAGCGACTCAGAGAACTCGATCGCCAACGCCGCACAAATTTTGTCGATCTCGTAAAAGTTCCTCTGGAGCAGTCTATCTAATCACAAAACTGCTGAGCCACAGTACAGCTTAATTGAGTTACAAGGCATCATCCTTGTAAAGGTGATGGAATCCAGTATTCTGGACGGCGGTTGTTTTGAATCACTTCATCAAAAATTTTGATGAGCCAGTCTTCAAAAGAGTTGGCAATAATGTGTTCTGCTTGCCACTCTTCAAACATATAATCATGTTGACTGTCGAGTACTTTGTACTCTGAATCCGCATAAGTTGTGAGATCAAAACTGCAAAAATCACCTGTACAGATATAGCCTAAATAACAAAAAGCAATATACTTTTTCTCACCATCATCCTCGACATAAACTTCATCTTGCTCCTGATTAAATGGAACAATAGCACTTGTGCTTTGAATCAGAATTCCGCTATCAGCCCACCACGGCGTAGCCTGAGTAATCTCAAATCTAGGCTGATCGATGCAAAAAATATTTGCTCCATTGCTGAATTTCAAAAACTCCTTGTAGCTATCAGGCAAAATGAATCCAAGCTCTTCTTCACAGCGCTGGATTTCACCCTGAGTAGCAGGAGAATTGAATTTGAACCCTAGTTGAATGTTTTGAGCTTTTAATATTTTTTGTGCTTGCTCAATCTTTTCTGAAAGCCAGGTATACATAAGGCATTTCAAGCGATCTAGAAATTGGCGTTTACACTCTACGCAGATGTGATTCTGCTTGCCTCGGCGCTTGCCGTTCTTGCGAATATGAGTCGAGTGGCAGTCGAGACATTCCATCATGAATCACCTCAGTTCCTCTCTCTATTACGCAACGCCAAAGTTTAATCCTATTAATCGCAGAACAGCGTCTCGCGGGTATCGCGCCCTGTCGTTGGGTTTGTGCCCTTTGCGCTCTTGCAGAGGATCGCCAAAGCATCCGATCGCACCTGAACATCGGTAAAGTCTGCCCCGTCGATCGTTGCGCCGTCAAACTTGGCATTAAACGCAAATGCTCCTTCTAAAATGGCGTTCGTCAAATTAGCATCGGTTAGGCGTGCCGCATCAAGCGTGCTGTTACTTAGGTTTGCGCCTTCAAGATTAATTCGCTCTAAATTCGCTCCAAAAAAGCTCACTCCCCGAAGATCGGTATGACTAAAATTTGCGTCCCGAAGGTTTGATTTTGTAAAGCTTGAATCGGTCAACACTCGTCCTGAAAAATCTTTGCCAAGCAAAAATGCCTTGTTAAAATCTTCTGCTAAAGCAGGGGTAGCCCCCCCTCCAAAAATTCCTGCCCAGAAGAGCACCACCCCCAAAAGCTGAGCAAAACCCATCGCGATCGCACGGTGTTGCATCGGTGAAAAACAACGTTTAAGACTAGAAACTAGCGACAGGGCGCAGCAAAAAACAACGTGTCTACAACTCATTTTTTACAAGTCAAAACAGAAGGTTGATAGGAACTCATGATTCGGGAACGTTGAGGCATAACGCAACTCGATCTGGCGTAGCGAATCGATCAGATCTTTGCACTGCATGGCTCAAAACCCGTTCTTGATCGTACCTGAATCTGTGGACATCCCTGCACCTCATCACCCAACTCACGTAGGAATTTTAGGCGAAAATCTGGTTGCCGAATGGCTGCGATCGCACGACTGGCAAATTTTGCATCAGCGCTGGACATGCCGCTTTGGAGAACTCGACCTCGTTGCCCAATTGCCCAAAGAAAAATCCCTGATTGCGTTTGTAGAGGTGAAAACCCGCAGTCAGAGAAATTGGGATGGTGATGGACTGCTTGCCATTACGCCAACGAAGCAAGCCAAACTTTGGAAAACGGCACAATCATTTCTAATCAACTATCCAGATTTAGCCGCTTTGCCTTGTCGCTTTGATGTTGCGATCGTGAGATGCCGCAAAGCTTCTGCGTCAAAGCAGGGGCATAAAGACTGCTTTAGTCAGAGTGTCGCAGGCTATATTCTGACCCTGCAAACCTACATTCCGGATGCGTTCACGCACGACTAACCAAAACAACTGACCAAGACTACGCGAGGGTTTCTGGGCAGTAGCCCAACCCTTGCACAAACTGGTGGCGAAACTCCTCGATTTCAACCCGATCGGGGGTTCCATGAGACACTACCGCCACCTGATAGCGCTGCATCACCTCAACCGGAGACTGACCTGTTTCAAGTCCCCACAGCACCATCTGAATCCGAATGCCCGGCTGGTAGGGAATCCCCAGTTCTTTCATAAATGCCTGAAAATCGCCGTCTTGGTCTGTGTCGAGTTCGTGCTCCATTTTAACTCTGACTACCCAACCGTCGATTTGATGAATGACAGTCATAAAGCTGACGGGCAATTGAGTTCTATTGTGAAGAAACTCAACGATTCTCAGAGTGAGACTGGCATTCGCCAAATAGTAGAGATATTCCATAGGATCGTCCTTACCTAAGCAAATGCTACACCTCTTATCTTCGGGCGAATCTTGCTGTTCGTGTAGGGGAGAAGCCCCCGACATCCGATAGGGAACCTCACCCATTTTGAGGTTTAGTAGTTAATAGATGGCAACCTCTCTGGTTTACCCCTCCTATCTGCCAACCCTCATGATTTAATTGGGAACTGCCGCTCGTGAACGAATCTTCCGTGGATGCTGACCAGTTACTCTCTAGTTATGACTATGGTTTGCCAGAGGGGCAGATTGCTCAGTCTCCGGTCACGCCTAGAGATAGCGCACGTCTACTTGTCGTAGAAGATCAGCAGCGCCATCGCCATCAGGTTTTCCGCGATTTGCCCGATCTTCTCCGAGCTAACGATCTTTTAGTGTTGAATAACACGCGAGTGATTCCGGCGCGTCTCTATGGTCAAAAGACGACGGGCACAGCCGTCGAAATTTTGCTGTTAGAGGAGCAGCAGCGAAATCAGTGGTTGGCGTTGGTGAAGCCTGGCAGACGCCTCAAACCGGGAAGCCAGGTTATCTTTGCCGCCCATCAGCCAACCGGGATCAGCCTTAGAGCCACCGTTGTTGCCAGTGATGAGGCAACTAGAGGGCGAATTTTGCAGTTTGAGGTATCAGATGGGCGATCGCTGCTAGAAGTGGTCGATCAGTTTGGTCAAATGCCGCTGCCACCCTACATCACAGGCTCCGACTCTGAACCTGAGCAGTATCAAACGGTGTACGCCGATCGCGTCGGGGCAGTGGCGGCTCCCACCGCTGGGTTACACTTCACGCCAGAATTGTTCAATCGCCTTGATGAAAAAGGCATTCAGCGCGCCTTTGTGACCCTGCATGTCGGCGTGGGAACCTTTCGCCCGGTAGAGACCGAAGACATCCGCCACCACCAGATGCACGGGGAATGGATCGAAGTGCCCGAAGAGACGGTGGCGCAAGTTCGAGCGATTAAGGCAAATGGCGGGCGGGTCATTGCGGTGGGAACTACGGCAGTGCGATCGCTAGAAGGCGCATCTCAATCGGGGGATCTGCGATCGTACTGTGGTAAGACAAATCTGTTTATTTACCCTGGCTATCAGTGGCGCGTGGTAGATGGTCTGGTTACCAATTTCCACCTGCCCAAGTCAAGCCTGCTCATGCTGGTGAGTGGGCTGATTGGGCGAGAACGCGCCTTAGACCTTTATCAGGACGCGATCGCGCAGCATTACCGCTTTTATTCCTTTGGCGATGCGATGCTGATTTTGCCAGAAGCGCGACTCACATCAGATTCATCGGATCGACATCAATCGTCAAACTCACCGTAGAGCCACAGAGCGATCGCAAGTCTGCCAAATTCGGCACTTTAGAACCATCGTGCGATGGAAACTTCAGCAAAATCTGCCATCGATAGCGCTGAGCAACTCTGAGAATGGTCGCCGGAGCAGGACCTAAAACCGCGTATTGGGTAGACTTCGACAGTTCTACAGCGACTCGCTCTGCGGCTTTTTGCACCGCCACCGCATTCCCTCCGCTGATCCGAAAGAGCACCAGCTGTCCGTAGGGCGGATACTGCAACTCCTGTCGCTGCTTGAGTTCTGCCGCCACAAAGGGTTCATACTGCTGACGCTGCACCGCCCCAATGACGGGATGATCCGGCGAGTATGTTTGCAGAATCACTCGCCCTGGTTCTTCGCCTCGCCCTGCCCGTCCTGCTACCTGCACCAAGGTCTGAAACGCCCGCTCACTCGCTCGAAAGTCGGCGAGATTGAGCAATCCATCCGCAGAGATCACCCCAACGAGGGTGACTTGGGGGAGATCGATGCCTTTGGTCAGCATTTGGGTGCCCACTAGCAAATCAGCTTTGCGATCGCTAAATTGGGTCAGCAGCGCCCGATGGGAGCCTTTCGCCCGCGTTGTGTCGCTGTCAAACCGAATCGCCGTTAAGTCTGGAAACTGCCGCTCCAATTCTTGCATCACGCGCTGCGTCCCACTACCAAACTGCTTGAAATAAGGCGATCCGCACGAGGGGCAGTGCGGGGGTTGATTTTGAACGTGATTGCAGTAATGACAGCGCAGCCGAGGTTTGGCGTTTTCATGGGTGTGATGAAACGAGAGCGACACATCGCAGTTGGGGCACTCCATCACGTAGCCACAACTGCGGCACGACACAAAGGTGCTGTGCCCACGACGATGAATGAAGAGTAAGCCCTGTTGCTCTGTTTCTTTGAGGTGGTGGAGGGCGGTTTGGAGCGATCGGCTGAAAATCGAGCCGTTGCGATCGCGCAATTCTTGCCGCATGTCCACCACCTCAATCTTTGGCATCGGACGATTTAAAATTCGCTTTGGCAGCGATACATACTGCGATTGGGCGACTTCTTGATGGCTCGTCACCCAAGATTCTAACGATGGGGTAGCCGATCCCAAAATCAACGGACAGGCTTCTAATGTTGCCCGCCACTGGGCTACCGTTCGAGCGTGATAGCACGGTGCAGGCTGATCTTGCTTAAAACTGGAGTCATGTTCTTCATCGAGAATAATCAACCCGAGGCTTGGCAGAGGCGCAAAAATTGCCGATCGCGTCCCGATCGCGACTTGAGGTGAGCCGCTCAGCATCTGCCGCCACGTATCAAACCGCTCGCCATCCGAAAGGGCGCTATGGTAGACGCAGACTTGATCCCCAAACCTCGCCCGAAAGCGATCCGTTAGTTGCGGCGTCAAGCCAATTTCGGGAACCAACACCAACGCAGAGCGCCCTTGCTGCAAAATCGGCGCGATCGCTTGGAGATACACTTCTGTCTTGCCCGATCCCGTGACGCCATGCAGCAAAATTTGGGTAAATCCGGTCGCTTGCTGCACCTGCTGAAGGGCAGCCGCCTGATCGGCAGTGAGTGACTTTGCGCCCTCTTCACCCACCTCCGGCAGCCCCTCCGCTCGTAAAATCTCCCGTGGCTGCAAGATCAAACAGCCCTGCTGCTCTAGCTTTCTTAGCGTTGGTGTCGTCGTTCGGCACAGTTGCAGCAGGTCAGTCATCCACATCTCGCCGCCCTGCCGCTTCAGCACTTCTAAAATTTCTCGGTAACGCTCACTGAGTTGCCCTTCTGTGGAAATCAGCGTCACCGCTTGGCGCAGCTTGGGACGCATTGTTGCTGGTGGTTCTAGATAACTCTCCACCAAATTTTGCTTGAGCAACTCTTGTAAGCCACGATGCGCTCCTTGCACTTGGCGCTGCACAAACTGCCACGAATAGTCTTTTGTTTTGCTGGCTTTAAGAAGCTCTAGAATGTGCCGTGCGGCTGCCGTTAGCGGAGTCTTCTCATCGTTGAGAAACCGAATGCGCCGCTGCGATCGCGCTAACAATCCTGGCGGCAATGCCACTTTCACCACCTGCATCAGCGATGTGTGATAATACTGCGCCACCTGGTTAAGCAGCGCCCAATACGACGCTGGAAAAAACCCAGCACTCACGATCGCATCGACCGAGCGGATCTGATCGGCGGCTAACTCGGTGGGTCGGGTATCGAGCAACCGAACGGCGATCGCTCCTACCTGCTGCGTTCCAAATGGCACACTCAAAATATCACCCACCCGTACGGCTAGATCTGGCGGCAAAGCGTAGGTGTAGAGTCCTTGTGTCCCAGAACAATCGACCAGCACCTCCACCCACTGCCGATCCATCGCAGACCTGTCTATCGCACCGTCTGTGCCCAACCCTGCTCCAGGTAAGCTATTGATCAACGAGAAGTCAGACATACTGGCATTCATAGACACGCTTTCTTCGGACTTTACAGTGAGCGATCGCCTAGGGCTTGCCGTGCGATCGCAATGTTCGTTAACAAACAACTATAGAAAAACTTAAGAAAGACAATAAATGGCAAAACTCGCGGTATTCAAACCCTTAATCGAATGTATGTAAACACGCTCCATTCCTCTATTTTAGCGAGTTACCAAGGGCATAACCCAACGCACCTTCCGTGCCCTTATCAGCAAATTACCTCTGTTCACACTTCTTTTTCGGGTTTTCTCACCATTGGTAGAGATGTAAATCTGATTATGTATGAGAGGCTGTTAGGGCAGCAGACAAAAAATAAAAAAAGCTGTTTTGGCAGTTTGTTGCACGGCTTACGAAAAACTTTGCTGTCGTCGCTAGAATCTTAAGTGTTCAGTAAGGCTAGAGACATTCGCGAATTGTTCTTCTGTTTTACGGCAGAACTGACAGTTTGCCTGAGTTGGTCCTGACTCTGTTCATGATCAACGTCCAAGCTCAGCTTTTACTAGAAAACGGTTAAGAAACGTCTTCTAGGAGACGATTCAAGGCGAAGCTTAAAAACCTGCAACTTCTTTTCTCAATCATTTCAGTTTCTTTTCCGATCTTTTGTAGGCTGCTCATTTAATAGTGCTGACGCTCAAATTTCAACACTAACTTGAAGGCTAGGATCATTGATTCTGGATATACAAAAGTATTAGAAAATCTCTATCTTCTGAAATGGAAGTGCTTTGAGCAAAGCTAATCAATAATACGGCATTGATATGAACGAGCAAAGCAACAGTTCTCCCACAGAGACTCTCCCCACTCGTACTTTGGACTTTGGAGTAGACGCAGCCGATTCAAATCGGGTTGACCCTCTGCACCTAGAGCCAGACATCGATTTTGCAGACGTCCCCTCTCCTGAAGAAGGAGTAGATTTTTCCGGTCTCGATGGCATGGGCGATGATTTAGGGGGTGCAGATGAGGTCAGAGATGCGATCGACAAGATTGCGTCGGCGCGATCGGCAGGCTACAGCAAAACGGTTGCTGACGACGCCGTTGGTGCGTTTTTCAAGGAAATGGCGCGCTATCCTCTCCTCAAGCCAGATGAAGAGGTTGAGCTAGCTCGGCGGGTCAAGTACGTTGTCGAGATGGAAGAGGTGCAACGGCAACTGTTTCAGGAACTGGGGCGCACACCGACTAGAATTGAGCTAGCAGAACGGGTTGGCTTGACTGAACGGCAGCTAGAAAGCCGCCTCCATCGCAGTCGTGTGGCAAAGCGGAAGATGATTCGCTCTAATCTGCGGCTCGTGGTGTCGATCGCTAAGCGCTACCTCAATCGCGGTGTGCCCTTTCTAGATCTGATCCAAGAAGGTGCCTTGGGACTCAACCGCGCCACTGAGAAATTTGATCCCGACAAAGGTTATAAGTTTTCAACCTATGCCTACTGGTGGATTCGGCAGGGCATCACCCGAACGATCGCCAATGATGCTCGCACCATTCGGTTGCCGATTCACATTGTTGAAAAGCTCAACAAGCTGAAGAAAGCTCACCGTGAACTCAAGCGAGAACTACAACGCAATCCAACCGAGGCAGAGCTTGCCCAAGCCCTGGATTTAACGGTTGAGCAGCTTCAACACCTGCATCAAGTGCGGCGTCAATCGCTCTCGCTTAACCATCGTGTGGGCAAAGGTGAAGACACGGAATTGATGGATCTTCTAGAAGACGGAGACACCCAATCGCCTGAGTCTCAAATGAGTGAAACCATGCTCCGGCAAGAAATTTGGGATGTTTTGGGCAACGTGCTGACCCAGCGTGAGAAGGACATCATTTCGCTGCGCTACGGGCTGACTACTAGTAAGCCTTGCACCTTGGAAGAAGTGGGCGGCATGTTCAATCTTTCGCGAGAGCGAGTCCGCCAAATTCAAAGCAAGGCGATGCGAAAGCTGCGCCGCCCTCAGATTGCGGAACGATTGAAAGGCTGGTTGGGCTAGAAAAGTAGTTGCTTTTGAGATATGAGTTTTGGGTGACTTTTTGTGTGGCTCAAAACTCATATTTTTTGGGACTTGTGCTTTTTTACACAGGCTGATCTGCGGTTTTTGCAGGGTTCGGTTCTCTAGATCTAAATTCAGAGGAGAAACACTACAGGTTTATACAAGGTCTACTTTTGGTATCTTCTAACTTTATGCCTTTTGACTTTATCTATGCTTTCCAACTCAGCAACTTTCAAGATTCGCCTTGCAACTCCTGCGGATGTACCTGAAATTTTCTCGCTCATTCAAGCCCTTGCTGAGTACGAAAAATTAGCCCACCAAGTCACCGGATCGCCTAAAGAATTGGCGCTGCATTTGTTTGGTGATTCTTCGGAACTTGATCAATCGAGTCGTCGCTATATCGAAGCGATCGTAGCCCAAGCCTCTGACCAACTCGTAGGCTTTGCCCTGTTCTTTCATAACTATTCCACCTTCCTGACCGCACCCGGACTTTACCTTGAAGACCTCTTCGTGCTACCCGACTACCGAGGCATAGGGATCGGTAAAGCTCTGATCACAAAAGTTGCAGAACTAGCGGTCGAGCGAAACTGTGGGCGCGTTGAATGGAGCGTTTTAGACTGGAACGACTCTGCGATCGCGTTCTACCAGCACCTGGGGGCAACTCTCCTGCCTGACTGGCGCACCTGTCGAGTCACTGGAGAAGCTCTTGTCCACATGGCAACCCTACAGAGCAACGTCTAAGCCTTGAAACTGTGTCAAACATTCCCGTATCCTGGTAGTTAATCTCCTGTCCGTCTTGGAGGATACGATCGTGGCAATTTGGATAAACGAGCAGCTTGATCCCGGCGGTCTAATGTATGCCTGCATTGCCTGCCGTGACGAAACTCAAGCCGAAGCCTGTCATCAGTCGTTTGAAGACAACCTCACCGATAGGCAAAAAGCAGAAGGCTGGGTCGCCCGGATGCGGCAAGTGGAATCGTGGGATGAAGTCCCCGTCAACTCTTTAAAGCTAGATTAGCTGACAGCCAAATTGCCCTTCGCCCGTCGATCCGATCATTAAGCATGGCGACACATTTTCGCGCCTCTTCGCTTAAATAAAATAGGTAGAAACTATAGAGGGGTTGCTATGTATGTCTTGATTGGGGGTGCCGGACTCATTGGGCTGAGTTTGGCGCAGCGATTGGTAGATTTGGGGCATACCGTTGCTGTGATCGATATCAGTGCTGCTGCCTGTCATTATGCCCGTGAGCAACTGGGTGTCATTGCCTTCGAGGGGAGTGCTGTTAGCACTGAAATATTGCTCGAAGCTGGCATCCGTAAGGCAGATGCTTTGGTTGCGGTGCTGAGAGACGATGCGCTCAACCTAGCGATGGTGACGTTAGCCAAGCATTATGGTGTGCCACATATTCTGGTGCGAATGCGGCATAGAGATTTTGCTGGTCCTTACCGGTTTGCGGGGGCAACCCATGTGATCAATGCGATCGAGCTTGCAGTGTCTACGATGGTGAATGTGATCGAATATCCGGAAGTCGAGTCGATCATGCACTTTGAGCAAGGGCAAATTGAAGTCCTCAAATTGTCCCTTTCAGGAAACTGTGATGTTGTGGGTCGCAGCGTTGCCGAGGTTGCCCAAGATCCAAAATTTCCCAGGGGTTCCCTGATTATTGGTTATCAGCCTCATGCCCATATGGATCTGACGATTCCTAACGGCAGCACTATTTTAGAGCTAGAGTCTACGGTGTTGATTGCCACAAAGCCGGGGTTGATTCATGAAATGGTTGATTTTATGCAGAAATGTGGCTAGTAGATTGTTAACTTTAGGTTGATGGGTGAATGGGTGGATGGTTCCGATTACTAGACTCCCGGTCTCCCCCTCATTTCCTAGTCCCTCATCCACCTTGACAGACCACTAGTCGTCTTCTAAGTTCAGCAGTTGCTGATCGATGGTGCGGGTTCGCGATCGCACAATGTCCTCTGATAAAATGCGTTTCCGCAACGCATCACTCAGCGCATTTTTTTCAGCCAGCAGTAAGCGCCGCCTCACCGCATCAAATCGGGGTTCGACCCGGCTTCCCTTGTCCCCTCGTCGGTTGTAAAACTCTCGCAGCGATCGCTCGGCGGCGGCAACCTTCACCTGATAGCTCGATCGCATCTCTTCATAAATCGATTTTGCCAAAACCCCTGCATTGAGCAGCGTGTCTAGCTCTTCTTGGGCCGCTTTGGCAGTCATCAACTGAGACTGCAACCCTTCGATCCACTGCTGGGTTTCCGAGCCATGGGTGATGTTCAGACGCTTGACAAACAGGGGAAGACTCAAGGCTTGCCCCACCAATGATAGAAGCACTGCACCAAACACGATCGCAATTAGCGCCTCTCGCCCAGGCAGCGATGGCGGTAAACTCAAGACCAGCGCCATTGACAGCGATCCTTTAATGTTTCCTAGAAATAAAACATGTTGCCACTGGAGCGGAATAGGACGATCGATGCTACGTACGATCGCGAGCAGGGGATACACCGCAAGAAATCGCCCAGCTTGATACGCCAAAACTGCCAAAAGCACAGCAGGTAACGTGTTCCAGAGCGTCGGCACGCTCAGTTCTAACCCAATCAATAAAAAGATAAATGTGTTGACCCCAAATCCTGCGTATTCCCAAAAGCTCAGCACCGTAATCCGACTCGATGCTGAAATGCTACGTGGTTCCTTGGGAATTGCGCCAATGGGGAGTCGCTCTAAATTGCCGACCAATAATCCGGCTCCAACAACCGCCACTACACCCGACACGCCCAACCATTGACTGAGTTGAAAGGCACCCAGCGCGATCGCAACGGTTAACAAAATGCTGCTCAACGGATCGTCGTCAGACTGGACGTACAGCCCGATCCCCAAATATCCAAGCGTGATCCCAACTGCCAAGCCGCCCAAAATGGTCACCCCAAGTTCCTGAATACCCTCCACAACGCTGACGCTGCCCGTTGTGTTAAATTTCAAAATCAAACTAAATAAAACTAGAGCGATCCCATCGTTAAATAGACTTTCGCCTTCTACGATCGTAATGAGCCGCGACGGAACTGAAACTTCCTTAAAGACTGCGATTACAGATACCGTATCGGTGATTGCCAGGATGACACCGACCAACAACGCCGGAATCCACTCAAGCCTTAGCCCAAACTTTAAGCCAACGGCTGTTACGCCAACCGCAACCACCACTCCTGGACCAGCAAGTAGCAAAATTGGCTTTAATGTGCTGCGAAGTCGGCTAATGTCAGTATTAATTGCCGCTTCAAACAGCAAGATTGGCAAAAACAAGTTGATAATAAGCGAAGAATCGAGTCCAACCCGACGGGGCAAAAACTCTGAGATCGCTAACCCTGCCAATACCAAGCCAGTCACATACGGTATTCGCAACCGGCGAGACAATAAAGCCACAATCGTGGCAACCAGCAACAAAATGATTAACACTGTCACTAGTTCGGCAAACCGCCCTTGCTCACGTTCTACTGTTGCAATCAACTGTGTCATAACCTTCTGACTTACACCCTAGCGATCCTTCGAGATGTGGCACTGCCACCCCTTGACCATACCTGGCTTCACCATAATTGCTTTAGAACAACATCTCTAAAGATAAGAGATGCCAATCCAATTTTTCTACCGAGAAAGTCCTCCTCTAAACGGTTCATACTGAAGTTTTCGCGCTTTGTCCTCGATTTATTTTATTAAGGAACGAAATCAGTGACTCCAGAAACCCTTGTCAAAACCCCTTCAACGCCTAGCTCGTTCACCACGGCTGAGTTTGACGAATACGTGATGAAAACCTACGGACGGTTTCCGTTAGTTCTAGAGCGAGGGCAAGGCTGCCGCGTATGGGATGACCAAGGACGAGCCTATCTGGATTTTGTAGCCGGAATTGCCACTTGTACGCTAGGACATGCCCATCCTGCGATCGTAGCTGCCGTTACCGAGCAAATTCAAACCCTTCACCATGTTTCCAATCTTTACTATGTCCGGCAGCAGGGCGAACTAGCCAAGTGGCTTGTAAACCATTCTTGTGCCGATCGCGCCTTTTTCTGTAACTCTGGAGCCGAGGCAAACGAAGGGGCAATCAAACTAGCTCGAAAATATGGGCATACCGTTCTAAAGCTTGAGAACCCCGTTATTCTAACGGCTCACGCTAGTTTCCATGGACGAACGCTTGCCACCATCACCGCTACTGGGCAGCCCAAATATCAGAAGGATTTTAGCCCCCTAGTTCCAGGATTTCATTACGTTCCATACAACGATATTGCAGCGTTGGAATGCGCGATCGCAGAGCTTGATCATGACCAGCGCCATGTCGCCGCAATTATGCTCGAAGGACTCCAAGGAGAAGGCGGCGTTCGTCCCGGAGATCGCGCCTACTTCCAGCGCGTCCGGGAAATTTGTGACAAAACCGGCATTCTGCTAATTATGGATGAGGTTCAGGTTGGCATGGGTCGTACGGGCTATTGGTGGGGCTACGAAAATCTTGGGGTCGAGCCAGACATTTTCACCTCTGCAAAAGGATTGGGCGGCGGCATCCCTATCGGTGCAATGTTGTGCAAATCCTTTTGCGACGTGTTTCAACCCGGCGATCATGCCAGCACCTTTGGCGGAAATCCGTTTGCCTGTGGCGTCGCCTTGGCAGTCTGCCAAACCTTAGAAAATGAAAATATTTTGACCCATGTTCAGGTGCAAGGTGAGCATCTCAGATCTGGACTGAGACACCTAGCTGAGCAATATCCTACGTTAATCGTAGAGGTGCGCGGTTGGGGCTTAATTAATGGGATGGAACTTCACGCTGAAGCGAGCTTGACTTCTGCCGATGTTGTCAAAGCAGCCATGCAAGAAGGTGTGTTACTTGTTCCGGCAGGCTTAAAGGTCGTGCGGTTTGTGCCACCACTGATCGTGACGACCGCAGAAATTGACCAAGCATTACATGCGATCGCTCGTGCCCTTTCTACGCTATCCACCTAATATCTTGGAGGGATCAGGGCACTTCTTTACATCTTTTCTGATGATACATAACCAAAAGCGTCTCCCTCCTGCATTTTTTGTTCTCGATTAGAGCAAGAATTGGTATAATGAAGGACTGTACTCAACATTTTGTTTACGCAATATCGGAGACCACCATGGCGCGAAAATGTCAGCTTACCGGCAAAACGGCAAATAATGCCTTTGCTGTCTCTCACTCTCACCGTCGAACCAAAAAACTGCAAGAAGTAAATTTGCAGTGGAAGCGCATTTGGTGGGAATCTGGCAATCGCTGGGTCAGGTTGCGCCTTTCTACCAAAGCCATTAAAACGCTAGAGCATAAGAGCCTAGATACCTTTGCAAAAGAAGCAGGAATTGACCTGCGCCGTCTGTAAATTTTTTGAAACATAGACCTGTTACGATCGCTAGTTTTTGCAGCGCAGAAATTCGGTCTCCGAGATTAATTTAGCCATTGATCTAAATTGTCTATCTTAGAAAATCTATCTTAGAAAAACTGGGGTAATCGTCATCAAACGATCCCCAGTTTTTTATTGACTGTTTCTCTAGAAAGATAAAAACTTTTGAACCCTTGATAGAAAGTAGAAGGCAAGTGGGTAGCATAAGCGCACTAACCTTTCTATCCGTATCGTATTTTCCAGGTAATTCACTATGGCTTCCATTTTTTGGCTGCGCTGTGGTTTCCCGATCTAGACTAGGCACAATTTAGAACAGACAAAGCGTTTGACTCGTTTACTTTTTACTCTTTTGGTTTCTAACTTGCGTAAAATTACAGAATTCAAAAAGCGCTTTTTAGTGCCTATTAAAGGATTATCTTTCCGGAAGAGGTCTATTAAAATTGGTTTCGGTGAACGTTAGAGTTGAGTTGTCAAAACTGTGAAAAACTTCACTAACCCAGTGTTCAATAGCCAAATTTACTTTAGGGGTTTAATAAACTTTCTAAAATCTGACTTGACTTTTCTAGAGGAAAACGCAGGAGACTAACCTACATCCCTAGGTTCCCTACTCCTTGGCAGACAACTCGTCTACCTACCCCAATCGCTCTCGCACCCTATTTCCTTCTGCCAAATCAGCAGCTATGTCACACCGTAAACTCGCACAAGCCATTCAGGGTCTATTTCGCCAGGTTCGGAGACTCTATCGATCGCTAACAAAATCTTTTGTTAACTGGCTTCTCCGATCTGCGCTTATCAACCAGCACCAGGGAAAGGTTGCACCATCAGGTTTTGTACTACCAACCACGGTTCTGCTGGTGTTGGTTGTATCGTTGACAGTTGGTGCCCTTACTTTCCGGGCTTACAACCGCAACACACAAGTCATTGGTGAAGCGCAACAGAGGGTGATCTACAATGCAGCTACCCCGGCGGTCGATCGTGCCCGCTCTAAGATGGAGTTTCTGTTTGACCCTACCCGCGACACTCGCTACCCTGGCGGCGTACCCAGCGAAGAACTGCTCTACAACATGCTGCTCAATGATGGCTCAAGTAGCATCATCAAGCTTCCGGTTAAAGATAAACAGGGTAATCTGGTAGAAGCTTACGATTTGTCAGATGAGACTCGAATCGACCTTAATGGCGACGGTAAGAAAGATAACGCTTGGTCGTTTCGCACCGATACCGACAGCGATGGCAAAGCAGATGCAACGGTTGTTTATTCCATCGCGTTGAGAACGCCCTATGATCCTGAAAAGCCCAAAAAAACGATCAACGAACAGCTAGTTTCTTTGAGCGATAAAGAAAAAGCAAACTTTAACATAAAAGACAAAACTGGAAAAGTAGTCGAACCTGCTGCGATCGTGGTGCGTCATGGGCCGCTTAGCAACGATTTAAAGGCGATCGGGTGTACAACCACAGCCGGGAATAGCGCGCCAGAGGGCGGTTGGTTTGAAGACTCAGCGAATACCTCAATCCTACGCAAAAATTTTCAGGTGGATGCTCTGGTAATTCCAGATGCAGCTAAGTCAACGGCTGTCACGCTAGAGATGCACCAGGATCGCCAAATTAACCGAGGCAATAAGTGGGGAGCTTGGTTCCGCAACGACTTGGAGATTTATCCCGGTCCTACCTTCAATTGGAACGGTGCGATGCACACCGAGGGAAGCTTGATCGTTGGGGGCAGCAGTGGCAAATTTAACGCTCACTTGATTAGTGCCAAAAACTCTTGTGTCTATGAGCCAGCTTCTAACTCAGACATCACGGTTACGAGCTATCAAGATAATAACAGTCAACTTCTCTATCAGGGGGTTGCGATCGCGGGAGCGATGAAGACCAACACCACAGCAGGCAGTGTCGCCATTTATATTCACGGTCCTAAACCAGAAAATAGTGCTAAAACCCTTAATAGTGGTTCTGATGCTGCTAAAAACAATGTCACCCCTATCAATGTCTCCATTGATCCCAAAAAAGTTTTGACGGAAGACGGCTACACCAATCGATCACAGACAAACAACAGTACGCTGCAAGACTGGAACAACCTAAAAACCAAAGGCTTAGGAGAACGGATTAAGAATGTCTCCGAGAAAGCGCCTTATGTCGATGATCTCTACCGCGCTGACGATCGCTGGGGTCCGAAGTATAAATATGACGACAACAAAGATGGTCAAATTCCTGCTGGCAAAAAAGTAGGAGACGATATTGTTGGCGATCAGTACTCTCGCCTAACGTTACAAAATCCGCCGTCTCTTGAGCAAAGCAGTGAAGGCGTTGTAGGACTAGATGGATATTGGGAGCGGCGTGCTAGAAGTGCTGGACTTCGCATTCTAGTAGGTGAGCGCTTAGAGCTAGGTAATCTCAATACTTGGTTTGCACCGCAAAATAAAAATGGCAATGACTTTATTGAATCCGGCGAAACCGAAGGTGATCCCCTCTATCCACCCACTGTAAAACCGTATCCGGTTGCATCTTCCGGCACAACTGTAAAACACGTTGACCTGCAACGGCGCTCGCTTCGAGATAATGTTTCAGCAGTTCAATCAACAGCAGTTTATCACTTTAATGTAGAGCCAAAAAATCCAGACTATCCGGTTGCGTGTCTTGCTACTACTGCCCATCCTGGTACACCAACGACTCTTCGTCAGTCGATCAACTTTATACAAACCCAGTTTGCCAAAGGGGGCGATCCAGCCAGCCCAGAGAACGCCTTTTTATTGACCAACTTTTTTACAGGTCAGGGGACTAACGGTTGGGAATTTAATCCTCCTGCCAATGACGCCGCCGCGTTTGAGCTTGCAATGAATAGTGATAGCCCATTACGCAAAGCACTAACCAATCTCGCATCCTTTGCTGGCGACCCAGATGGGGCGTACCCGCCTAAATCCGATGATAAGATTCATCCTTATCCTGCTCTAACAATGTGGGGCAATTTTTCTAATTTGAGAAGAACCCTAGGCAAGTTAGAAGGAGGCACTCAGTACGCAAACTTAAGCATTGCCGACAAAACCTATTTGCATACGGCTGCTTGCACGCTGGGTAGCCTCGCCTACACCATTAGCCAGCTTCAGCAATTTGACCCCTCTAACCCAAATAACGACTTTGTTCCCAGTCGAGCTTTAACTCCTTCACTCAGCCAAAACGGTAGAGTTCTGTCTGATCTAGCTGGAAGGCTGTTCACCCTAATGGATGGGGAGATCAAAACCGCAAACGGCGGTGATGAAGTCTTGCCAAAGTCTCAGCTAAGTACCTACGGTTACAAGGAAAATGGCATCTATAGTCCCTCAGATTACAATGCAAAGGATTACTACAATGTTCCGCCGGAGGTGTTTATTGGGGTGTTGAAGCGGCAAATTGCTGCTGTGTCAGGTTCAGATGTTGAGAATGATCCACGCATTCGGTTAGCTGAGATGATTATGCTGCATCATCAGATTCGGCGCGATCGCACCTTTGGCTTCCGACCTTCTCCTGCATTTGGAGAGTATGTTGTTAAATATCAAGATGCTTATTATCCCGTCTTTCCAACGGCTTGTGACCCCGATGAATTTACCTTTGGGCAACGAGTAGGCGGTGCTGATCCGTTCCAGGGTAATGGTGATGCCACTGACCCAGATCTCAAAATTGCACGCGGCATTTCTTCGGTTAAACTAGCAGATGGCTCGCGTGAAGACGCCTCTAATCTGGCAAAACTCAGCCAGAAAGAACTCGGTAAGTACCGACTAGCGCTCTCTCGCCTTTGCGGCACGGTTGATACCCGTAACTATGAGCCTGGTAATCCTGCTAAACAGGCAACAGTCCTACCCAAGTTCCCTTCGCTACATTATATTTTTCCAGAAAAAGATCATACTCTCACGGGAGCTATCGAAGACATACCTGGATCGTCCCTGAAATACGATTACCGTCAGCCCGACGGAACGTCGCTTCCTGGCAATCCTGATCCTGAACCCTACATCACAGATGCATATGTCAAGACCCTTGTTCTGAGCAAACCATTCAGACAAGTTGATGCTGCTCTTCCAGGAACAGCAGGGACAAACAGAGCAAGATTTAGAACTTTTGAGCCTCAAACGCCCGCTTCTGCAATACCAATCTCAAATATTTCAGCAAATATCAATTCCAATGGCATTAACGGTAGTCTATCGCCGACTACTTCTAGTAGCCGCCCTTACTTTGTTCCCGATACCAGTGCTCCTCCCGCTTGGACTCCTACAATTCCTTTTCCAATCGAGGACTATTCAGTCGAAGCAGTTGCTCTACAGCCCAAGAAGTTAAACGATTGGACATTACCGAAGATGCTTCAGCCAGATCTGCCATCTGGTAGCTACAGCAGCACATTCAAAACAAACGGTCCAACAAAAACGAGTGCACCCAATTTTCCAACTAACTTTATCGTCACTCCTGATGCGAATGATCCGACAAATCCTAATAAATCTAGCGTCACGGCGGTTCCATTCCTAGACCGTGCGTTCTTCGATGGTCGCCAATATTTACTCACTCGCTCTCTCGACATTGATCTAGGGATGTTGAGAAACAACTTAGCTGGAACCCAGAATGTTTGGTTGCCAGAGAGCGGCGTCGTCTACGCTTTCCGGGAAGATGCCATTCGCGAAGACGCAATTAAGCGACCTGATGCCGCCACGGGTATGGATGTGCGTAATCTTGCCGAAACCAAAGATCCTAGTGTTGATGCACGCGGTATTTCAACCAAAGCGATCGATTTCTTGCCAGATCCCGATCGTAGGAGCCACGGCTTTCGGCTGCGGAATGGCGCACAAGTCAAACGCAAAGATGGTCTGATCGATACTGACAAAAACATTCGTGGACTGTCGTTCTTTACGGATCAGCCTGTCTATATTCAAGGGGATTTCAATCTTCATCAAGACGGCACAGATGACACAGCCGGAGTCGCCATTGAAGAGTTTAAGCAGAAACTACCTGCTAGCGGTCCTTACACAGCGCAGCAGTTCTACAATGATCGAGTTGATCGAGATGATAGCTTTGCTAAGCCTAATATTGATCGCTGGCGTCCCTCTGAAATTTTAGCTGACAGCATCACAATTCTTTCCAGCGCTTTCTGTGATGGAAGTGTCGCTGATAGCTTTGTTCTACCAGCTACGATTCAATCCTCACCCTTTAAACCCGATTACACAATTTCGACCAATCAGTCAAATATTGACGGCGATCGAAGGGTATACAACAAAGCTGGTTTGTATGGTCCTGGTTGCCCGTCTAATGGGCGCGGTTCTTTCAACAACCAAAATCGTCCTAAATCTGCTCTGCAATCAGGAAGAGACTGGATGCGAGAAAATTCTTCTCCCTATACCTACTTACAGCGCAATCTCCTCGACCTGACCGGTAAGTTCGACTACTGGACTGATTTCACCTCCCCCATCAAAATTTCTCGGGTGGGTCAGCCTTTAGTTGTGGATGCCCAAGCTGGTCTTCCGCTACTAACTTCTAGACCCGCTACTCCAACAACGGTTCCGCCAACCAATACTGCTGCTCCCTATCCATCGAAAGGAGGTAACTACATTGCTGTAGATGAAGATAATACTGCGCGCTTGATGACTGCCCAAGAAACCCGGATTAACTCGATTGTTGTGAGTGGAATTCACCCATCTCGAGAGAAGCAAGGATACGGCGGACTTCACAATTTCCCACGCTTTCTTGAGAATTGGGGGAGCAGAAATCTGTTCTTTGCAGGTTCTTTCCTACAGTTAAATTTCAGCAATTATGCAACCGCACCCTTTGAAACTGAAACGTGGGAACCCCCTGCGGTAACCACGGGAATTGATAACGAGAGCATTCCTTATTACAGCCCTCCAAATCGCCTGTGGGGGTATGACGTTGCCCTACAACTCAGCCCTGCGGGTCCTGCTGCCGCCCGTTTCGTTACATCAGGTAAAGATCGCAGCGAATTTTACAGCGAGCCTCCTGTTAATGATCCATATATTGCCAAGCTGTGCAAAGCCGTTAAAAACAGCACTGGGCTTATTCCGTCCGGCGTCACCGTAAATTGCCCAGGTAGCTAGTAATCAGGAGTTCTAAATATGCTGTTACCTCTCACTCAAAATCTGGGCAAGGCTACTGTGACTCGTGGTATGGCTTTGCAGTTAGCGATCGCCCTAACCCAAGCCCGATCTACAAAGCGCTCGGATCAAGGGCTTACCTTGATCGAAGGCTTAGTCGCGATTATTATCGTCACAATCACCGTTGTCAGCATTACTCCTCCTATTTTTTGGGCAACTGGCTCTCGCGTTCAGACTCGACGGGCAGAGCAAGCCTTGCAACTGGCTCAAGGAGAAATCGATCGAGTCCGCGCTTTAGTTGAGCGAGATAAGTTTGAGCTTGCTGATTTGCCGCCTGCTGCGGGCGATGAGGAAGAAGTTCGTAAAGCTGCTACTACTGACCCTGGAATTGCTGCACCAAATAGCGCTCAAGAAAGCAACAAAATTGTCACAGCAGACCCAAAATGCTCGGCTAACAAATCAAATACGCTGATTCCCGACTCTAAAGAAAAGTACATTCAGGTTGATGTTGATACAGACGGTAGTTGTGAAGCTGATTTTTTGGTTCAAACGTTCCGCAGTACAGGTCTTAATAGCAGTGGTGATGCCCTAGTCCCAGGAGAAAAGCCGGCTGCATTTGTGATGGGGGTGAGAGTGTACTCTTTTGTTGCAAGAGACAACTTGAATGCTAATAAAGGTGAGAAAGAGCAAGTTAGCCTGAAAGGAACAACAGGGCTTGGCAACCAGTTACAACGTCCTTTGGCTGTTCTCTACACAACGGTTGTGCCTAGCAATGCCAGCGCAAATGTGGATCTCTACAGGGCGCTTTGCAAGCCTACTAATGCCGATCTTCAAGGCTCCCGTAAGTGCTGAATAGTTACGCGTTTTAGAGCTAGTAGATTATCAACTTTGAGTTAAGGGGTAGATGGGTGAGAGGGTAGAGGGGTGGATGAGTAAGAGGGTCGATGGAGATGTTACATATGCGCCCATCCACCCATCCATCATTTCAGCCTTGACAGACAACTAGAAAAGCCATCAGGGATAGGAACAATGTCTAGACAATTTCTCAAGCAGAGCGTATTTTCGCTTCTGCTGTCATCCAAGCAGAAGAGGAATACTGGCTTTACGATGATTGAGCTTTTGGTTGCGCTGTTTATCGGCAGCGTGATCACGGGTGGATTGCTGTTTATGGTTGTAAAACTGTTAGAGACAAATCAGCGCGAGGCTTCGCGGAGTGATACTCAACGTGAAGTGCAAATGGCAATGGACTATATTTCTCGCGATCTCCGTGAAGCTGTTTATGTTTACGATGGGCGCTGTCTAGTTAAAGATAGCGCTGCTGTGAATACGAGCCAAAACTGCACTGGCTTGTTGGATTACTTACCCGAGCCAATCTCCGGTGAAGCGACTACCTTGCCTGTTTTAGCATTTTGGAAAGTTGAAGACCTTCCCCAAAACCTGAAAACTAATTGCAGCAATAATGCAGCAGCTTTTTCTAGCACTGCTGCTCTTCCTGTCGCTGTGGCGGGTGTTCCTTGTATTTCTCGTCGGATGTACACTCTAGTGGTTTATACATTAGATTGGACTAACGGTGACAACTGGAAGGGCAAAGCTAGAATCAAACGGTACAATTTACCTCAATTTTCTGATAGTGCGGGTGCAGGTGGAACTCAGCCAGAGATTACTAAGGGGTGGCTCTATCCAGCCGGAGAGAACACGGGTTTTAATTATTGGCCCAACAATAAAGATTACAAGCCCATTGCTGGTTATGTAGTGCCAGTTGCGGCTACGAATGCAAACAATCAGGTTTTACTTGACTTTGTTGATAAAAATCCTTTAATTGGTGGCGACGTGACTTGCCCCAACGACTATACTGTGACTCCTGCTTCGGCAAGTGCGAGGGGCTTTTATGTGTGTGTGAAGGGTGCAGAAAGCAACGGCAAATTGAATCAAGAAGTCATCATCCGCATTCAAGGGAACGTTGCCGGTAGACCAGGAGCAAGTAATGCTAACATTCCGCTTCCCATAGAGACTCGTGTGCTGACACGGGGCGTATTGAATAAGAATATTTAGGGCTGGCTCAACTGGGAGAGAACAATGAAAAGGCAGAGACTTTCAAGGCGATCGACAGCAGGATTTACGCTCCTCGAAACGCTAGTGGTCATCATTATGATCGGCGTGATGTTTGCGATCGCGGCTCCTAGCTGGGTAACGTTTACCAATAACCAGCGCTTAAACACAGTTAGAAGTCAGATTTTTGAAACCTTACGCGCTGCCCAAGCTGACGCAAAACGCACAAAAATTAATCGCGCGGTTGTCTTCGATAACAATAGCAACCGACCTAGAATGGCGACTATCCCCGTTTCTGGGGACTCGATGACCAAAGACTCTGGTGCTTTAATTACTAAGACCGAGGTTCAAAATTGGCAGACCGTAGGCAATGGAGAAATTGCGCCTGGAACGATTAAGGTAAACGCTGTTCCTGTGCCGGTAAGCCAAAACTTTGATGCATCTGTTTTGTTTGATACCTATGGCAATGTGATCAAAATCAACAACGTTGCCCTGCCCACCGAGACCGGCTACAAAATTACTGTAGGAGTCGTCAGTAGTGTTAATCCTCGCCGTTGCATCATGATCAAAACATTGCTGGGGGCAATGCAGGAAGGGGCGAACGAAGAGTGTCAGTAGCCTCAGATCTGGGGAACTGCCGTTTAGCGCTTGCTGACTTACTAATTTTATTTGATTGAGATTGTTCGATGCAGATACACCATCGCTATTTGAATCAATTGAGGCGATGTGCCAGATCGCATTCCAACCAGGGTAAAAACCGGCACTCAGAAAAAGTCTCGTTCGATCAGGGTTTGACGTTGCTGGAAATCTTGGTTGTGTTGCTGATAATTGGAGCGATCGCTGCGATCGCGGCTCCCTCTTGGATCTCATTCCTCAATAATCAGAAGTTGATCACTGCTCGAAATCAAGTATTTGATGTTCTTCGCCAGGCACAAAGTACCGCCAAGTTACAGCATATTGGGCACGACACAAAATTTAGGCAATCCGGCGATCGAGTTGAGTGGGTGATTCACCCTGTCGGCGATACTGAGCTATCTACTGCTGAGCTACTGACCCTCCCCTGGAACACTCTAGCCGAACAAGTTCAGCTAGATCCGGAAACAACTTTGTACAGAAAAGACAACGTTTACCGAGTTCGGTTCAACGACTACGGCGAAGTAAACGGACAACTGGGGCGAGTGACTCTCTCTGTTACCTCAGGTCAGGTTAGAAAGCGATGCGTCATTGTATCTAGCCTACTGGGGGCGATGCGTACAGGAGAGAGTCAACCTCAGAAAAAAGACCCAAAGTGCGACTAATTTAGAGCTTGGGTTGCTGCGATCTCGCTGAGCGTCTTTTGGCGATCGAGCTTAAAGATTACAGTGGCTAAGGGAGGAAGGCAGAGATCGAGAGAATAAGAGAAATTTTGGTATGCCCATTCATCCGTCCATTTACCGCCCAAATTGCCCATATTGCTACCGCCATAGTCACGCGCATCGCTATTGAGAAGCTCTGTATAGAAGCCCGGCTCAGGAACACCAACTCGATAATGGCTATGCGGCTGAGGCGTAAAATTGCACACTGTCAAAATAAAGTCATCAGAGTGTTGATCCCGGCGAATGAACGAAACAACGCTGTGGCGATTGTCGCTACAGTCTATCCATTCAAACCCTTCTTGGGCGAAGTCTTGTGTATAGAGAGCAGGTTCACGACGGTAGAGAGCATTGAGAGCAGACACAAAGCTCTTTAGCTTTTGATGGGAATCAAACTGTAGAAGATGCCACTCTAGATCGCTCCAAACATTCCACTCACTCCATTGACCAAATTCCATACTCATAAACAGCGTTTTCTTGCCCGGATGCGTGAACATAAATGCGTAGAGACATCGGAGGTTAGCAAATTTTTGCCATTCATCCCCTGGCATCTTACCGATCATATTGCTCTTGCCATGCACCACCTCATCATGGGAAAGCGCCAGCATGAAATTCTCGCTGTGGTTGTACCACATGCTAAACGTGATGTTGTTTTGATGAAACTGACGGAACCACGGATCCATGTGAAAATAGTCGAGCATGTCGTGCATCCAGCCCATGTTCCACTTGAGGTTAAACCCTAGACCGCCAACGTAAGTAGGCCAAGACACCATCGGCCAAGATGTAGACTCTTCAGCGATCGACAAAACGCCAGGAAAGTAGCTGAAGATCACATGATTCATTTGCCGCAAAAATTCAGCCGCTTCGATATTTTCTCGCCCACCATACTGATTTGTGACCCATTCGCCCTCTTTGCGCTGGTAGTCAAGATAGAGCATGGAGGCGACCGCATCAACGCGAATTCCATCAATATGATATTTATCAAACCAGAACAGCGCGTTTGCCACGAGGTAATTTCGCACCTCATGACGGGCATAGTTAAAAACTAGCGTCCCCCACTCTTTGTGTTCGCCTTTGCGGGGATCCGCGTATTCGTACAAGTGAGATCCATCAAAAAACGCCAGCCCGTGACCATCTTTGGGAAAGTGTCCTGGAACCCAATCGACAATCACGCCGATGCCGTTTTGGTGACACTGATCGACAAAGTACATGAAATCTTCAGGAGAGCCATAGCGGGAAGTGCAGGCATAGTGCCCTACGACCTGATATCCCCAAGATCCATCGAAGGGATGCTCTGCGATCGGTAACAATTCAATATGAGTAAACCCCAACTCCTTGACATACGGAATCAATTTATCCGCCAATTCTCGGTAAGTTAGGAACCGTGCCCCTGGCTTTAGCTCCGACACGATAACGGCAGGCGACGTTTCCCCATTGGGTAATGTGGCTGGCTCGGCTGAGGAGGTATGAAGCCAGGAGCCAATATGCACTTCATACACGGAGATGGGTTGAGATAGGTCGTTTTGCCGTCGTTTCTCGATCCAGTCTTGGTCTGTCCACCGGTAGGCGTCTAGATCCGTGACGATCGACGCTGTTTTGGGACGAGTTTCCTGTTGAAATCCGTAGGGATCGGATTTTTCGTAGATGTGCCCATCACAGTTTTTGACCTCATATTTGTAGGGCGTGCCAACGCTTAATTCTGGAATAAACAGTTCCCAAATTCCGGTCGCGCCTTTCCGCATCTGGTGCTTGCGCCCATCCCAGTGGTTGAAGTTGCCAATCACCGAGACGTTGCGAGCGTTGGGGGCCCAAACCGCAAAATAGACCCCTGAAATCCCGCTCTGAGTGGTGAAGTGTGCTCCAAGCTTTTCGTAAATGCGATGGTGGTTGCCTTCGGCAAAAAGGTAGGTGTCAAGTTCGGTCAATAAGGGGGAACGGAAGGCGTAGGGGTCATAAATAACGCGATCGCTCTCTCCTTCCTTGATCCGCAACTGATAGTTCATCAGGTCGGGAGTATCAATAATGCACTCGAAGAAATGAGGATGATGCAGCGATCGCATGGGATGCTCGGTGCGCTGTTCGGGCAACACGACCCACACGGCCTCTGCATTGGGTTGGTAAGCCCTCACCACCCAAACGGATTTGCCATCTTGCTCACTCTGATGGGGACCTAGCACCTCAAACGGGTCGTGATGCTGGTTCCAAACAATCCGTTCTACTTGGTCGGGGGCGATCGTCATAGACATGAAGCTTACCTACCTTAAAAAAACAGTTGCTTATAGCCATAAAAAATGTAGCGATCCAAAGTTAAGGATCTGTAATAAACCGTAGCAAATCATTGTAAAAGCCACAAATGATTGGTGGCTTACCCTTCCAATCATAGATCTTGTTCGTAGATTGACACTAAATGTGTGTATTTAGACTATAAAAAGCCCCCAATCCAAGCTAGAAGGGGGCTAAAGGATAGATCCCATAGAACGCAAACACGCCTTTGCCAGCGATGAAGCGGAGTAACTAGGTTAGGCGCTACCGGTGAATGTAACTTCTGGAAACTTAGATTGAGCCTCCGACATGGGGCGCTTTCTGCCCTCTTCCTGCCAGTAATTAATCACCTCGGTAGCCTTGTTAAGCAACTCAACCCGATCAACTTCTGTGATCCAATGCTTTTTCTCTAACTCGGTCTTCAACTGTTCCCAAGCATCGTTGCGGGGCCAAAAGAAATAGGACGTCAGGGGGCTTGTCCCTTTCCCTACGACTTGATCGACCGCCAGTGCGACGTTCTCTTCTAACCAGAGAACCTTTAGAATAAACTTCGACAAAATCTAACCTCCAGCGCAGTCCCAAGCTTTCTTACTACAGTCTGTCATTCTACCGCACACTTTTAGTAGATGATGGAAATCTCTCAAATTGCGGCGAGGATTGCTATGAATCGTGCTAATGCGATCGTTGTGTTTGATATTGACGGTGTGATTCGGGATGTGGGGGGGTCTTATCGTCGTGCCCTTGCCGATACGGTAGAGCACTTTACCAACGGATGCTATCGCCCCTCTCCCCAAGAGATTGACGCCCTGAAATCGGAGGGGCTTTGGAACAACGATTGGGAAGCTTCCCAAGAGTTGGTCTATCGATACTTTGAGGCACAGGACACCCCTCGGAGTGCGATCGCGCTCGATTACCAAGAGTTGGTTGCATTCTTTCAATCTCGCTACCGTGGGGCTGACCCAGAGCATTGGACAGGATACATTTGTCAGGAGCCGTTGTTGCTAGAGGCGCAGTACTTTGATGGGCTAACCAAAGCGGGGATTGGATGGGGCTTTTTTAGCGGAGCCACCCGTGCTTCGGCAACCTACGTTTTGCAAAAACGGCTGGGCTTACAAAATTTGGTTTTGGTAGCGATGGAAGATGCACCCGGAAAACCTGATCCGACCGGACTTTTGCAAACGATTCACCAGTTGGATGCCCAATCTCCGTCAATTCCCGTCCTCTACATTGGCGATACGATCGCGGATATTTATACGGTCAACAATGCCGCCGCGATGCAGACCGACCGACGCTGGATTGGGGTCGGTGTCTTGCCTCCCCATATCTATGCAGCGAAAGACCAGAAGGATGCCTACGCTGAGATGCTTTATGGGGCGGGTGCGATCGCGGTTTTAGACACAGTGCAAGCGTTGACGCCAGACAAGATTGCTCAGTTAGTGACGGGCGAGTGAGTTATCGGAGGCTGAGAAATTTTTCGAGGGCTGTCACCATGGTTGGAGGCCACCGCCGCACGGTTTTGACCCAGTTGATGTCTTTGTAGCGGTTGTCGAGTCCTACGGCAGAAACCCACTGGCTCTCGGCTTCTCCTATTTTGCCATGGCTCCATAAGGTGGCGGTGAGGGCGGCTCTCATGTCGGCAAAGCGGGGATATTTTCGCACCAGGTTTCGCATGTTGCGAATGGCGTCCTCGGTCTGCCCCAATTGATATTGGGCAAGGGCATGATTGGCGCGGGCAAAGGCGTAATCTGGGGCTAACTCAAAGGCTTTTTGGTAGTCAGCAAGGGCGGTTTCCCACTGTCCGAGACCGGCATTGGCGTTGCCGCGATTGTTAAACGCGGCGGGATCACTGGGATCAAGGTCTAACACATGGTTGTAGTCTGCGATCGCGGCTTCCCAGTTTCCCAACCCCTCCAGCGCAGCGCCACGATTAAGATAGGGATCAGGAGCATCGGGGGCGAGTTCCATGGCTTTGTCGAAGTCTGCGATCGCAGATTCTAGCTTGTTTTGGCTCACTTTTGCGTTACCGCGATTGCTCCAGACCGCCGGATTATCAGGCATGAGAGTAATGATATCTGTCCAGCGCTGCTCTGCCGTTGCAAAATCGCCCTTATTTGTTGCATCAAAAGCGTTTTGCCGGAGGCTGGAGAGGGTTTCAAAGAATTCTTGAGCAGAAGGTGGCTCAAAGTCTGACTCAGCCGCCAGGGCAGGGAGCGCACTCAAGCACAGAGAACTAACCAGCAGCAGCACCAAGATTGACTTCAGCACTTGACGAATCATGAAGACGCTCCAAATAGGTTGAGATAAAAATAATTTAGGTTGAGACAAAAATAATTTAGGTTGAGACAAAAATAATTTAAAACAGAACATTAAGACAGCAACATGAGTTGGCTTTCGGGAGGCTGATATCCCAGATGCTTCCAGGCAGCAGCAGTGGCAATCCGTCCTCGCGGAGTGCGACTGAGGTAGCCAATTTGCATCAAATAGGGTTCGTAGACCTCTTCGATCGTTTGAGCATCTTCTCCGGTCGAGGCAGCGAGGGTGTCAAGCCCCACAGGCCCACCGTTGTGCCGCTCGATCATAAAGCTGAGCAAGCGCCGATCCGTCCAATCTAAGCCACAGGGATCGACATTGAACAGTTGCAGCGCCTCAGATGCGATCGCTTGGTTGACCTTGCCGCTCGCTTTCACCTCCACATAGTCACGCACTCGTTTTAACAATCGATTGGCGATGCGAGGTGTGCCGCGTGACCGGCGGGCAATTTCTTCGGCCCCGCAGTACGTCACAGAGGTTTTTAATAAAACGGCAGTTCTAAGGACGATTTCCGTCAGTTCATCGAGTTCATAAAACCGCAGCCGTTGGACTAACCCAAAGCGATCGCGCAACGGAGATGTGAGCGACCCGACCCGTGTGGTTGCCCCGATCAGGGTAAAGGGAGACAACTTTAGCGACTGAGTTCGAGCAGAGCTTCCTTTGCCCAAAATAATGTCAACCCGAAAATCTTCCATCGCCGGATAAAGAATTTCTTCGGCAACGCGCGACAAGCGGTGAATTTCATCGATAAACAGCACATCTCCGGGCTGTAGACTTACCAAAAGCCCCATCACATCTCGGGGGCGTTCTAAAGCAGGAGCACTCGTGATTTTGCACTGCACCTCTAGCTCAGTTGCTAAAATCAGCGACATCGTGGTTTTTCCGAGACCAGGAGGACCATAAAGCAGCAGGTGATCTAACGATTCTTTTCTCGCTTTTGCCGCTTGAATGGCGATTCCTAAAACTTCTTTAAGATCCTTTTGTCCGATGTAGTCTGCTAGGCGTTGGGGACGGAGTTTTTCTTCTTGCTTGCCATGCTCTTCGGGTTCCGAATCGGCTTTCAAGATAGCATCACGACCTCGACCCCGATCTTCAGGCTCAGCCTGCTTGGCAGCCGTGCGAGGAGGTTTGGGGGGTTTACCGCCACTAGAACCGCTCTCCACACTCAACGGGAGGTTCCCGGACTGTGCAGCATCAGAATTGTCTGGCTCAGGAGACTGCTTTTTAGAAGAAATGATCGCCATAATTGAGAACAATCATACTGTAGACCTTCAAAAAATATGGAGATTTCACCGCGTTTTCTGGTTTCTGACCCAATTTCTTTTGAGCAAGCGATCGATCTGACTCAATCGCTGATGGCAGAATTACAACACAACCCGGTAACAGAAGCAGAGCTTGAGAGCATCATAACTGCCCTGGTTCAAAGTGAAAATGGCGCACGAGGATTTTTCGTTACCTATCTCACCGATGAGCAATCCCTAGCCGATCAACCGTCCTCGCCTGTGGTGGCGGCGCTGCGATCGTCCCCGGCGATCGTCAGTGAATTGTTGGTCAAAAATCTTGCCATGTCAACTGCTATGAAGGTGGCTCATACACGGAACCAGAACCCAGAGTTAGCCGCCGGCTCAAATCGAGTACAAACCCGCACGCTGGAATTAATCCGCCAGACACAAATTCCAGATGTCTCCGTCAAACTAGAGCAGTTGGGTCAAAGTGCAGAGACCGAGAGCGGCGAGTATCAGAGCTTCCTAAAGCGCTGGAACTATGATGAAGATCAACGAAGAGCGATCGCCCACGTAGTTTCTACGGTCGTGACCTGATATTCTGACAAGAATTGTGTCGTTTCTAACGCGATCGCGGTTTGAGCCGATTCACTTGAGCCGATCAGTTTGAGCTAATCCGTTTTTTGAGCTAGGCGAGGAAAATCACGTTTTGTTAAACTCTGTCAAAGCTGCCACCCGTAGCGCGGCTAAAAGCTTGCAACAAATCCCCGTCCTGCGACCGTGGTGGGTAAAGCTTGACCTGCTCAAAACCCTCGTTCAGCGAGATTTAGACGCCCGCTATAAAGGCTCGGTGCTGGGCAACGCCTGGTCATTGTTAAATCAGTTGGCTCAGCTATTGGTTTACACTTACCTGTTTTCGATGGTGCTCAATCTCAAACTAACGCTGAAAGGGATTCCTGCTAATGACTTTACCTTTGGGCTATGGCTCTTTGCGGGTCTCATTCCTTGGACTGCCTTCATCGCAGGACTCAGCCAAGGGGCAAATTCTGTGATCTCCCAGCCAAACTTAGTCAAAAAAGTTGTGTTTCCCCTGGGCTTGCTGCCCCTTGTGCCCATTCTTTCGGCATTTGTTGAAAGTACGATGGGCTTGATGTTGCTGATCACCTTTGTGGTGTTCTTCATGCAAACCCTGCATACTACCCTCTGGCTGTTCCCTTTGGTTTGGGTGCCGCAATTGCTGCTTACAGCAGGGCTGAGCTATCTCGTTGCCGGATTAACCGTTTTTTTAAGAGACATTCCCCAGACAGTGGGCGTAATTCTCAATCTCTGGTTTTATGTCACACCCATTGTGTATCCGGCAACGTTAATTCCTGAAAACTTAAGATTTTGGGTGTTTTGGCTCAACCCTATGACTGCGATCGTCGAACTATATCGAGATTTAGTCTTGGTTGGAGAAATCCAGCATTGGCAGGAATGGGGTGTCGCAACAGGCGTCTCTATTTTTATTTTCGCGATCGGAGCTACAGTCTATCGGCGATTGCGTCCTGCCTTTGCCGATGTGCTGTAACATCTGAGTGATCCGAGGTGTGAGCGTTAGAGGAAGCAACACAGCGTTATGGGTGAAAGCATTATTTCTCTGAAGAATGTTTCCAAGTGCTTTAAGCGATATGCAAAACCTGCCGATCGGTTGAAAGAAGTTTTTGTCCCTAGACATAGCGGAGCAGAAGAATTTTGGGCGCTGCGAGATATCAACCTCGAAGTAGAAAAAGGGTCGACCCTTGGGCTTGTGGGTCAGAATGGGTCTGGCAAAAGCACGCTCTTACAAATTGTGGCGGGCACTCTCACGCCGACCTCTGGAGATGTTCAGGTAAAAGGTCGCATTTCAGCGTTATTAGAATTAGGCAGTGGATTCAATCCAGAATTTACAGGACGGCAAAATGTCTTTTTCAACGGACGAGTTTTAGGGCTAAGTCAAGACGAAATTGGGCGAAAATTTGACGGTATTGCTGCCTTTGCCGATATCGGAGCTTTTATTGACCAACCCGTAAAAACCTATTCTAGCGGGATGTTTATCCGCTTAGCTTTTGCAGTAGCCATCAATATTGATCCGGATATCTTGATTGTAGATGAAGCCTTAGCTGTAGGAGATATTTTTTTCCAGGCAAAATGTTACAAAAAGCTTGAGGAATTGCAAGATCGAGGCATCTCAATTCTGTTTGTTTCTCATGACACGGCAACTATTCAAAGCTTGTGCGAAGAAGGAGTTTTACTCCATCATGGACAGATTGTGTGTCGTGATGTTCCTAGCGTTATCTCTAGTAAATACTTTCAGTTGTTTCGGACGGAGCATGAGCAGCTAAATCAGAGCGATAAACCTGTAGAAGCTGACGTTCCAAAAACTAAGCAAAATAACCCGATCGCACTTTCGCGCGATCAGCGCATTACGAACGGAAAAGCCACCATTCGAGAAGTTTATATTACAGATACCCTAGGACAATCGAAAACGACGTTTGAAATTGGCGAAACGCTGCAAGGGCGAATTATTGTCGAGTTTCACGACAACTGCTATGACGTGTCTATTGGGTTGGCGTTGCGCGATCGCTACGGGCGGCTCCTGTTTGGAAAGCATACCTGGTATGACGATCCAGGGCTGATTCCTATTGTTCATAAAGATGAGATTATCGAGTGTATGATCAGGTTTGAGCTAAATATCCAAGCCAATGAATACTTAGGGCTAATTGGCATTGCAACCCATCGAAGCGAGATAGACTACGACTCATTGGATATTCTTCAAGATGCGTTTGTGATCCAAGTGATCGGCACGAACCAGAGTTGGGGCATTACCAAAGTGCCAGGAACAATTGAAATTCGGCACAAAAATTTGGTAACGCCTCAATCGTTGATGGCAGAAGGAGTTGAATAAGTCGTAGAAGATTCGGCTGTTGTCGTTCCGAAATTGCACCTAGCAAGCCATGCAAGAAATTCACCCCTTCCTCAATCCTCATCCTTGTGATCCCCATTACATTGCTCGATTCAGCATGCTGCAAGGATTATCTGCGATCGCGCCTACCGTCAGGGGGCGAGTGCTAGATATCGGAAGCGGGCATCTTCGTGGATATGAAGGCTTATTTAAGCCCTATGTTGATGAATATTTATGTTTAGATCGACAAAATATTCCAACCGTAGATATATGCTCAGATTGCTATGATATTCCGCTAGATAGCCATTCTTTCGATAGTATTGTTTCTACTCAAGCGCTTGAGCATTTAGACACGCCTGCTGCCATGCTCGAAGAGTCGTATCGATTACTAAAACCAGGAGGGCGGCTCATTCTTACGGCTCCGATGACATGGGGCACCCACGAAGAACCGTACGACTTCTATCGCTACACCGAATTTGGGATTCATCATCTGCTCAAGCACGTTGGGTACATCGACATTACTGTGGAACCCCTTGAGGGATTAATGGCGACCATTGTTCAGATTTTGATTGATGAGTACCATTTTGAATGGCGCGCTAGAAATAAAAAGATGTGCGATTTTTTCATCAGACATCTCAATGCGATCGCACTTCGATTAGACCGAAAATTTCCAACCCGTCGCATTTGCCTCACCTATCTATCCGTAGCTGTCAAGCCCGTTTGAACTCGTTGAATCATGTTTGATATCAATCTTGCTGGACCTTGGACTCCCGACATGTATGCGGAACATCTCCCCGATGCGATCGCGTTTGATGAAACGCTGATTCGCACCGTCATTCATGCATGTCAACCGCGCACTGCCCTCGATTTGGGATGCGGATTGGGATACTTTGTTCAGTTTCTTAGAGCAGAAGGCATGGAGGCTTGGGGGGTTGAAGCTGCCGATATGGGCGCTGCCTTCAAAGCTCCGGGGTTTCAAATTCAACGCGATCTCAGCACTCCGTTTGACTTAGAGCAGAAGGCTGATCTGGTCATTTGTTTGGAAGTTGTCGAACATATCCCCCCCTCCCTTGAAGACGTTGTATTTGATAATATTGTGCGCCACGTCGGTCAGTACCTCCTCTTTAGTGGTGCAACTCCGGGACAGCAAGGCACGGGACATATTAATGAGCAACCGGAGAGCTATTGGTTTGCTCATCTGGTGCGCCGGGGGTTACGCCTGATTCCCGATCAAACGATTCAGATCCGTCTTGCCAGTCAACTGCCGTGGTACGCCAACAACGCCTCACTGTGGGAGTGGGCACTGCCGCAAGAGAGAGCCATTGGGATTTCTGAGCGAGATAGCCAGATTCTAGAGTGCCGTCGTCAACTGCATGGGGCACAGCAATCTGCTGAAGTTCAGACAACATTGAAGCAGTCTTTAGAACAACGAATCTACCATCTTGAGGTAGAACTGGCGTCTGCTCAACAATTGGCAGAAAATGCACGCATTGAGATTGCCGCTATGAAGACTAGCAAATTTTGGAAAGTGCGATCGCGCTGGTTTCACCTCAAACGTTTCTTCGGGTTGGCAAATGATGATCAATAACTCATCCGAGCAACTCCCGCTCTCGATCGTGATTCCTTGCTTTAATCAAGGTGAATTTATTGGAGAGGCGCTCTCTAGTATTGAGCAGTGTCGCGACCCCGTTTATGAAATCATTATTGTGAATGATGGATCAACTGATCCCTTCACCATCAATGTATTCAACCATCTAAAACAGCAGGGCTACACCATCCTTAATCAATCAAATCAAGGACTAGCTTGCGCTCGAAATAATGGAATTGCTAACGCTCAAGGGCAATATATTCTAGCTTTAGATGCTGATAACAAGATTAGACCAGCGTATATTTACAAGGGAATTGAGATACTTGATCATGATCCTGAGATTGGAGTTGTCTATGGAGATGCAGAATATTTTGGAGAGCGCAACGACAGATTAACCGTTGCAGATTTTGATGCAGATCGATTGCTGTTAGGGAACTACATTGATGCTTGTGCCGTATTTCGTAAAGGGGTTTGGGAAGAATGCGGTGGCTACGACGAAACGATGCCACTTCAAGGCTATGAGGATTGGGATTTGTGGCTAAATGCAATGCAGAAAGGCTGGAAATTCTACCATGTGCCCGACGTGTTGTTTGACTACCGAGTTCGCTCTGGCTCCATGATTAGCATCTGTAAAATTCCTGAGAATAAAAAGAAGCTAGTCAACTATGTCTGTACAAAGCATCGCGATTTGTATACGAGAAATCTTGCTTACCTCATTGCTGAAAAAGATTGTCTAGCAGACGCTTGTTGGAATGAGGCTCAACAGTTACGCACTCAGCTTAATCAAGCGCAGGCAGAGTTAGAACAGAGTCACCAAGCGATCGCAACTAGCTATGAAAAAATCAGAGCGATGGAGAGCAGCAGATTTTGGCAGTTTAGAACGCTGTGGTTTCAATTGAAGCGAGCATTAGGGTTACTGACTACCGATGTACTTAAAACTAGATAAAGACGAATTATCAACATGGCAAAAAGGGTTGTTTGCACTGTCATTACAAAGAGTTTCTTAGCTCATGCTCGCACCTTAGCCGAATCGTTGACTGAGCATAATCCTGATGTTGAACTGTATGTTTTACTTGCTGACCGCATAGACAACTATTTTGATCCGTCTTTAGAGCCGTTTCACCTGATTCAGTTAGAGGATCTTCCAGAATTTGATGTCGTGAGTCAAATGTGTTTTTACTACACACCCTTTGAATTGTGCTGTGCATTGCGAGGCTATCTTCATGAGTATATTTTCCGTCACACATCTGCTGAAAGCTGGATCTTTTTAGATGCAGACATCATGATATTTCATTCCCTTGACAAGATTTTTGAGCAGGTTGAGGAAGCTTCTATTGTACTAACCCCCCATCTTCAAAGTCTCTCTATGCCAGTAATAGAGGCAGATCTCGAAATTGCTATTCTTAATGCTGGGTTATATAATGCTGGATTTGTTGGACTAAAGAGAACAGCAGAAGCCCTCAAATTTATTACCTGGTTTAAAGAGCGATTGCAGGACTACTGCTTCAATGATGTTGCTGTAGAAAATACGAGAGGTCTGTTTGTGGATCAACGATGGTTGAACTTAGCCCCTCTCTACTTCAAAGATGTGGCTTTGCTTCTAGATGCGGGTGCAAATTTAGGGCACTGGAATCTTTTTGATCGGACGTTAAAACTGACCCAAGATCACAGAATTACAGTGAATCAGCAGCCTTTGTTCTTCGTTCACTTCAGTGGATGGGATATTGCAAACCCCGATCGGATCTCAAAATACAGCGTGCGCTACGATAATGCAGACATTTTGGTGTGGAAGCATATCTCAATACCGTATCGAGAGAGACTACTCAAAAACGGGTATGAAACTACTATTCAATATCCTTGTGCCTTCGATTCTTTTGAAACAGGAGAACCAATCTCTCGTACAATGCGCCGACTGTATTATGACAACGTAACGAAGGGAATGGTTCAACCCGAATCACCATTTGCCGATCCGGCTTATTTCCACGAGCAGCCGTACATTCCCAGCGAGAGCAAAGTGCTGCTGAGAGAGAAAGTGGTGCGATCGCAGGAATATATTAATGAACTCAACGAGGAGTTATCGTCAACTCAGGCTTCTTTTGCCGAAACTCAAGCAGAACTGGCTTTGGTGAAAGGGGTTTTGCCGCAAACCCAGGTAGAACTACTGCAAGCTCAAACCGAGTTAACCCACCTTGAAACACGCTTGGTTCAAACTCAGGCAAAACTTACACAAACGCAGTCAGAACTAGCGCAGGCTCAAATAGAGTTGGAGCAGTTTCAAACTATGCTTGAAGAAATTAAACAGAGTAAACTTTGGGCAATCAGAGAAATTTGGAACCGGTTTAAGCAAATTGTAGGTTTCAGTGGTAATGGATGATAAATTGATACCTGTGTAATTGTAGGAAGTGGAATTTGCAATGACAAGGCGTGTTCTATCTCAGTTAAATCAAGTTGAACGCATAGATAAACTTGAGTTGAGCGACGAAGTTGAAATAGAAGAACAAAGTTTATTAGAACGTTTGACGGATGTTTACAATGAATCCATTGCTTGCCTCGAACCCAAACTTATTTTGATAGAAGAGCCGCCATTGATTGAGAAAAAGCCATTGGTTGATCAAAAGCCATTGCCTAACATTACGAACGTAGAAGTAGATGGCAACTATCTACTGTTTTTCAACGATATTTACAAAAATAGATTTAGTGCCTGGTTAAAGCAAATTTTGAAGTTGTTAACTTGGTCTACTTTAAAGCGCCAGGTTTATTTTAATTCCGCAATTCGTGAACTGGTGTATAAACTCATGCAGCAAAACTATGAGTTTCGTCTACAGCAGCTAAAAGTCCAGTCTAAGGTTTCTGATTTAGAGCAGCAGGTACAGCAGCTTTCTGAGCAGGTTGAAAGGCTTTCATCTGTTAATCATCAAGCGATAAATTTATTAGAGTCTATTCATCAAGGGAAACTGGAGAGCCGACACGACTTCAAAAAGATGGTTGACGATCGCGAGACGCAATCGCTTAAATAGGTAACTTGTTAAGTAGGCAAGCTAAAGGCTATTAAAATGACGTTGGAAATTACGAGGTGGTGTCATTAATGAGGATCGGAATTGACATTCAAGCTCTACAAACAGAAAACTCTAGAAATAGAGGTATCGGTCGTTATACTCGGTCAGTTATTGAAAATTTGCTGTCTGGATTTCCCAACAACAGCTATCATATTTTCGCAAACAGAACGCTCCGTGCACCTGATATTGATCCTCAAATCTATCCTTATACCTATGTTAATTATGAACAGATTGGAAGCTCAGAAATCAACGATTTGCTATTAAAAACTACGTTCTCGTCAGATAATATTGATGCCGTTTTTATTCCAAGTCCAATGGAGGAGTTGGATGCTACAATTCCAAGCTATAAAAACTTTTGTAAGCAAACTTTCGTTATTTGCTATGATTTGATTCCGCTTTTGTTTCAAGATCGGTATCTATCTGATCCAACGATGAATAGCTTGTACATGAAACGCCTATTGAATGTACAAAATGCAGATTTTATATTTGCCATTTCCGAATCGACTCGCCAAGATGCAATTAAGTATCTTAATGTTGCTCCTGACAAAGTTTTGAATGTGTCAGGCGGTGTTTCTTCGTTTTTTAAACCGATTGATGCCTGCGATCGCGCCCGATGGCTTGAAGGATTTGCCCAGAAATTTGGAATTACTAAACCCTTCATTCTTTATACTGGCGGGGAAGATTGGCGAAAAAACATTGAAGGGTTAGTGAAAGGATTCTCTAAACTGCCTACAGATCTCAGAAACTCCTACGAACTTGTCATTGCTTGCAAAGTTTCTGATTTGTTTGCTAGGGAACTCAAAGGGTTAGCTTCATCCTTAGGCATTGAGCAGTCCTTTATCCTAACCAATTACATTACAGATGAAGAATTGAGGGCATTGTACTCAACCTGTTCACTGTTTGTTTTTCCGTCGTTTTATGAAGGATTTGGGCTACCCTTGCTAGAAGCGATGGCATGTGGTGCGCCTGCGATCGCAAGTAATCAGTCTTCGCTCCCAGAAATTTTAGGTGTTCCAGACCAACTCTTTGACCCGTCTTCTAATGAAGATATAGCGAGAGTAATGCAGAGGATTTTGTCTAACGAGCCTCTCAGAAAACGCGCTGCAGAAGAATCACTTCAGCAAGCGCTAACGTTCACCTGGAACTCTGTCGCTCAAAAAATAGCTGATGTTTTTGCAGACTATAAGCCCCTCGATCGAACGACGATTCTATTTAATCGGATTAACCATAAAGAATCCAAAATTCAAGCCGCCTATTTTAGCCCGCTCAAGCCGTTAAAATCTGGAATTTCGGATTATAGTCAAGATCTACTACCGGTATTAACTCAACATTTTGATCTTGATCTTTATCACGATGAAGGGTATTCGCCTCAGCTTACGTCAGACCATAATTTGTATTCATATACTCAATTTGAGAAGCAAGCTTTATCCAAAGAATATGAAGCTCTCATCTATCAGATAGGAAATAGCGAGTTTCATTTTTATATGTATGCTCAATTGGCAAGATACTCTGGTATTTCAGTTTTACACGATTACTATTTAGGAGGGCTGATTAACGCGATTAGCCTTTTTCGACCAGAATTAGGAGTAACGCTTGCAGGTGAATTAAAACACAACTATGGAGAAAAGAAAACATCTGAGATATTAGACTTACTTCAAAGACAAAAGTTAGATATTTCTCAAGATTTTCCCAGGCTTGGCATTTACCTAAATCGAAGAATCTTTACTCGATCTCTTGGCGTGATTGTGCACAGTGTATGGGCTTATAAAATGGCTATAAAGGCTTATGCTTATGATAATGAGTGCATTGTTCATATTCCGATCGAAGTTCCTCCTTTTCCAATTCAGCAAAGCGTACAAGAGGTTCGCTTTCAATTAGGGATTCCGACGGAAAGTACAGTTATTTCAACGCTTGGATTTGTGCATCAGACAAAACGAGCATTGCCTATTTTAAGTGCCTTTAAAAAATATGTTGCTCATTATCCTTCAGCCTATTTAGTCTATGCAGGCGGCACTGAATATCTCGAAGCAATTGATCTCAACAATGAAATTAAGAAACTGGGATTAGAGAAACAGGTTAAGGTTACTGGATTTATTAGCTCAGCAGACTTTCATCGGTACATTGCTGCTAGTGATATCTGTCTTAATTTAAGATTTCCGTTTAATGGCGAAAGTTCAGCTTCTTTAGTACGAACTTTATCAGCTAGAAAACCGACTGTGGTGACAGATATTGGCTCTTTTGCTGATTTTCCTGACGATGTTGTTTTCAAAATTCCTCAGCCTGATCAAGCAGACGAAGTTGAAGAGATTTTTAAAGCATTGCTTATCTTGACTGAAAATTCGGAATGCCGAGCCTCCCTTGGAACAAATGCTGAGAAATATGTAACGCGTGAACATGCGCCGGAGCGATGTGCGCGACTTTATGCCGATTTTGTGAAACAAGTCCTGCGATCGCGGCAAGCAAAACGTAAACTCTTAGTTGATCACGTTGGTCGAGAACTGGCAAGCCATTCTACAGACGATGCCCAGGCGCTCCTTACCTGCTTTGCTAAAGCGATTGATACAAACTGAAATGCTTAAGACTGAAGCCTAGAATGCAAGCCTTGCTCTAAACCTAACTGAGGTTATAAAGAATGTCAGAAATTAAGAGACTCATGCCATTATTTATTAAAGATCTTCTTAAAATCTTATTAAATATAGCACCTCCACCACGTCATTCCAACTTTGAAGAATCTAAGTTAGACACGCTTGAAGAATCTAGAAAGCAGTTAGAAATAATTAGTAAGCTTAATTTTGAGATTTTAACTTTACAGCGCCGTTTGGCTTTAGTAGAAGAGCGACTACATCAGTCTTCTGACTCGGCTTGCCCCAATCTAAATTGTTTTGATATCAAAACCATGGTATGCCAATATGAACACTTCAATACACCCTGGTTTTATCGCTGGGATCAAGAAATTTCCTTGGGCGGAGGAACTAATGCTTTGCCCCGCACGTTTCACCGAAAACTTTGGGAATGGTATGCGATCGCTCAAGCTTTATGGGAGCGGGGTTTCTTGGATGCAACTAAGAAAGGATTAGGATTTGCAGTCGGAACCGAGCCATTGTCGTCATTATTTGCTAACTATGGAGTAACGGTTTTAGCGACGGATTTAGATACAAATAACCCAGACGCAGAGGCTTGGAAAACAACAAATCAGCATGCTGATTCTTTAGAAAGTCTATGGAGCGAACATATTATTTCACGAGATGCATTTATGGAGCGAGTCCGTTTTCAAAATGCTGACATGAAGAATTTGGTAGGCATTGAAGAGAAGTTTGATTTTGTTTGGAGTTCGTGTGCATTAGAACATTTAGGTAGCTTAGAAGAAGGAATAAATTTTGCTATCAATTCATCTAAACTGCTCAAACCCGGGGGGATTGGAATTCATACAACAGAATTTAATGTAGCATCAAATGACGCGACGCTTCTAGACGGTTCTAATGTCATTTATCGTAAATGTGATATTGAAGAACTAGACTATAAACTGCGGAAACAAGGAATGTGTTTAGAAGAAATGGACTTTCGACCAGGTACCAGTTTCGACGATCGGCAATACGACACTCCGCCTTACTATGTCTCCGGTCATCAACATATCAAACTTGCCCTCGCTGACCACATCGCAACGTCTTTAATTTTTATTATTTACACTTAAGCTTCTACTTTTTAGATTTTGCCAGTATATTCTTTACTCGATAGTTTCATCGCACAAAGTGAGCAGCATGGCAAAGAAAGCTTTAATCACTGGATTAACCGGACAAGACGGATCGTATCTAGCTGAACTCCTCGTTGAGAAAGGTTATCAAGTCTTTGGGTTGGTGCGGCGCTCTAGTTCTGGCAACCTCGATCGCATCAGCCATCTCTCTGACAAAGTACAGATTCTTTCTGGCGACTTGCTTGATCAGTCCTCGCTGATGGATGTGATTACCGAGTCTAGCCCCGATGAAATTTATAACTTAGCGTCTCAAAGCTATGTTCCCCTATCGTGGACACAACCCGCTTTAACAGCAGAATATACTGCACTAGGGGTGTCCCGCTTGCTCGAATCGATTCGGCGCTGCAAACCCGATGCCCGCTTTTATCAAGCTTCTAGCAGCGAAGTCTTTGGGCAACCGGATGAATCGCCGCAAACTGAGCGGACTGCCTTTCGTCCTCGCAATCCCTATGGCGTGGCTAAAGCCTATGCTCATTGGATGACCGTTAACTATCGGCAAAAATATGGGTTGTATTCCTGCTGTGGCATTACTTATACCCATGAGTCGCCGCGCCGAGGGACAGAGTTTGTGTTTCGCAAAATCACTCTCGCGGCTGCCATGATTAAGTTGGGTATGAGCCACGATCTCAAGCTAGGAAATCTTGATGCTCGGCGGGATTGGTGCTACGCCAAAGATGCGGTTCATGCAATGTGGGTCATGTTGCAGCAAGACAAACCCGATGATTTCATCATTGCTAGTGGGGAAACTCATTCTGTACGCGAATTGGTTGAATGTGCGTTTCGGTGTGTTGGTTTGGATTGGGAGAACTATGTCTCTGTTGATCCAGCATTCTACCGCCCCGATGAAGCCGTTCAACTGATTGGATCGATTGATAAAATTGGCAAGCAGTTAAACTGGCAGCCTCAATATTCGTTTGAGCAACTTGTAGAGTTGATGGTTGACCATGATCTGAAACGGTTGAGTGAGAAGTAATCGATGAGTTGAACTAATCTCGTGTTGCGAAACATCTGATGAGAAAGTTAGAACTATTGCTCTACAAAATTGCTAATGCTCAACATTACTAATGCTCAACATTACCATTGATGCAACGCCTGTTTTGCCTAAGCCAAGCGGAATTGGTTTTTATGTGGTGAACTTAATTCGAGCATTGGAGGAGTTGCAGCTTGCACAAGAATCACCCGACTTTGCGATCGATCTCATTTATCAAATTAGTTTAAAGGGCTGGCTCAAAGGCAATTTTTCTTGTCCTGAACCACTTCAGGAGTTTGAAAATCTGCGGCTTTTTCCATTACCTGTAAAAGCAACAAATCTCTTTATTAAGTTTCCTCCATTGTTCTTACCTTATTTTGAAGGCTCTTTTGGCTTTTCAGATATTTTTCATGGGACGAACTATACGGTTTTTCCCTTTAGAAAAAGTAAGCGAGTTTTATCAATCTATGATTTGACATTTGTGAAGTATCCGCAGTTCACAAATTCTACCGTTAAAGCCTATGCAGAACGGGTTAAGCAATGCCTTCAATGGACTGATTTGGTGTTAACAATTTCTCATAGTTCTAAACAAGATATTGTTGAATTGTTGGGTGTGCCCGCAGAGAAAGTTTGGGTGACGCCGCTTGCGAGCCGCTACTCGGTTGGAGAGTGCGATCGCGCGCCTCTTTCCTCTGTAAATTACGATTTTTCTAAGCCATATATTCTATTTGTGAGCACGATCGAGCCTCGAAAAAACATTGCTACGTTAATTGAGGCGTTTGATCACTTAAAAGAAAAATATCACCTTGAGCATCAACTGGTGTTGATTGGTCAGAAAGGCTGGTTGTACGAATCGATTTTTGAACGAATAGCGCGATCGCGTTACAAAACTGATATTCATCACCTCAGTTATTTATCGGATGAACACGTTGCATTGTTTTATGCAAACGCTGACGTGTTTGTTTACCCGTCTTACTACGAAGGCTTTGGGCTGCCTGCCCTAGAAGCGATGACCTTGGGCGCGCCTGTTGTTACCTCAAATGCCTCTTCGCTGCCCGAAGTGGTCGGAGACGCAGCCCTATTGGTAGATCCCAATTCGGTGGACGATTTGACAGAGGCAATTTTGCAAGTTGTTAGCAGTTCTTTGCTCAGAGATAAATTAATTGAAAAAGGAAAAGAACGGGCAAAATTATTTTCTTGGAACCATACTGCTAAAGAAACGCTAAAAGCTTATAAACTGCTAATGTCCTGATTCTTTCTGATGGTCTTGTCTGGTCAACTCTTGGTTAATTTATCGTTTTTGGCATCAAAGCCGACGGGTCACACGGTTTATGCTAAAAATCTTCTGATTGCTTTAGAATCGCTCGATCCGGTTTTGTTGATTGGGCAAGCTTTGTCCAATTTCCGCTGTTATCAAATTTCAGATCAGTTAACTCCCGATCAAGGTACGAAAGGGCATTTTTCTCGTCTTGTTTGGAACCAGTTTAGTTTGCCAAAACTCTATAAAAAACTCCAGGGAAATCTACTTTTTTCTCCCATTCCTGAAGCGCCTCTATATTCAAATTGCCGCTATATTGTGACGCTCCATGATTTTATCCCGCTTAGATTTCCCCGCCTAACATCGCCTCTAACAGCGTATTTTCGTTTCTATGTTCCCCAGATTTTAAGACAGGCAGAACATATTTTATGCGATTCAGAATCAACGGCGAAAGATGCCTTTGATTTCTATCAAATTCCGCATTCAAAAATGACGGTTGTGCCAATTTCTTATGATCAGCAGCATTTTCGATTTTTAAACTTGCCGACTCAACATTATTTCCTTTACGTAGGTCGTCACGATCCTTACAAGAATTTAGAGCGGTTGATTTCGGCTTTCGCAACGTTAAGCGATCGCGAGTCCGAACTTTGGATTGCTGGATCTTCTGACGATCGCTACACTCCGGTTTTACTGGCTCAGGCAAAAGAATTAGGCGTGGGGCATCGGGTCAAATTTTTGAGCTACGTTCCTTATTCAGAACTACCGATTCTGATGAATGGAGCGATCGCACTTGTGTTTCCAAGTCTTTGGGAAGGCTTTGGCTTGCCTGTGCTTGAGGCGATGGCGTGTGGAACGCCGGTGATCACCTCGAATCTTTCGTCAATTCCTGAAGTGGCAGGTGAGGCGGCGATGTTAGTTGATCCCTACAACGGAGCCGCGATCGCTGGAGCTATGCAGACCATCCTCAGTGATCCGAGCTTGCGGACTCAACTTCGGCAAAAAGGACGCGATCGCGCCGCCCAATTTAGCTGGCAAAAAACTTCTGCAACCACGGCTGCCATTCTCAGCCGATACCTTTAATTTTTAGCAAGCAGCAGAACCACGCCGCAGACAATAAATGCCATACCAAAAAGCCGCACTAGAGGAATTGCCTCGCCAAACATAAAGTGACCGATCAAAATCGAAAAGATATACTGCAACGCCACCGCAGGAGCCAAAACGCTGAGATTGACGCGAGTGAGCAGCAAAATATAAAGCACTGCTGCAACGCCATAAAAGGCTAAGCCAATGACGAGTTCAGGCGTTGTTGCGATGCCAATCACATGTGCGATCGCGTTACTGGCAGTGAGTTTGCCCAACTTGAGCGCACCTGACTTCAGAAAGAATTGCCCACTGATGCCCGCCCCGATCGAGATTAAAAACAGCAAAAACTCTTGAACAGTCACACCAGATCCTTTAATAGAATAGCTATGATTCTCAGTCTACAGTGCTACTTATTACTCTCCGGATAGATCAAAATTTTGTAGGTTTCTGGAGTGGGTGCGATCGCTTGGTCAACGGCTATGCCCAAATCTGCGAGGGGGTAGCGATCGCTCACCAAGGCATCGACATCAATGCGATGGTGAAATACGATATCTGCGGCCAATGCCTGAACTCGGTACGAAGAACTGTAGCTGCCGATCAAATCGATTTCTCTGCGATACAAAATGTTGGGATTGATCGGAATTTCTAGCTCATCGGGAAACTCTGCGAAGAAGAGAATTTTTCCCCCTTTGCGGGTGCACTCCAAGGCTTGAAAAAAGGCTTTATCGCTCGGAACCGCCAGAAGCGCCACATCTGCCCCCATGCCGCCCGTCATCGCCTGAATCTTGGCAGATAACGTTGGATCGCGGGCATCAAAAGCGGCTTCCGCCCCGACGCTGAGAGCTTTTTCAATGCGAGATGGAATCAGATCCGTTGCGATCGCCCGTGCCCCAAAATAGTTGACCAGCATAATAAACATCAGCCCGATCGGTCCTGCCCCTGTCACCAAAACGGTCTGTCCTGGCGCGATCTGCGCTTTTTTCACCGCTTTCAAACAGCAGTTTGTCGGCTCTACAAAACTGGCTTGCTCAAACGTCACATTCTCTGGAATCTCGATCAGCCCGCCGTTTCGCACAATATGACCGGGAACCTTCACATAGTCGGCAAAGCCGCCGCCACTGGGCGAAAACCCCGCTGTTGTGGTGATGTTTTTGTAGACCTCGCACATCGAGAAATTTTCATTGAGGCAGTAAGCGCAGTGCATACAGGGGATGTGGTGCAGCACAACCACGCGATCGCCCACCGACCACCGATTAACTTCAGATCCGATCGCCGCGATCGTGCCTGCCGTCTCGTGCCCAAAAATTCGCGGTGGCTCGTAGAGCGGATATTTGATTTTTTTGATGTCAGATTGACATAGCCCCACCACGCGAACTTGCACCAACACTTCATCGCTGGCAATCTCAGGGAGTGGCACGTCTTCGTAGCTGAGTTGATCGACGCCTCGAAATACCTGCGCTTTCATAGGAATTTCTTGAAAAACCGTTCGATAGTGACTGTACCATTAGCTGTTGTCCTGTGGGGTTCGCTTTTTTAGGGGCTATGAAAATTCTTCAAACTGAAGTGTTGGTGGTAGGTGGAGGCACAGGAGGCACAGCCGCTGCGATTCAGGCGGCGCGGCGAGGGGCACACACGATTTTAGTGAGCGAGTTTGCGTGGCTAGGCGGAATGCTAACGAGCGCAGGCGTTTCTGCCCCGGATGGCAATGAGCTAGAAGCCTTTCAAACGGGATTGTGGGGCGCATTTTTGCGTGCTCTAGAGCAGCGTCAACCTGGCGGATTGGATAACGCTTGGGTCAGTTTTTTTACGTATGAACCCCGCATTGGTGCAGAAATCTTTGCCGAGTGGGTTGCCCAATTGGCTAACCTTGACTGGATCGCAGGTCAGGTTCCCCTGGAGGTTTTGAAAGAGGGGGAACGGGTGACGGGGGTTCGCTTTCGCGATATTACCGTGTTTGCCAAGGTGACGATCGATGGTACCGAGTTAGGAGATCTGCTGGCGCTAGGAAAGATTCCCCATCGCTGGGGCTGGGAATTTCAGTCTGAATGGGACGAACCGAGCGCGCCGCGATCGCACACTTCTTTAACAGAACGCTATCCGGTGCAGGCTCCCACATGGGTTGTGATGCTCAAAGATTTTGGAGCCGAGATTGCCCCTAAAATTCCGCCGCCGCCACAGTACACTTCACAACGGTTTGCAGGAGCGTGGGAAAACTACGGCAGCGAGTCTTTTCTAAACTACGGGCGGCTGCCCCAGGGTCAATTTATGATCAATTGGCCGATTCACGGCAACGACTACGGAGAAGGCGTCGAACGGCTGATTGGCGATGCTCAGCAGAAATCCGAATTTCTACAAGCTGCCCTTTGGCATGCTCAAGGCTTTGCTCACTTCATTCAAACTCACCTCGGTCGGCGTTATGGTCTGGCAGAAACCGTGTTTCCCAAAGTGTCTGAAAGCATGGGTGGCGGCGCGTTTGCCCTGCATCCTTACTATCGAGAGAGCCGCCGCCTGATCGGGCGGGTCACGGTTTGCGAGCAAGACATTTTGCCCCAAGGCACGATCGCCCCCCTGCCGATCGCCATCACCGCTGAGGGCTGCGAGACCGTAGAAACCTGGTGTGAAGCGATCGCTATCGGCAACTATGCCAACGATCATCACTACCCTAGCGGCGATATTCCCCTCAAGCCAAAATCGATGCGGTGGGGCGGGCGCTGGACAGGAACCCCCTTCACGATTCCCTACGGCAGCCTCGTATCGGCAACCGTAGACGGCTTTTTAGTATGCGAGAAAAATATTTCGGTGTCGCACATTGCCAATGGTGCAACCCGCTTGCAGCCCCTTGTTTTAGGGATTGGGCAAGCGGCGGGCATGGCGGCAGCGCTATGCATCGAACACAATTGCCAGCCGCGAGAACTGCCCGTGCGATCGCTGCAAAATGCCCTCCTCGACGATGCCTCAGCGCCCGCCGCCATCGTGCCTCTCCTCAACCTGCCGCCCACCCATCCCGACTGGCAGTTTTGGCAGCACTACTACCTCAACAACCCCGAAAGCTACCCAACCAATGGGTATTGTCCTCTATCTTCTCGCCCTCTTTGGCGTCAGCGCCAGCCAGGGTTTCGTTTTTCTGGTACATTTCACCGTCAGGCTGACCAACTCTATTCTCTGACGATGGAAACCCAGACGACGGAAACTCTAGATCAGCCCTGGTCACTCGTCACGCTTAGGGCTGAAATAAATGATACGCTCTATCAGTATCCATCGACCGTGGAATTACTTACCGTCTCAGGTACAATGAACAGTGCTGGGCGGTGGCTCCTCGTAGAATCTCTTGAGTGAGCCATGCTAGCCCTAAGGCAAACAATAATTAAGTGTGCGAGATTACTGAATTTCAGCGAATTCAGGCAATTCGTCCTGATCAATTCTGGGACGGTCTGAATCAAGGAATAGATACCCTGATTCAGATTGAATCCTATGCGTGCTCAAACTTCTGTTGTCTTGTCAGGTTGCCTGATTGCTTGCGCGATCGCAGGCATCTCTGCGATCAAACATTCTGCTTTTTCGTTGCCTCAGTTCAGTGCTGCTCATCCCTCTCAAAATACTTACCTTAGCCACCGAGGTAGCGGACGCATCGAAGGAACTGACATGCATTTCCTAGCTTAATGCTGCTTGTCAGGGCTTCAACAATTTTCATTCAAGCCATCAGCGAGTCCAGGTTCCCTGAATTTATTGAATAAAGTTTGTCTACGGCGGATGTACTCTTCAAGAGGTTGCATCCGCTTTTGCCGTATGCCCTTATTCACTTCATTGTCAACGTTGAGGAGAGGAGTAGATGGGTGCATGAGTTGATGACTAAATATTACTGACCCCCATCCCCCCATCCCCTCTCAGTCTCTCAGTCTCTCCCTTCCACCTTGACAAACCACTAGAGCTACTTCACCAAGCGCCTGTTAACTTTTTGGCACAAAGGGAATGCTATCAGATGTGCCTTTAATTTCGCTAATCATAGATAAATCCGCTACCTGTTTTTTAAAGGCTTCAGCATTTGCATCAGTTGTCGTCCTAAATTCAGCTTCCGATAGGGGTAGAACTGCTATCTTATGGCTAGGGTTTTTAGTGTAATCACTGATTGATCTGTGTATCCTTGTTTCTAGTTGCTCTACCGAATATGACCACCAACCTCGATCTGATCAAACTCTTAAGCCCTAGCGCCATCGATCAGATCATGTTGTATCTTGCCTTTAGCGCCATGCGAACCGGCGGGCATCGCCACGGAGCCTTTTTAGATGCCGCCGCTACTGCTGCAAAATGTGCTATCTACATGACGTATCTAGAGCAAGATGGCAACCTCCGGATGACGGGGCATCTGCACCACATCGAGCCAAAGCGGGTTAAAGCGATCGTTGAAGAAGTGCGACAGGCTCTCACCGAGGGTAAGCTTCTGAAAATGCTAGGATCTCAAGAGCCGCGTTATTTGATTCAGCTTCCGTATGTTTGGTTAGAGCAGTATCCCTGGCATCTAGGGCGATCGCGAGTTCCGGGCACCAGCCTCACCTCTGAGGAGAAGCGAGTGATCGAAAAAAAGCTGCCGACCAATCTCCCGGATGCCTTGCTGATCAACTCCTTCGAGTTTTTAGATTTGATCGAGTTTCTCCATAGCCGCTCTCAGGAAGATTTGCCAGAAGCGCAGCGCATGCCGCTCAGCGAAGCGTTAGCCGAGCATATCAAACGTCGTCTGCTTTACTCTAAAACGGTGACCCGGATTGATTCGCCGTGGGGAATGCCGTTCTATGCCCTGACTCGTGCTTCTTACTATGTGCCCGACGACCCCGAAGAGCGCGCCTACGTGATGATTGAAGACACCGCGCGCTTTTTCCGGCTGATGCAAGATTGGGCAGGTCGGCACGATCGCGTGATGCGTGTGCTAGAAGAGTTGGATATTCCGAGCGATCGCATTGATCAGGCGCTAGAAGAACTCGATGAACTTCTCCGCCAATGGGCAGATCGCTACCATTGCGAGGGGGGTAACCCTTTTGTGGTTCAAATGGTGTTTGGTCCGAGTGAGCAGCCCTAAAACTGACCCCTTCTTCTGCCTTCTCGCGTCCGTCAAAGCGCTGTCAGCCAAACCGGGTCTGTTGAAATGCTGTTGATTTCGATAGAGGTTAGCCCAGAGGTTAGCCCTCTGGTGATTCCGGCTTGTTTGGACTCAACAAGATTAACTGTTGCGCCTGCAACTCACGCACCTGTTTTAGCGGCAGCGGAGCCTCTTGCAAAAGCTCCTGAACAGAGCGCGGTTTCCTTGAAGTTGTGCTCTGCGCTAATTGTGCGTGATTGGTATCGCAAGCCTGGATAAACCGAAACTCTTCTTCCGATAAATTGACAAGCTGATAGTCGTAATTAAACAACGTCCGACTTTCCCACCCATCCATACAGGGGCTGCGATCGGGAATTGCCGTGAGCAGCACCTCATCAGATGACCAATCGGCTAGAGGCAGGTCGCCGTGGGCGAGGAAGAATTCGTAATGGGTGACCGATTCTGGATCGAGGAGTTCGATCAGGCGATAGCGCTGACGATCGCTGAGGTGTTGGGTGCGCTCTAAGAGTTCAGGATTTTTCTCTAGCAACCGCTCGATTTGCCATAGGCGCGGATTGGAGAAGCCCAGAAACCTTAGACCAGAGGCATCGATTAGGTCAAACAGCGTATCGATGGTGTAATCCACCTCTTGCGGATGGACGTACATATCCGCAAAGCATTCATCTCGCTGATTTTCCATCGACCAGCGTTCACGTTCGCGTCTGACCAAGCGGTTGTTTTCTGGCAAGGTTGCAAACAGTTGCCGACCGACGGATACGCCATCGCGGTAGTCTCCTTTACGATCGCCTTGAAGCAGTGCGATCGCAGCTTGCATTAGCTGAATTTCCTGCCGCCCTAGCTCTGCATAGACAAACCCATGCAAAAGCCCGCCGGGGGCAAGTTTGGTTGCCAACGCCTGAATTCCGCGTGCCGGATCAGGCAAGTGATGCAACACACCGACACAGTTGATCAAGTCAAACATGCCGGGAAGTTGATCGGCATCATAAAGGCTGAGATTGTGAAACTCGGCGCGGTTTGCTCCGGAGCGCTGGCAGCGTTCTTTTGCCACTGCCAAGGTTCCTGGGCTGAGATCAATCCCGACGACTGCCGCTTGAGGATTGAGATGGACGAGATACTCCGTTCCAACCCCCGTTCCGCATCCTGCGTCAAGAATCCGAATTGCTTCTCGTTCTGGCTTTTGCCCAGTACAAAAGTTGTAGGCAGTTAGCCAATTCCAGCGCCAGTTGTAGCCCGGAGGGGGTTCATCTAGCAACGGCTCAGGCGGAAATGGGTAAGTGTTGTAAAGTTCTGCGACGGCAGCGCTAATGCTTTGAGAATCTGGCATGACAGACAACGTTGATGGCAGGCTAACGTAGTCTAGTGTCTCATCTGGCGAGTATTCCTGCTGAAAATGGAAGAAGAGATCGTGATGTGACTGGTTAGCGCTGTGACTGGTTAAAAAATCGCAGTTCTCGCCCCACAGCAATCTATAGCAACTTATAAAGCAACTTATAAAGACAGCGCGAATCGTCTACGGACGGTTTCTACGCATTTCAGAAAACTGGCGAGGTTTGCCAAAATAAGTGCAGTAGGCTGAATACAGTGGGCTGCAAATCAAACACGAATTGAACACTATGGATAACAATAATTGGCTGACTCAGCTAGTCATGCTTGGCATCGGCACCACTTCTTTGATGGCAGAGAAGCTAAAAGAAGTCAGCGATCAATGGGTGAGCGAGGGCAAGCTAAATCCGGAGCAGGCAAAGGGCTTTGTCGATGATTTGATGAAGCAAATGAAGACAGAGCAAGGCGGATTTGAGGCGCAAATGCAGCGCCAACTGCGGAATGTGCTGATGGATTTGGGCGTTCCTCGCCAAGCAGAGATGGATGAGTTGCGCGGGCGGCTTGATCGCCTAGAACGCCAGATGCGAGATTTAGAGAACAAACTCTGGAAATAGATGATAGGGCTGAAGCGTAGGGTTCGGTGGCACAATGAGAAAGCCTATTTCAGCAGATCATAGTTCAGGAGATCATTGTGAGAGAAATTCTGATTAGCTTGGGAGTGATGCTGGCGTGCTGTGTGGTGCTTTTGGTTGCACAACTGACTAATCGCAGCGCTGCGATCGCATCCCCCCTGCCTACAACCGAACCCATAACGATGGTTGCTCAAGCCGCAGATTTAAAGCCAATAGCTGCCCCGACCGAACCGATTGAGGAGAAAACACCTGTGACGACCGATTCTGGATTGCAATACACTGATTTGGTAGAAGGAACGGGCGCTTCGCCCACCAAGGGACAGAAGGTAACCGTCCACTACACCGGAACGTTAGAAGACGGGACAAAGTTTGACAGTTCCCGCGATCGCGGTCAACCGTTCGATTTTAAGATCGGGGTTGGTCAGGTGATAAAAGGGTGGGATGAAGGCGTCAGTAGTATGAAAGTGGGCGGTCGGCGTCAGTTAGTTATTCCGCCAGAGTTGGGATATGGGAGCCGAGGGATTGGGCCCATTCCGCCCAACGCGACTCTGCTGTTTGATGTGGAATTATTGAACGTCAGCTAGGCATTTTGGCGCTGCTGATGGTGGGTATGAGCTTTGAGGATGACGATTAGGCACGAGTTGCTGTCGCCTTCAAAGCTTATAGGTGATTGCTTGTTGAATTTGTCATCGATGAGTAGGGGCGCGCCATGGGGTGCGTCTCTACCAGTGTTTAGACCATTTGTTTAGACCATTCGCGATCGCGCTAAAAAGGCTTGGATACAAGGTCAAAAGGCGATCACTCCTGCTGACTATCTGGTAGGTTATACACGCGTCCTTTCCAGGCTCCGCCTTGCCCGCGCCAATGTCTCACCGCAGAATCCATCGTCATCAGCAGGTATAAACTTGCGATCGCCGGTAAACAAGCCCCAAACCAAAGTGAACAATTATAAAATTTAATAATTGGCAAATAACTGATCGTCATCAACGCATAGGTTAACAACCCGACCAATGCTAAACCTGCGTTTCCTACAATTGCTCCTACAACAAGACTGACAATGGGGATTAGGTAAACAAGGATCAGGCCAACTACAGTTCCAAGCAGCAAAAAAGGCGAATACTGTAGCTGCGTATAGGCAGTGCGAGCAACCATCGTCCAAATGGTGTCTAAGGAGTCGTACGGACGCAGACTTTTTGTAGCTGACGCTAGCCCTAACCAAATTCGGCGCGACCCACTGAATTTAATCTGGTGTGCCAGCGCACAATCATCGATCAACGCCTGGCGAATCGCCTCCATGCCGCCTATCCGAACGAGTGCCTCTCGACGAATCAGGCTACAGCCCCCTGCGGCAGCCGCGATCGCAGAGGTTGGCTGGTTTGACCACCGAAACGGATAGAGCTTCGCAAAAAAGAAGACAAACGCCGGAATTAATAGATTTTCCCAGAAACTCTCGCAGCGCAGGCGCACCATCAGTGACACCAATTCGCGATCGTCGTTCACCGCTTTAGCAACCAGCTTACTTAGGTTAGTTGGCTCATGCTCAATGTCTGCATCTGTCAACAGCACATAGTCAGGCTGAAACGCCATCGCCTGCTGAATGCCTTGTTCTAGCGCCCACAGTTTGCCTGTCCAGCCCGGTGGCAGCGATGCTGCCGCAATGATGTGCAACCGGTGAGATTGACCCAGCGAGATCGCCGTTTCTTTGGCAATATCCGCCGTGCGATCACGGCTGTGGTCATCGACTAAAAAAATCGTTAGCGAGCCAGGGTAGCGTTGAGTAAGCAGCGATCGCATCGTCACTGCAATGAAATCCGCTTCGTCCCGCGCCGGAACCACAACACAAACCGAGGGCGCAGGCGCGATCGGCTCCTCCCGAAGCTGTTGGTCTGTTCGCCAAAACCAACCTCTAAACCCCAACAAATAGATCCAAATGACCAACGACAGAATAGCTAACCCTAATTCATTCATGGAAAATTTAGGCTTTCAGAATTTGGCAGAGTCGATGATGCATGTCAAAGTTTCCCCACTTTTAAGTCGCTCCTCGCCTCAGTTGTTGGCTAAAAACGCTATGGGGACTTGAAAAATACAGATTCAAACGGCTAGATTTGCTCTCACCCTAGCACTGCCCTGCATGGGAGAAAGCAAGAAAAGTTTTCCCTCTCCCACCTATGTTCGACCTGCAAACGCTTCGACTTGCTGCCCAAACATAGGACTTAACCGCCGACGCGCCCTCTAGATGGGATTCACGCCCCTGGTCGTCTCTGCACCTTGCTTAAATGCACTTAAATGCCCATCAGCTTCTCATTAATTGGCTATGTTTTCAAGCGGCTCTGAGCATCTGTGATAGGGTCGCCGCATCGCAAACGGAACATCACAACCCCCAAGAGAGTCTCTCGCCTAATGCTTCCAAATCTTCTGTCCAATTTCTCTATACGGTAACGACGTGCAAATGGATGCTGTTGCGAGTTACGGCAAAAAAGTAAGGTGTTAGGTAACTCTTTTATCTGTGACTCAGCACCCAGATTGCTGCCCTTGACTTGAGTAAAAGCACTTACATCCTTTCTTCGCGCTTCGTTAAGACTCACTTTTGCATCGTAGATTGCCTTTCACACAAGTTAACGCCAGAAGAATGATTATAAAAAGCTTATTTATTTTTAATTTATTTCTTTAAAAGATGTTTCTGCCCTTGATTTTATCTACTGATTCGATTACTAATTCCTCAATGCTGATATGGGTGATTTCACCCAAGAAATAGCTCCTCCGCGGCTGCCACTCTTTCTTGGGTCGGTTTGACGGTTCAGCAAAAATAACTAACATGCCAACTTGCCCCAAATTTACTTCTTCCGTGTAGGTACTGATTTTTTATTTGAAAGCAGCATGATATTAATTTAGCAACAAAAACGGAAAGGCTCGATCAAAAAACAATCAAAGAATCGATCTTTTCCAGAAAAGCTGTGAGCAACTTGCACAAAGTAAGCTACAGTTGGAGTCAAATTTTTAAGGCGTTAATTCCCCCTTTGGCGTGACCTCAAATGACAACTCAATCCCCCGCTAAATCTTTGACTGTTGACCCGTTTGCTGTCGATACCGATGTTGATACGATTGATGTCGATACTTCTGATATAACCGCCCTTGAAGATGAAGATCTTTCTCCCGAAGGATTAGCAAAAGCATTGCGCGGTAAAGCAGGCGAGTATATGGGTCTATCAGATGACTCGGTTGGAATGTTTTTACGGGAAATGGCTCGCTACCCATTGCTTACTCAAGCTCAAGAAATTGAACTGGCGCGAGAAATTGCCAAAGGCGGCATCAAAGGTGAACAGGCAAAACGGAGATTAGTTAGAGCAAACCTTCGCCTTGTGGTGTCGATCGCTAAGAAGTATCTCAATCGCGGCGTGCCGTTTTTAGATCTCATCCAAGAAGGAGCGATGGGATTGATGAGAGCGGCAGAAAAGTTTGACTATGAGCGGGGCTATAAATTCTCAACCTATGCATACTGGTGGATTCGCCAAGGCATTACCCGTGCGATCGCATCTCAATCTCGGACGGTGCGGTTACCGGTGCATATGGTTGAAAAACTGAACCAGGTGCGGAAGGTGCGGCAATCGCTGTCTCAAACCTTGGGACGCAAGCCCAATAAGGCAGAACTCGCCGCCGCGCTTGATATGGATGAAGACAAACTAGAACAGGTTCTAGATGTCAGTCAGCGCACGTTGTCGCTTCATGCGTGGGTTGGGCGAGACGAAGATACGGAACTGATGCAGTTGATCGAAGATGCCGACAATGTTGCCCCCAATGACAACTTAGACCACAAATTGTTGTGCGATCGCCTCGGTTCTGTTCTCGAACATTTAAGCGATCGCGAGCGGGAAATTATCAAGCTCAGATTTGGCTTAACCGATGGTCAGCACTATACCTTGAGTGAAATTGGGCAAATTTATGACTTATCGCGGGAGCGCGTGCGCCAGATTCAGGCAAAGGCGATGCGTAAGCTACGTCATCCTCGCCGCCAAGCCTTGCTAAAAGACTGGATGTAAATGAATGGCGGCTTCAGGTTTAAGGTGATTTCGACGGTACGAATGCTGGTGTAATAGCCATATTTTGTCCCGATCGATTCAGTGCAAATAAGATACTCAGACTCCATTTCACCGTTGGCTGATCTAACTGCTTTGCTCTCAAGCTTGAGTTCTAAGTTAGTTGCTAAGAGTAATGTAGAGCGTTGCCTGAGTTGCCATTAGTCAACAATTACCATTAGGCAGTTCGCTAAAAAGGTTGTAGTTCAACCAAATCGACAATTCAAATCGACGGTTCAAATTGGCTTTTTTCTGCGATCGCGGCGATCAGATTAGCAGTTTGTCCCTAGAAATGCTCAGATTATGGTGGCTTGACCAGACTGATCAAGCGATCGATTTCAATTCATGCTTGCAAAAAATTGCTGCTCTTAGTTCGATTTCAAACCTATAAATGGTTTTTCAACTAACCCAATCAAGGAAGCTTCATAGACTATTTACATCGGGGCTAAACTGCGGTTACATCTACGCCGAATTGCGTAACTTTACGGCTTTTGGGGCAGCTTCTTGCAACACCTAAATTAACGTAATCCCTTCGGTAGAGGACTGCAAATGCACAAAGTTCTACACTTTTACAACGAATGAGTAACTCTGCCCGATTGCGTCCTATGTTGTCTTGTGAGCAAAAAGTGTTGCGTGTCTTAGTTGTCGATGATCATGAGCTAACCCGCTTTAGCCTAAAGTTAGCTCTTCAAAGTCAAGCCGATATTGAATTGGTAGGCTTGGCGAGTAATGGTCGAGAGGCTGTAGAAATGGCGAACCGCTATTCGCCAGATGTGATTATTCTGGATCTGCAAATGCCAGTGATGGATGGACTCACCGCTTCGTCAGAAATCAAGACTCTGTATCCCAACACCCGCATCCTTGCTTACTCGTCTCTCGAAGACCCCCAAACCGAAGTGATGCTGCAAACCGCGAAGGTAGATGCATTTTGCAAGAAAGATACAGCAATGAAAGATCTCATCGCTATGGTGAATAAGCTAGGCAACCACACAGACGATGGGGCGAGCCGATAAGGTCTACAAAACACTTGCTCTACCGTTTCTGCGGCGCAATTGAGAGTGTATAAGGGTTTTGCCCTTGAGCACGATCGCCAACAAACACAGAGTAAGTGCCTTTCGTCCAGCGTCCCGGAATTTCGATTTTGCCTTTCGAGAGTTTGTCTGCCTGTAGGCAAATATTTTGTCCTTGAAGCCCAGTGATGAGCAGCGTTGGCGCACCTGCACCTTGCAAACTGAGACGGAGATTGGTGTCGGCAGTCACCTGAATGGTATGGTTTGGCATCTTTGCAATGTAGCCAGCGCAGCCCGCGTCTTTCCTGGTGCCTCCAGAGGTGCCGCTCAAGGAAATAGATTGAGAGCCAGGCGAAATAGAAACGGGTTGGCTTGCCGCCAATCCTGACAGCGCAAACACGGTCGCGATCGCGGTTGGAATAATTGACCACTGAGCAGAGAGTTTCATAAGTGTTCCGGGGCTAACTGAGCTATTTTCAGTATGAACAGTTACGAAAAGCAACTCATGGTGAGATGTTCATCTTGTTTAAGTGGCACCTACTGAGAAGGCGGCGGGGTGGAACGTTAAGACGTTTGATAGCGATCTAAAAGTTGGGGGAGATAGTCGTATCCGTCTACGCCAATTTCTGAGATCAGCCGCGATCGCTGCTCCGTTAAAATTTGCTGAAATTGCTCGCCTAGCTGACCGCGCAAAATGCTGAGTAAGCCTGCGGTTTGTCGCCACTCGGCTGACCCCATTTGCTCTAGCTGGTAGGTAGACAGCGCCCCACACACGATGGCACTGTCATAGGTTTTGAGTTGGTAGAAGGCTTCGGCAAAGGTCGCAAGGCTCACCGCCTGGAGGTAGGCATCTCCGGCGGCGGCGGCTAACTGTCTGCCGTTTTCGAGGTGAAGTAGGGCTTGGTCTGGCTTGCCCAACGTCACATAAGCGCTGCCTAAACTGATAGAACAAAGGGCTTTACTTTGCCCATCTCCCAGGCGATCGCTGAGGGCTAATCCTTGTTCTAGATAGGCGATTGCCTGTTCATAGCGCTCTGGTTCGGCTTCTAAGTGTTGGGCTTGGAACACTTCGCTGTAGCCTAGGTTGGCAAGCGCGTTGGCTTCTCCCATGCGATCGCCGGTTTGCCGACTTAGCACTAGCGCACGCTGAGCATACCTGATCGCTTCAGTGTAGTTTTTCTCGTTAACATAAATGCGGCTGAGATGATTTAGGTTTGCAATCTCGCACCTGCGATCGCCTGCTTCTTGAGCAATGTCTTTAGCCGTGACGTGTAATTCTTTTGCCGTTTCCAAAGCGCCGACGACGCGCTGAGTTGAGCCAAGCAGGGTCAAGATTCTGGCTTGTTCTTGGGTGCCCTCGGCGCGTTTGAGGGGTTCGCTCAAATAGTTCATGGCATCTCGGAAATAGTCTCCGGTAAACGAGGCAAAAAAGGTGCCATACAGTGGAAAATAATCGCGCTGGGCAAAGACTCGCAGCCCTTGGATGGTCATCCGAAAGGAGGCTTCCGTAAACCGCTCACGGTTGATCGAATTTAACAACGCCGATTGCTGAAACCCGTTGGCAAGCTGTGACCAAAGAATCCCAAAGGTGAGAAAGACCGACACCGAGAGTTGAGTTCCGATTTTGGAACTGTACGCCTGATTTTCTGCCCAATTGACCAAACCCCGTTGAAGGGTTTGCAGCGCGATCGCAGCTTCGATCCAGTCTGCCAGGGTCACGTCTGATCGATGAGATGCCCACGCGATCGCCGATTCTTCTCGGTTCAACGCTTCAAAAAACGACTTGAGAAACTTTCCAACAGGCTGCTTTGACCAGAGTTCCCACGGTTTGACTCCTGGCGTGCTCCCAAAGCCCATTTGCTCTTGTCCATACATCCAACTAATCAAATAGGGCTGGAGGTGAGACCACGAGGCTAACCCGCGAGTGATGCCTTCAGAAATTTGCGCCAGTTCGTGCTGGGTGGCGGCATCAGAAACTGGATATTGGCGCAGGGTGGTTGCGAGGTGCTGAAGGGCTTCGGCGTTGAGGCTGTGAGGGCGGTTGGGATCGCTGATGCTGAGAACTGCCAGCAAACGGTCTGAGGGGTCGGCTTGCAGAATTTGATTGACCGCCGCCGCGATCGCACCGCGTGCCTGATTTTCGGTTTGCCACCGTTCCCATTCGCCTTGAATCGTTTTGATCGCGCGCAAACTGCGAGTGGCTTTCGCTTGTTTTAGTTCATCGTCTGACTTGGCATCGCGCTCTAGGGTAGTGGTGCGATCGCGCAAACTAATTTCAAAACTGTCTCCGCTATTGGGTTCAATATCTTGCACCAGCAGTTGATAGACCTGCTCTTTTGAACGAATGTTGCCCTTGAGAGTTTGCTGAATGATGTGGTTGAGCAATTCGGTATAGCGATCGCGTAGGGCTTGGTCAGACATAGCACTTCATCTTTTAGGATTAATCACGCTCTTTTATTCTATAAACCTTGCACCAATTCATTGCCGATTCATTGCCGAAGCGATCGCATTGAATAAGGGTTGATTTGCCTATCCAATCGTCGTAATATCTCGTTAGTTGCCCGACATATCAAGTTTTTTGGCTGTTTTGCGGTAGCTTTAGCAAGCCTTTTAGAGGCTATATTTTTTGAAACTGGGTCACAAATTTAGGACGCTTTGAAGCTGTCGGTTAACCCGCTTTTTTCAACCTTTTGGCACACGCTGTACTCTTCTATTTGTGCCTTTTGGTAATTGTCAATTCCCTGCCTAAAGTTTACAAAGTTTGAGTATTATGAGTAATAAGTTTTAGACCCTTTGGGCGGATCAAAACTACGATTTGCATCGTCCAAGCTTCTAAACGGTGATGGGTGAATGAGGAGTGAATGAATGAACTACGATAAATCGTCTGGTCTGCATGTTCAACTGAAAGCGCTCTCAGCCAAGCTGGTTTTGTTTATGGCGGCAGGGTTGGCTGTGGTCGGTTATCAAACGTCTGCCTCTGCCCAAGCTGCCTATGGAAGCTACATTGGGGTCGGGCCAGCCTTTGGGCTAACCGAAGGGAGTCAAGAAGATGAAAATCGGCAGGTTGCGGGGGTTGTTGCGGCTCGCTACAAGTTCCTGAGATCTCCGATTTCTGCCCGTGCCCAAGCGTTTATTGGAGATGGGCTAACGCTGGTTCCCACCGTTTCTTATGATTACCCCCTTAACTGGCAAACAGATGTGTATTTGGGGGCAGGGGCATCGATTCCGATCGGCGGCAGTACCGTTTTAGGTAACAAAACCAGCTTTGCGCTTCAACCTGGGATTGACTACACGTTGCCAAACAGCAATTTGGTTGTGTTTGGAAATGCGGTCATTTCGTTTGGTGGCTATCGAAGTGGTGGAGCCGCAACATCGTTGCAAGGCGGTGTGGGTTTGCGCTTTTAAAAGGACGATATTTGTTGCCGTTCGTAAAATGCTGAGTGTTGCCCTCACCCTACCCCTCTCCCACTGGAGAGGGAGCAGGACTCTGGTTCTAGGGTCTGGTTCTAGGGGGTGAGGGCTTCCGTTTAATTGTGCCTAATTGCACCTACTGGTTTACCCGCGATTTAGCCTTGGCGGTTTGATATCGCCCCAACGCCGTCAATGGAAAGTGCTGAAAGTAAAGATGATATTTTAGGTAGAAGTGCCCCGGAAAGCCGGTTCCGGTGAAGTAATCTTCGCGCCATGCGCCATTGTCTCCCTGCGTCTTGATCAACCATTCAACGCCTCGATCGATCGCGCCCCAAACAGACTCTCCCAAGGCTTCTGCGGCGGCGAGCAACCCACTCACGGCCCAAGCGGTTTGCGATGCGGTGCTTTCTCCTTTGCCTTTGAGAGCGGGATTTTTATAGCTCTCGCAGGTTTCGCCCCACCCTCCATCGGGGTTTTGGCACTGCACCAGCCAAGTTGCACCCCGGTAAATGGCTTGCCGATGGGTGGTTGGAGCTACGATCGCAAGGGCTGATAAAGCGCCACTCGTGCCATAAATGTAGTTCACCCCCCACCGCCCAAACCATGAGCCATCGGGTTCTTGGGCGCGGGCGAGGTAGGTTAGGGCACGCTCAGTTTGTGCCGGACTCAGCCCTGCAACCAAACTCGGATCGAGGGATGCCGTTTCCAATCGTCCTAACATTTCTAAAACTCGTGCCGTAACATCTGCTGTGTTGGGATCGATCATGGCTTTGAGATCGCCGTAAGGAACGGCATTGATCCAGTCTTGATCGTTATCGAGATCAAACGCTGCCCAGCCTCCCGGTTTGCACTGCATGGTGCTGATCCACTCTACGGCACGTTTGATGGCTTGTTCGGTCGATCGGGGGTTGGGCATGGCGAGGTTAGCGAGTGCCATCACCACCACCGCCGTATCATCCACGTCGGGATAAAATCGATTGTCAAATTCAAATGCCCAGCCTCCTGGCTTGCCGACGGTGTTTTTTACTGCCCAATCGCCATAGTCGAGAATTTGCCGATCTAGAAGCCACTGTCCGGCTTTGGTCAGGGCGGGATGGTCGGCAGCCATGCCCGACTCGACGAGCGATCGCATCACCAACGCCGTATCCCACACCGGAGAAACACAGGCTTGCATGCGGTAGGTGTCGTCTGTTTCGAGGGCAAAGTTGTCGATCGCGTGGAGTCCTCGTTCCACGATTGGGTCAGCAGCATCGTAGCCCAAGCAGCGCAATGCCAGCATCGAGTTCAGCATTGCCGGGATAATGCCGCCCCAGTCGCCTGTGGGTTCTTGCCGCTCTAAAATCCACTGTTCCGCCGCGTTTAGCCCCGCTTCCCGAAACGGAACTAAATTCCAGTCTTCTGCAACCTTAAATGCCTTGTCTAAACTGAGAAACACATCTGACCAGTCAGAATTGCTCGGCAGTTCGTAGTTTGCGTGGGCAATGCCTTCGACATAAAGTTCATCTAAGGTGATGGTTGGGCTGGTGATAAACACAGGCTTGCGATCGAACACCACCAGCAGCGGAACCGTACTCCCCCGTGCCCAACTTGACATTTCATAAATGCTGAAGCTATGCCCTGAGAAAAATGGCTCTGAGCCAAACGGATTGGGCAGTTCGACCTTCAGCGACGGCAGCAGCATAAGCCAGGGTGGAATCGACGGTAGCCCGCGCCAGTCGTAGCAGCCAATTAGGGCTAGGTGAAACTTGGTGAAGATTCGCGTTTGGGTGATGCCACCACGCGATAGAATGACCTCTTTTGCCCGCAGCAGTGCCGGATCGTGGGCAGGAACGCCTAGCAACCGCAGCGCCATGTAGGTTTCTACGGTGACGTTGAGATCGCCACCATCCCCATACCAAAGTTCCCAACCGCCATGATCACGCTGCTGCGATCGCAGGTATTTCTCTGCTTTATCGAGGGGGCGAGACTGATCGGTGCCCCAAATCTTATGCAGCAAAACTGCTTCTGCTGTCATCGTTACGTTTGATTCGAGTTCTGCCCACCAATGCCCTTCCGGTTTCTGAATTGATAATAAGTAGGTTTGGCTAGCGTTGATAGCGCGCTCTAAAAGCGAGATTTCCGCTCGATTCTCTAATTGCATATTGCTCCCCACTTACTCAATATTTATTGCAGTTGCTTATACATTTATAGATAGATTAATAGGTCTTATGCAATTGAGAAGACAGCCCTCGTGAAATGGAGTAAAAACGAACGAGAGAGCCTTGAGCTATACCTTAAGTCGATGAACTCAATTAAATAAATTTGCAATAAATTTGCTTTGTCATCCTCAAACAAACTATGCGCCCAAGTTACGAATCTTTTCCTCGAAAATTTTATAACTTTTAATTAAGTTTATGAAGATAAAAAGTACCTGAGTACGGTCTTGTACTGACGGCTGCATAAAGACCAAACTATTCTTGGGTCAGACGGAGATCTGTTCCATTATCGATTTCTTATAAAACATTCCGAGACTATGAGAGGCTGCTAGGCGGCAATGCCCCAACCTAGCTATTAGGAACCTTTAGCATAAAATTGCAATGGATAATTTTTCTTTGCTGCTCGATGGGCTGCAAGTGCTAGTCGTTGATCCCCACGCCGACTCCAGACGGTTGTTGTCTACTTTGTTTGCTCTGTATGGTGTTGAGACCTTTGAGGTGGAAACCGCGCAACAAGCCATAGACCTTCTAAGCCATACTCAGCCCTACATGGTGATCAGCGAACTTTACTTGCCTGATCAAGGGGTTTATTCCCTGATGGACACGGTGAAAAAGATTGAGCACGCGCGCCATATTCGGTTGCCTGCCATAGCCCTGACTTCCTTTGCCAGAGATTGCGATCGCAGCAGCGCGATCGCGGCTGGGTTCTCCCGATATGTTTCAAAACCCTGCAATCTTGATGACCTCCTGGAAATTGTGGCAGATCTAGCCCATCGAGAGCCATATACCTACGAGACCGATTTTCTTACAGAGGATCTAATTTCCGCTTTGAGATACGCTCAGTAGATCCTCGTTTTAAGGGAACGCTTGTGACCGATGAAAACCGTCTCCTTGGGTTGCTACCAAAGGAGATATACGAACACCTTAACCCCGATCTAGAACGAGTTTCCCTAACACGAGACACTATCCTTCATCATCCGGGTCAAGCTATTCAATATGTCTATTTCCCGATTGATTGTTTGCTATCCGTCACAATGACGATGAACAATGGCGCAACGACCGAAGTTGCACTGCTGGGAAAGTTTGAAGCGTTGGGCATCCAAGCTGTGATCAGCAGCAGACCAACCGTTGCTCAAACGACAGATCTGGTTCAAAAAGAGGGCGACGCGTTCCAAATCAAGGCTGAAATCCTTCGTCATGAGTTTAACCACAGCCAAGAACTGCGAGATCTCTTGCTAGATTACACTCAAGCCCTGATCGCCCAGATTTCTCAAACATCTGCCTGCAACAGCCTCCATACGCTAGAGCAACGGTTTGCGCGCTGGCTGTTAGAACTGCAAGACCGGATTGAGTCAGACGATATCAAGATCACACAAGAGTTTATCTCCCACATGCTGGGGGTGCGGCGAGCAGGGGTGACTCAAGCGGCTCAAAAGTTCAAAGAGAAAGGCTTGATTTCCTATCGGCGGGGACACATTCAAATTCTCGATCAACAGGGGCTAGAATCAACCGCCTGTGAATGCTTTGGCTGCCTCAAGAAAGAGTACGATCGCTTGCTTGGCGGAAAGTAGGAATATTACAGCGATTTTCAGATGATACGTTTAATCTAACAGGTGAATGATTAATGAGGCGCGATCGCGAGGCGTCATACCTAATTAATTTTTCACGGCGACAGATCTCTCGGTTCCCCTGCCTACGGCATCCCCCCTGGGTCAGGAGAGACTTTCCGGCTCCTCTCCTGACCAAAGGAGGAGTTGGGGGAGGTCGCAGGTCTATAGCGTTTACAGATTAATTTGGTATCAAGTCTGTCAACACCTGTAAGTAACCACCTAAAAAAAAGCGGGTGACCTCCTTTCAGAAACCACCCGCTTTTTAACAGTTAGACCTCAAGTGCTAGGACTGACGATTGGTTAACGCTACTTCGACTCGGTAAAGTCAGCGTCAATCACATCATCTCCGCTCGGAGGCGAATCTCCGCCCGGAGCCGCGCCTGCATCAGATCCCGGAGCTTCGCCGCCCGATTGCTGATACAGATTAGTCGTGATGCCATAGAGCGCTTGTTGTAGATCGGTGGTCATCGTCTTGATGCGATCGAAGTCTTCTGATGCGATCGCTTCTCTAAGATCCTTCACCAATCCATCTACCTTGGTCTTGTCGTCTACCGGCACCTTATCGCCCAGTTCGCTCATTTGCTTCTCAGCTTGGTAAGCCAGCGAGTCGGCTTGGTTCTTAAGGTCGATGCGCTCACGCCGCTCTTTATCGGTCGAGGCATTTTGTTCTGCATCGCGCACCATCCGCTCGACGTCATCTTTAGGCAACGTAGACGCGCCCGTGATGCTGATCGACTGCTCTTTACCCGTGCCTTTGTCTTTTGCAGAGACAGTCAAGATGCCGTTTGCATCAATGTCAAACACCACTTCGATTTGCGGAACCCCACGAGGAGCCGGAGGAATACCGTCTAGACGGAACGTTCCGAGGCTCTTGTTGTCGTTCGACATTTCGCGCTCACCTTGCAGCACATGGATTTCTACATTGCTCTGTCCATCCACAGCGGTAGAAAACACTTCAGACTTCTTGGTCGGAATCGTGGTGTTGCGAGGAATAATTTTGGTCATCACGCCACCCAAGGTTTCCACCCCCAGCGAGAGCGGAGACACATCAAGTAAAAGAATATCCTTTACTTCTCCAGCCAACACACCCGCTTGAATGGCTGCCCCGATCGCTACCACTTCATCCGGGTTCACGGTCTGATTTGGGGCTTTGCCAAGCACCCGCTTCACCACATCTTGCACCGCCGGAATCCGAGTGGAACCCCCAACGAGCACCACTTCATCGACCTTACTTTTGTCGAGCTTAGAATCGCGGAGCGCCGCTTCGACTGGCACCCGGCAGCGATCGATTAGATCGGCGCACAACTCTTCAAACTTGCCACGGGTCAACGTAGTGTCGAGGTGCTTTGGGCCGTCTTGCGTAGCAGTGATAAATGGCAAGTTGATTTCAGCTTGAGTCACGCTAGAAAGCTCCATTTTTGCCTTCTCAGCCGCCTCGGTCAAACGTTGCAGCGCTTGCTTGTCTTTGCGCAAATCGATGCCTTCTGCCTTCTGGAACTCAGCCGCAAGGTAGTCTACGATCTTTTTATCAAAGTCGTCACCGCCTAAGTGAGTGTCACCAGAGGTTGCCAGCACCTCAAACACACCATCGCCTACTTCTAGGATCGACACGTCAAACGTGCCGCCCCCCAAGTCAAAGACGAGGATTGTTTCATTGCTTTTCTTATCGAGACCGTAGGCTAAGGCGGCTGCCGTTGGCTCGTTGATAATCCGCAAAACCTCAACCCCAGCAATCTTGCCAGCATCTTTGGTAGCTTGGCGCTGAGAGTCGTTAAAGTAAGCAGGAACTGTGATCACGGCTTGGGTCACGGTTTCGCCCAAGTACTTGCTGGCATCTTCGATCAGCTTACGCAGCACTTGTGCAGAAATTTCTTCGGGTGCAAACTGCTTGCCTGCGGCTGGGCAGTCAAGCTTAACGTTGCCCCCTGCATTGAGAACTTTATAAGAGACTTCAGTCGCTTCGTGGGTTACTTCGTCAAACCGGCGACCGATAAAGCGTTTGACCGAATAGAACGTGTTTTCCGGGTTCATAACGGCTTGGCGCTTTGCAATCTGACCGACCAAGCGATCGCCGTTTTTCGCAAATGCCACAACCGAGGGTGTTGTACGGAACCCTTCTGCGTTGGCAATAACAGTGGGCTTGCCACCCTCCATAACTGCAACACAAGAGTTTGTCGTACCTAAATCAATTCCAACAACCTTTGCCATATGAGTGCTTTGGCTCCATCAAATTCAGCGTGTTTAATATTTGGGGATTGGCGAGTCGTGCCAGAACAGGCAGGAGGGCGGCGCGGACTCCAACGGGTTTGCGAGAGAGTAAAACCTAATTGCCGAAAGCAACACAAATCCCCCTCTCTATATACTGTTCAGGTTCGGCACTTCCATGAAGGGGTATTTACCGAACCTTTTTTGGTGGGGTGGAGTAGGGAGCGGGGTGAAGAAATAGCTGAAAACAGCCTCCCTATCTATCTTCTAACTCCAACGCTTCCCTACTGCCGATCCGGCTTAGCTTTGCCAAGCATCGTTACTGCTATTGGCGGCTTCGACCTGATTGTGCTCTGCGTCGATCGCTTCGGCAGAGCCGTTCTCTGAAGGTTGCTCAGCCGGAGCAATGGCTTCAGAAGTAGTGGTTCCTGCCAAGGTCACTTTTACAACCGAAGGCTTGAGAGCTTCGACTCGCGGCAGCGTCAGGGTCAAAATGCCATCTTTGAACTCGGCTTTGACCTGATCGTTTTGTACCGGGACAGGAAGCGCAATCACGCGATTGAAACTGCCGTAGCGGAACTCAGAGTGGAAGTAGCCATTTTCGTCGGTTTTGTTCTCAAACGTGTGCTCACCAGAAATGGAGACTGCCTTGCGACCGACTTGGATATCGAGATGTTCAGCGTCGATTCCGGGAAGCTGAGCGCGAAGGGTCAACTCGGTGTCTGTGCTGGTGAGTTCGATCGCGGGTATCCAGGGTTGCTCATCAGAGTTAAGCAAGGCTTCGCGCGCTGGGATCATGTCTTCAAACATGCGTACTGCTTCACCAAAGGGCGCAAACTGACGACGAAGAGTTTCCATTTCTTGCCAAGGTTGCCAACGAAGAGTCATCATTACAATCACCTTTTAGATTCATTAAAGAGAGTAGTAAAGACAACGAGTTGTTTAAGAAAGAAAGAGGTGTAAATCAACTGCGCTTGTCTGTATGTATCTACTGTAAGGGGAGCGCGCGATCGCGGCATTGAGGCAAACCGTAATCTTGATGTTGGGGTTCCCGATGGCAGCAAAATTTAACGGAGGTGGGTTTACCGTTTAACGGGTTGGGTTTACCGTACAGAGAGGCTTTTGCGCGGCTTTAGCTTCAGCCTAATATCGAAGAAAACTGCCCATTGCTAAGCTCTAAAGTTGCACTCGCGATCGCAGATTTTACAATGCTTTCTAAAACGTAATAGGTGATGTTTTGATCATCAACTTGAAGAATCAGAAAAACTTACTGTTTGCTTATCACAGCGATCGTAAAAACCTTTACCAAAAAACCGCACTGATGATTACAGAAATTCAAGCCCTACGCTGTTAAAGCAGGAGCCTGCTAGCCTACGATCGTAATTCCTTTGATACGTCCATCTGCTCTTAGTAGCTCTGCGATCGCGCCGCCCGTTGCTGTTGCCCCTCTGGGCGTATGGGGAGGCTCACCATCAAACGCTTCTGAAATGGTGTGAAGGCAGACCTTGTTCTCAACGTGAGTGGCTAAGGGTTGCAAATCAAAGCCCAACGGCAGATCAGAGCAGGAGCGATACCACGCCCGTAAAAAGGAATCTAACAGCCAACTCCAAACGGTGCCCTGATGGGCAGACTGAGGCATGCCATCGTAGTGACCAATGTAGGTTGGATGAGCGGGATCTAGCGATCGCAACCCATACGGGGTTAACAAGCGATCGCGGGCAATCTGCAAGACTCGGCGTGCTTGCTCTGGGGCAAAGGCACAGTGCTGTAGAGCCAGCGCCAATACTGCATTCGGGCGAATTGCCGGATCACAGCGGTCATCAGGTGAGATCGCATCAAATAAATAGGAAGCGTCTCCATTCCAAAATCGTTGAAGGGACTGCTTCACCTGCTCTGCTTGCTGACCATAGCGACGGGCTTGATTGCTCAGCACGCGAGGATCGGGCGCTTGCTGGCTCAGTCGTTCTGCCCACTCGCTCGCCCAACACAAGGAGGAATACCACAACGCATTCACTTCAATCGGTTTACCGCATCGCGGCGTCACCGGAGTGCCATCTACCGTCGCATCCATCCAGGTTAGTGCCATGGTGCGATCGCTCCAAGTCAGCAACCCATCAGAGGCATCTACGTGAATGCTATGGAGCGTTCCGGCAGTAAAGGCTTTATAAATCTGGTTGACCACCGCATACTGTTCCTGGAGAAAGCTCCAGTCTTGGCTGGCTTCAAGATACAGCCCCAGGGTTTCAATCCACCACAGTGATGTGTCGATGCTGTCGTACATCGGTTTGCCATCGTGCTCTGCAAACCCAGTGGGAATCAACCCCTGATAGCAGTAATCGCTTAACATCGTCAGAATGCGACGGGCAAGCGAAAACCGGTGAGGGGTAAGAGCAACGCTAGGCAGAGAAATTAGCGCATAGCGTCCGTTGGTTAAGCGCCATTCGCGAGGATCTGACAGCGAAGAATCTGACAGTGAAGAAAAAGGGGGATTAACTGAAGGGGACAAGGGTAGATGCTTCCGAAACCGTTCTATTATCAGCTATACCTTGTTTTTGCCACTGCGTCTCTATCCTCACGGTTTCTTCATTCCCAGGCTGCGTTTTCTCATGTCAAAATCGTTATGACTATGATATAGTTGTAACAGTTCGTTAACTACAGATCTGCGATAAACTTAGCGGCAGGTTTGGCTGCTGTGGTGCGATCGTACCTGTAGATCTACGTGACTAGATACACTGTTAAGGAGAACCTTTTCCCATGACCCAAGAAGGATGCTTGCGCGTCGGTCAGGCTGCCCCCGACTTTACTGCAACCGCCGTGGTTGACCAGGAATTTAAAACGATCAAGTTATCTGACTATCGCGGCAAGTACGTGGTTCTATTCTTCTATCCGTTGGATTTTACCTTCGTTTGCCCAACTGAAATCATCGCTTTTAGCGATCGCTACGATGAATTTAAGACCCTCAATACCGAAGTGTTGGGCGCTTCGATTGATAGCGAGTTCTCGCATCTTGCTTGGATTCAGAGCGATCGCACAACAGGCGGCGTAGGTGATCTCAACTATCCGCTTGTGTCTGATATCAAGAAAGAAATTAGCACCGCTTACAATGTGCTTGATCCGGATGCTGGAGTCGCATTACGGGGTTTGTTCATCATCGATAAAGATGGTGTCATTCAACATTCAACGATCAATAACCTTTCGTTTGGTCGGAGTGTCGATGAAACCCTTCGCACTCTGCAAGCGATTCAGCATGTTCAAACCCACCCTGACGAAGTGTGCCCCGCAGGATGGCAACCCGGTGAAAAGACGATGAACCCTGACCCGGTGAAGTCGAAAGAGTTCTTTGCCGCCGTTTAATGGCACGAGTTAACAAGGAGTGAAGGGAATGAAATTCCTCATCAGGGTCTAAGTTCCCTCCACGTCTACCTTTCATTTTTTATAGATTTTGAGTTCTCAGGCGCATTTCAGCCCTAGGAATTTGCTTTTTAAGGCTGAGTGGTGATTAAGGTAATTTGATCCATCGCAGCCCGATATCGATCTCGATTGGCGAATTGGGAATAAACTTTTGCTGCCTGTTTAAAGTCAGCGATCGCAGCTTTTTTATTGCCTTGCTGAGATTGAAGCCGACCTCGGCGGTAAAATGCATCTCCCAAGGTAATAGGGCTGCCCCATTTCTGATTAATTCTAATGGCTTCGCTGTAATCTTTGATTGCCTGTTGAGGTTGTTTCAGGTCTGATTCATAGAGTACAGCTTGGTTGAAATAAGCCATAGAACTGGGTCTAAGCTGAATGGAGCGGGTAAAGTCCTTTAGGGCACCTTGATGGTCTCGCAGAAAGCGTCTTGTGATTCCTCGGTTTGAGTACAATGTGGGATCGCTTGGATACTGTTGAATTCCTGCGCTAAATACCTGTAATGCTTTCTGAAAATTGTTTTGTCTAAATTGAAGCAGCCCTACTGTGATGTAGTGGTTAATTTGTTGGACTTGTACTCCGGCTGTGCTTCGCCGCCCAGGGAGAAGATTTACTGCGCCTACTGGAACTGCAAAATTGAAATTTGTTCCAGGAGCACCTGATCTCACAATACCGACAACATAGCCATCCTCATTGAGTAAGGGACCGCCAGAACTTCCAAAGGTAACCGATGCTGTAAATTGAATCAGACCACTTTCATCGATCCGGCTCACGATTCCATCACTAAGGCTTCTATCTAGCATTCCAGTTGCCTTAGAACTGGGATTTCCGATCGCATAAACTTTCTGCCCAATTTGAGGTGGCACAGCTTGAATTCTCAGGCTTGGAAGCGGTTTCTGAGGCTGGATCTGAATCATTGCTAAATCAACATTAGGATTGCGAGATACGACAGTGCCCTGATAAACTGAACCGTCTGCTAACTTAATCCGAACTTGTCGGTTATTTCCAACAATATGCTGATTGGTCAGAATAAAACCTTTGGAACTCAAAATGAACCCGCTTCCGCGATTGAATGACTTGCCGTTTGGTGCTTCTATCACAGCAACCGCAGGGCTAGACCGTTGATAGATTGTTACTGGATCAAGGGCAAAAGCACCATGGGTGGCACCTAGCGCGATTAGCGCTGCCAAGCTCCGAAGGATCGCAGCAGAATTCAAAACGGTAACAGTCTTTGCAAGAAGTTTCATGGCAGTTCACTTAGCGCAAGGCACAATTATTGAATTTCTCAAGTACTTTTGATTGTCTTCGGTTGGTGAAAAGCAAGTCAGGGAAACGATGTCCAGCGACCCCATGACCACGCTCAATGTTAGAAGCGCTCTTGAGCGAAAATCTACTTCGGCTTGGTAGCGATCGTAATTTGTAGGATGCACTGCCACTGGTTTCTAGGTGGGATGTCAGCAGAGCCTATCCGTGTATGAACCTAACGACGGCAGAGTCTACCAGTGTAGTACGCGTTCCTAATATGACTATATGGACCGAGTCCAATCGTGCCAGGTTTGACGCAGATGACCCGACCGCGCCCTCTCCAAGTGACAAGCTGAACCTCAACGATCGTATATACAGGACCAGTGCAGTGCCTATAGAACGACCAGCCTGACCAGACTCCTCGCCCAACATAAAACCCGCACGCTGACGCTTCGGACTTTGCAGTTGGAACAGTCACGAAGCCAAGTGCTAGTCCGACAGCGATCGTTGCACCAGCAAGCAGTTTTACAATCTTCTTCGACTTGTTCACCATTGTCGTAAACCCCATTTGATTGTTTTTCTAGTAAGCGAAAATGTAGCAATTGAAGCGGTTCAAACCGCAGGGCTAGACCGTTGATAGATTGTTACTGGATCAAGTGCAAAAGCGATATCAGTGACCCCTAGCGCGATTGGCACTGCCAAGCTCCGAAGGATCGCAACAGAATTCAAAACGGTAGCGGTCTTTGTCAAAAATTTCATGACACTTCACTAAACTTTTGTTTGTGTGTTTTTAACCTTTCGTTCCGGTTATTAAATGGGGGCAATGGTTGAAAGGTTGCGATCGCAGGTGATGAAGGACAACCTCTCTGGGCGATCGCGTCCACATGAGTAAGTTGATGCAAAGGTTTAAGCGATTTCTTGTGCCCTCAAATATCATCTAACGAATAGCAGGTTGCATCAGAGCCTAGCGACTCACCTTGACTGGCGTTCGAGGACTAGCTTTCGAGGGACAATCCTTTCTGATAGCACTGATCAATTAAAATATCAGAGCCAAATAGTAGGAAAACTAACCCTCGAAAGCAGTTCTTTCAGAAAGCTCACACTTAGTGAACATAGTGGCACTGTTTGGCAACCAGCACCCGCCACCTCTTAGCCCAAAGCTCGGCGCAAGCATCCCCTTTCGGAACGTTTGCATTAATTTTGTATTTCCATTGACCTACACGACTGCATCCCCGATGGATATTGCCATTGATACGACGCTTACCGTATCCATAGGTGAACCTCATCGACGAATCGCAGATATTCGCCGCAGATCCGAAATTTGCACCTTGCCAATTAATCCGGGTTCCTTTGCCGTTAATTGCATGATGAAGCTGACCCGCCGGTATTCCCACTGATTGTCCACCAATGTTAGCGGTGAAGCCTCCCCAATACTGGTAGCCGGATGCGGATGCTAGGCTCACCGTCGGCGCAGCAACAAGACTAGCAAGCGTTATCAGAGTCGCCGTAACCTTCTTGTTTGGCACAATGCTATCCTCCTTTAGTAAATCTTTGCTTGTATCTAAAACAGGTGTTGGTTCAGCAGTGAAGCATGAACTTTGAATACTCGAACTTTAAATCGCATTTCGCATTGAAACAAAGAGCAAACGGGAGCAGATAGGCGCAGTTAAACAGATTGGTGATGATGGCAAATCGACGGTTGAGCGGATGGCAACCCACGATCGCTTGATCTGATCAGCACGTGCGCCCAAGAACTTGCGAACAATCTTTTTTGCAGGCGTGTTTTAGTAAGCATGCATTCGCGATCGCAGCGACACGAGCAACGCTAACCCAGCTTAAACAGCAAGAACCTGGTTTGTAGCCACAAGTCAACCAACGCATGACTGAGGTTGCACAGAATCAACCAAAGCGTTGCTTTACAAGTACATCTAAAAAAGCCCGTGGCGAGGATCGAACTCGCGACCTCACCCTTACCAAGGGTGTGCTCTACCACTGAGCCACACGGGCGATAAAAGCTAAGGTAGGTAGAAGAAAAATGTGTGCTTTTACCTATCTTGATTTGTTGTGGATGGGCCGAGCTGGATTTGAACCAGCGTAGGCGTAGCCAGCGGATTTACAGTCCGCCCCCATTAACCACTCGGGCATCGACCCTTGCTCTCCACAGTTATTGATATTAGCACAACAAAGAAATGAAAGTAAAAGGCAAATTGTAAAACGTTTTATTCTGTGCCAATTTGGGTCTGCCGAGCCAGGGCAGGAATCAAGAAATTGGTTAGCGTATGGGCGTCAACTCCAAGCTCTGTGCGCTTTCGAGCGGCTAAGCATCCTGCCTGTGCGTGCCACCATGTCCCAGCTTGCACGACATCCAGCAGGGTTGTAGAACTGGGGGCAGCAAATTTTTGAGCCACCAAACCGCCTAGCAATCCGGTTAGGACATCGCCACTTCCACCCCGTGCTAGCGCTGGTGTACTGGTTGGGTTAACCCGGACGCTGCCGTGGGGATCAGAAATTACAACTCGCGCCCCTTTCAAAAGTACGATCGCAGTGCTGTGTTTTGCAGCCCTCTGAACAGCCGTGACTCGGCAATCCATTCCGTCCGCTATTTCTGGAAAGAGCCGCTTGAATTCGCCCAAATGAGGAGTCAAAACAGTTGGAGCCTGGCGCTTGTGCAGCGTAGGAATCGTGCCGTGATGCGCCACAATATTTAAGCCATCTGCATCTAACACAAGAGGGCACTCGCTGGTTAATACTTGCTCAACGACCGCCGTTGCATCAGTGGTAAGACCCGGACCGCACGCGATCGCATTAAACGACGACAGCGTTACCGAAGCAGGAAGCTCTGCGATCGCGCCGTCTTCGGTTTCGGGGCAGCCCACAATCAGTGCTTCTGGCAGTTGCACCGAAAGGGCAGACTTGAGCGATTGAGGAACCGCGATCGACAGCATTCCAACGCCACTGGCTCGCGCTCCTAACCCCGTTAATAGCGCCCCACCCGCATAGCGCCGAGACCCACAAATCAGCAACACATGACCCATTTTATATTTATGAGTGGAAGCGGGGCGAACCAGAGGCAGCGCTGCGATCGCGCATTGAGGTGTCACACGCTGTACAGAGGGCATCTCGCCTAGCACCGCAGCAATATCTGCAAGCGGGATATCAAAATCGATCAATTCTGCTTGTCCAACATAGTGTAGGGCGTCGTCTTGCAGCAACCCAAGTTTCCACAATCCTAAACATAGGGTATGCGTCGCGCAAATTGCCGTTCCCAACACTTGCCCCGTGTCAGTGTGCAAGCCAGAAGGAAGATCAATACTCAAGCGAGGAATATCCCACTCGTTTACCACATCGACGATCGTGGAAATGGGTTTAGTGAGCACCCGATCTAAGCCAAAGCCGAAAAGTCCATCCAGCAGCAGATCACACTCTGCCAAAGGGTCTACCGACTGATAGCAAGCAATGCCCAAATTTTCAAGGTAGTGTAAGTGGGTTGCCGTCAGGTCTTTGAGTCGCGAGACTGGGCAACAGAGCATAATTTCGTATCCCTGAAAATAGAGTTCGCGAGCTACGACTAGGGCATCTCCGCCGTTGTGCCCAGGTCCGACCAGCACCCCGATCCGGTGGGTTGAGGGTTGGGGATAGAGCGCCTGAATTCTTAGCGCAAGGCGTCCTGACACTTTCTCCATCACCGCCGCGATTGGCATTCCGGCATCAAAAATGCGCTGTTCGATCGATCGCATTTGTGCTGCCGTGACGATCATGCGTTGCAGGTATTCTAACCGATGTTGAGGAGACATTTTCATGGAGCCAGTCCACATTTACTGTTCAAATAGTGTTCAAACTAAAATATATTCTGGGTTCTGGCGTCTCTCTGGCAGAAGAAATGTGCGATCGCATTGAAACATCTATCTGAGTCAGGTTATCTGTGTAGGGTTGTTTGAATAAATAGCGCTAGCAGTTATTAAAAATGTTTGATGAAACGTTTTATTTTTCCGTTTTATTTTTCCTATGTCCGATGTTGATTTTATTTTGAAATTTCATTGCCACTATCACTATCATTCAGGTGCAGAATTTTTATGTATTGCTTGTCCTTTTCGATTGTGTAAATCTAATTTAGCCCGTAGCTCATCCTTAATTCGACTCAAGATCGATTCTTCATCTAAAGAAGCCAGAATAGCGGTCACAACGGCTTTTGGACCTTCAGGGCCCCAAGATGCACCATTGGCAAGGTACGCTTTAGTGACTTGCCCGATCCCGTAGGATGACACCCCTGCAACCCCGGCTTGTGTCAGCGCAACCGACACATAAGCACCGAGCGATAAACCCCCCGTAGCCGGAGCAGATAAACCAAGCAATCCTTTGAGAGAACTGAGTCCAAGATTGGCTAAAAGTTCGCTGGCGGTGATGCCTCCCATGGCGATCGCGATCCTTTGCAATAGTGCGATCGCGCCTTGTTGCGTCATCCCAATTCCGTATAACTTCGAGAGTGCCAAAATCATTGCCACATCGATCGCTGCACTGCTGAGAATATCTAACACGGTGATCGGATTGACCGCCGTTGCCACTGCTTTTGTGATCACGGCATTCCAAATCACCTGGTTAGCGTTTTGCTCGCGAATGGTCATCTTGCGGTGAACTACGCGATCGTTGATATTATCGGCATAGAGCATCGTGTTGAGCGCCACCAGCGATTTTCCTTCTCGATGCAACACCTCTAAAATTTTGAGTTTCAGTTCTCCGATCTGCGGTTCCCCTTGAGTCCGTTGCACGGTGGTGCGCCCATCGGCACGCTTGATGGCTCTCCCCACAATTGGAGAGGCTGCAACCATCACAATTTCATCAGGTGACAATAAATTTTTGACGCGCTCATCGCGAATTTTGTGATAAATACTCAAGCGGTCTGTGTCTGGATATTGATCAATTTTGTTAAATACTAAAATGATCGGCTTCCCCACATTTCGCAGGTCTGAAAGGGCTTGGTATTCTACTTTTGTCATATCGCCAGAAATCACAAACAGCAGCAAATCGGCTTGTTGAGCCACCTGCCTCGCTAGGGCTTCTCGTGCTTCTCCATCTACCTCATCAATGCCCGGAGTATCGATCAGTTCGATTTGCGATTGAGACATGCCGGGGAGTGTTACCCGTTCGATGGCGCGATCGCTATTGCCCACTGGCTCTCGCGAAATGCTCCAGTTTGCCGTTTGCCGAACTTGAGTAACTCCGTGAATCGGCCCGGTCTCAAAAATAGGTTGTCCCAGCAGCGCATTTAGCACCGACGATTTACCCCGCCCTACCATACCAAACGCGGCAATATGAACCACAAGCCGATCGAGCTTTCCCAGCATCGTCTCTAGCCCATGAATATCAGCGTCAAGCCCCGTGCGCTCTTGAGGGGTGAGATCAAGATTCTCAACCAAGGTGCGGAGCGTGGTTTGGGCTTGGCGATAGTTTAGCTCTGCCTGAATTTCGTCAAACCCAAGAATGGCGTCTTCAAGTTCTTGATCAAACGTTTTCGGGGAATCAGCAAGCGGATCAGACATGAGCGATGAGGAGAAACAGATTTACCCAAGATAGCTACTTCTTCTCAATCCTAACAATGCCAGTCTCAACCGTTGACCATGATTTTTCCTAAAAAAGAATCGATCCTTGCCTAAAGAATCGACTTCAACCCAACGTTTTAACGGTAGCGGCGATTGCGGCGAGCCAGTGTCTCTTTGCGCTTCCGTTTTTCGAGCGGCGTTTCAAAATGACGATGCGATCGCAAGTCTGCCAAAATGCCTGCCTTAGACACCTGACGCTTAAATCGACGCAATGCAGAATCAATTCCTTCGTTTTCGCCTAAAACCACTTGGGTCATCCTCAGAGTCTCCTGTGAAATACAAAAAGATAGGTGAGAAAATTAACGTATTCGACGCCTTGAACAGAGGTCTGTTAGGAGACTCAATCCAATTGCTGAACGTCAACGGCTCGTGGGTGCCTCCTAAAAATGTGCATAGATATCCCAGCATTTATAACCTACCTTTCGCAGATTAGCATAAAACACTGAAAGTGTTGTACCGAGAGTCATGCGTAATCCCAACTTGCTGAGTTAGGGTGGGGCAACTAGGCTAAACGAGCACCAAAAATAGAGCAAGACGCCCCCAAGTTTGCGCTTAAATTCATCCCCCATGGGCAGCCAAACCTTTTTGGCAAAATCATGCCTAACCAGAACGAAAATTCCTGCTGTTTGCTGATCATTTTTGGTTTCTGTTGGGTCTTATGTCGCGAATGAGCAAAGTGGCGGTACTCCGCTTAGCTGGGCTAGCGAACGAGTTGATTCACGAAACACAGGTTGACAGTGCTGAAATTTGTGCTGAGCGCCAGATGAAGATTTTCCATCGCCACGATCAGCCATTGAACTTGTTCGCGGCTATGGGATTCGTAATGATTGAATAAAATAGAAAATCGTTTTTCTAGATAGGGCTTGACCCGACTGCACAACAGCACAATCTTGAGTAAAAGTCGGGTTGTAGACGTTGCCCCTAAATTAGAGAGCAAATCGACAAAAACAAAATGTTGCGGACGTTTTGGGCTATCTACCACCAGAAAATTGAGGAGTTGACTACAGGTTCTCACGACCAGAAAATCGGTCAACGGTAGAGAATCAACATCGGACAGCGTGTGTTTTAGATATTGAGATAGCTGGCTGTTGAACTGGCGCTTTCCATACTCTGAATCGACCGATGCTGTAATGTATTGATACAGTTCGCTTTTAAATTCTCCATAGCAGCGAATCTGGTTGCTGTGGGAGATGAACCGTTGTGCAACATCTCGGCAGGTTGCAGATCCTTCGACATTGCCGACAAATTGTTGAAGCGCCAACCCCAAGTCGCGATCGCTAAGCAAGGTGGGATTTTGAATCAGTCCCGTTGGGGTGGGGTTCCGCCGCGCTTGGTGAGTGACATATTTTGACAGGTCAAGCTCAAACTGGCGCTGTACCTGAGTTTGTAGGTGGCGAATCGATGCCTGATGCGCGCTGGGCGTCCCTTCTGCAACCAGGCAATGTTCGTAGAGGTAAGGGTAGCGGCGAATCAGCGTGACGAGGGGCTGAGCCGGGCTATGATCGCACGATTGGCTCACCACTTGCCCTAGCCGCCGCAGCGTCAGGAATTGCTCGGTATAAACAAACTGTTTGACGAGTTCGCGCAAGCGTCGAATTGATCGCGATCGCGTGTAGTCTGTGATCGGGCGGGTGGGTGCTGAGGTCAGCGAGTCGATCAATGCTGCGATCGCGGGATACAACTGCGGGCGAGTTTGCCAACGGTTGATCAAAATGTGACAGCAGCGATTTAAGATAAACCGAAATTCTTGGTCAGCCGTGGTGGTGTTAACGATGTGGTCTAGCGATCGCGCGATCGCGCCATCCGGGTAACCGACGCCTTCGATGAAGAGCAGCCGAAAGCGCTCGACGAGTTGCCGAGGCGGTTCAGTTTGCACCACATTCAGCAGGTGCTCATACAGTCGCTGTTCTGCTTGCGTGATGTCCCCAGTGGGGTAGGGTGTCCAAGTACTCACCTAATTAGCACTCCTGATCGCTAAATACGGGCGCGATCGTATCGGTTGAAGATGGATGAAAGACCCATTTAATTGATGAATGTGATACATCCGACCCTTCCCAATCTCACTCTTGGTCAGGTGATGACATACTAAATGCAGGGTGGAGTTAACTGTGAAAATCGCCATTTAAATTGGTATAAGAAGTCTTTACACAGTCAGGCAATTAAGCCGTAACTCTACGGGGCAAGACATACCGGGGGACAGCAGCGCGGTTGGAGCTAATCCTAACGAAACTACTGAGGGTCTGAGTGTAATTCATGTCACTTCACATCGCTTAAACATATTTTGCGGAATCTACTTAATTAGAACTTTACAGACATTTTTCTGATTAGTGAAAATACAGAGCAAAGTTCTGACAGTCCTTGTTCTGACAGCCCTTAAACCAGAGCCGAAAGTGGTTTGCGAAGCAACTTCCCTTGCAGTGGTCGCCGCTTTGGTATAACCCTTAGTAAAATTTGATACAACAGTTGTCTTCTCTATTCCGCGATCGCACCCCAAATCAGGAGCGTTTAGAAAAACGTGCCTCGCTCCACTTATGGTCAAGGGAACTCGTGAATCAGCAACTTACAGTCCTTCTCCCTTGCTTAAGCCCCGCGCCTACCCATGCACCCATGCACCCATCTACCCACGACTGTGGCTTATTCACCGGTTTATTCACCTGAAAATCGCTGTAATAATGCAGTCCACTACCCTTTCTCAACCTGGCTGACGCGGCGCAGATTCAAAACATCAGTCATTTTCCTAATCTGGGCGAAGGTGCGCTCTAGCTGAGCGTGATCGCAAATATCAATACCCAATTCAATCATTGCCGTTTGGTCAGAGAAAGTCTTCACTTGGGCATTGCGGACGTTGATGTTGTTGTCGGTAAGGCGAGAGAGCAAATCTTTGAGAACGCCAACCCGATCGATGACCTCAATTTGAATTTCTACGGGATACACCTGCGGGCGTCCGGTGGGCGGCTCAGCCTGATTCCAACTCACCGGAACGAGGCGATTTCCGGGAATCGTGTCGAGATTGGGGCAGCCCTGACGGTGAATCGAAATGCCACGACTATTGCGAGTCACAACGCCGATAATTGGCTCACCAGGGACGGCAGTACAGCACCCTGCTATGTGATGCAGCAACCCTTCAACGCCCACGATGGGAGACTTTGTAGAAGGACTTGGAACAGCGCGAGGAGTAGTCGGCGCGAGGGGAAGAATGAGCGAGTCTGCCAAAACCCCGCCTTCGATCGGATTGAGCACTTCCTGCTGGTCTTTCACTGCATCACGAATTCGGTTGATGGCAAGATTGAGAGTAACTTCGCCGTAGCCTACCGCCGCCAAAAAATCTTCAACGCTGTGGTAGTTGCATCGCTCGGCGGCTGCCAGCATTGGATCAGACTTAAGCAAAGCCTCAAAGCCGCTCTTTCCAAGATTTTTCTCTAGCATCTCGCGACCACGGATAATATTTTCGTCTTGGTGCGATCGCTTATACCATTGGCGAATTCGATTTCGAGCACTGGGCGTCACCACAAAATTGAGCCAATCGAGACTCGGATGAGCATTCTTCTGCCGAATGATCTCAACAATGTCACCATTTCGTAGCTTTGTATCCAAGGTGACGATGCGCCCATTTACTTTCGCCCCTGCACAGTGATTGCCAACCTCGGTATGAATGCGATAGGCAAAATCAACGGTTGTAGAGTCTGGATTGAGAGCGACAACTTCACCCTTGGGCGTGAATACAAAAATATCACCATCAAACAAATTATCTTTGATGCTCTCTAGGTATTCCTGGGCATCTTTCATATCGTTTTGCCAGTCGATTAGCTGCCGCAACCAGGTAAACTTCTCGTCGGTTGTGGTTTGCTGCTCGGTGCTAGAACCGCCCGATTCTTTATACTTCCAGTGAGCCGCAATCCCATACTCGGCAACGTGATGCATCTCAAGGGTACGAATTTGAACTTCTAGGGGGCGTCCGGTGCTGCCAATGACAACCGTGTGAAGAGACTGATAGCGGTTGGGTTTGGGTAGCCCGATGTAGTCCTTAAAGCGTCCGGGGATCGGTCGGAACATATCATGCACGATCGCTAAGGCGCGATAACACTCGTCGTTACTTTCGACAATCATCCGGATAGCGGCTACGTCGTAAATTTGCTCATAGCCCTTCTGCTGACGCTGCATCTTTTCGTAGATGCCGTAGAGATGCTTGGGGCGACCGCTCACCTCAACCCACCGGATGCCCATCTGAGACAATCGCTGTTTAAATGTTTCGGTGACGTTGCTGAGTCGGGCTTCGCGATCGCCGCGTTTTTCAGCAACAAGCTGCTGAATTTCTCGATACGAATCATTCTCAAGATATTTGAAGGCGAGATCTTCTAATTCCCATTTGATGTTTCCGATGCCAAGACGATTGGCTAACGGCGCGAAGATTTCGCGGGTTTCCAACGCAATGCGGCAGCGTTTCTCATCGCACAAATGTTCGAGGGTTCGCATATTGTGCAATCGATCTGCCAGCTTGACGACGATTACCCGAATATCTTGTGCCATTGCCAAAAACATGCGACGAAAGTTTTCAGCTTGACGCTCGGTTTTGCTAGAAAAATTAAATTTTGAAAGCTTGGTAACCCCTTCGACCAAACATCGGACTTCGATGCCAAATTGGGCTTCGATCTCGTCAGGTGTGATGTCAGTGTCTTCTACAACGTCGTGCAGAAAGCCTGCGGCGATCATGGTGCTGCTGCCCCCCAAATCCCGCAAAATTCCGGCAACCGCGACAGGATGAGCAATATACGGTTCTCCAGAGGCGCGATATTGACCTTCGTGGAGTTGGTAGGCAAAGTTAAACGCTTTGCAAATTAGCTCGCCATCGCTAGCAGGCAAACTAGACGGATCAGGCGGCGATAAAGGCTTAACAAAGCATTCTCGTAACCAATCTGGGAGAACAAAATCCTGGGTGGAAATAGGTGCCGCTACGTTCATACTATTTAGACTTTAGAGGATTCGGAGGTTTGGGCAAGGATGAAGGGTTTAGAAATTAATGATGTAGTTCGATATACAAAATATGGATTAATAAAAAATGAGTCTAGCAGAGTAAAGCCTACGGCTACTAGACAGAGATAGAAATTTTCTGAGAGAAATGTGCAGTGATTGGGCAACCCTCGAAAACTGTAGCGATAAGCTATGCAATTTTGAAGGATCGCTCAAAACGGTTTTTATACTGTTGTAGAAAAGGTCTAAAACTTTGAACCTGGATCAACGATCTCAAGTTGGCTAAAACTTAAGCCCATCCTTATTTTATCAAGAGGAACACATTTCTTCATGTGCAATTTGGAAGGGGTTCAAAAGCCTCTGTACCGTCAGCAAAACTGCTAGTCAAGCGCATCGGCTAAAGCACCCTTGCTCCCCCAAATTACGTATTATGAGATGACCTTATATCAAAATCATACAAAGCGAAATTGCTCTATTGCCAAAGTTTTTTCTATAAGATTGCTTTAGCAGAATGATCCCGCACCATACCCTCTCGAAACCATGTCCAAGGAGATGATGCGAATGATACCTGAATTTCATCGATCGATCTATCAATCTTTTAAAGGTGATGTAGAGCAGTTTCAAACTAGGCTTTTGCAGGTTGAGTCTACTCCTGGCGAGGCTAGAGAAGACACGGCTTCTACAGATTTATCTGTGAGGCTGAGCGCCCTTCAAACCAAGTTTGAGATCGACATTTGCCCATTAGATCTTGACCAGATTTCTGATAGGGAGGCGCAGCAGATTCGATCGATTTGGGTAGAGATAGATAAGCAGTTGCGATTGCTACGAGTGGATATTGGTTATATAAAAACAGCAAAACAGCCCGAAACGATGCAGCGACGGTTAGAGCAGGTGAAAGGGCGACTTGAGCGGTTGATTGCTTACTCTGAGAGACTGCTGGACTAGAACCAAAATGTGTTGTGTGGGAGGCAAAGCCGGGTTCGGTTTCACGCTCAGCTTGTTTTGAACCCAGAAAAGTTGCTTTGAATCATGGAATATTAACGGCAATTTGGGGCAGGTGTTGCGATCGCACCAGGTTGTCCTGAATGTCAGGGAATCTGGATTTCTTCTTTGCGTAGAATACATAAAACGGGGCTTGAGGTGTGCGGAGGTGCGATCGCACAGATGAACGGCTCTCCGATGCATCGGGTTGCATGGGGTCAGGAACGCAACATGACAGTTGACCGTCTGGGCAAAGATTCAGATCAATCGTCCCCAAACCCCTTAAACTCTACTGATAAAGTAGCTGAACACGAGTCGATCGCTGCCAACTATGAATGAGCCTCTATTGAGTGTCGAGAATTTACGGGTCGCATACCGGAACGGACAGCCGCAAGTTGTGGAGGACGTATCCTTCTGGCTCAATCCTGGAGAGCGGTTGGGCTTAGTGGGTGAATCGGGGTGTGGTAAATCGACCCTAGGACGAGCAGTGATGCGGCTTTTGCCTGATGCTGCCCAGGTTGAGGGTCGCGTTAAGTTTCAAGGTCAATCGGTGTTTGATCTAGATGGGGCAAGCCTGAGGCGGTTTCGAGGTGAAGCGGTGGCAATCATCTTTCAAGATCCGATGACGCGCCTTGATCCCCTCATGACGATCGGAGATCACTGCATTGAGACTCTCAAAGCTCACGAACCCGGCTTATCGACTCGCTCGGCCAAAGAACGCGCGATCGCAACCCTAGAAGCGGTCAACATTCCCGAAAATCGCTGGTCGCAGTTTCCCCACGAGTTTAGCGGCGGCATGCGACAACGAGTTGCGATCGCCCTAGCTCTTCTCCTCAATCCCAAACTGATCGTGGCAGACGAACCCACCACAAGCTTGGATGTCACCGTTTCTGCCCAAATTTTGCAAGAACTGACGCGCCTATGCAGCGAACGAAACATGGCGCTGATTGTGATTTCCCACGATCTGGCGATGATTGGGCAATACTGCGATCGCATCGCCGTGATGTACAACGGCAAAATCGTAGAAACAGGCAATACGGCTTCGGTGTTTAGCACTCCGCAACACGGCTACACCCAGACACTCTTAAATTCAGCGTTGCTACTGCAAGCAGAACAAGACATCAGCATCGCAAAAACCAACCCGATTTTGAAATTACACGACCTTAAACAGCACTACACGATCGAGCGGAATTTCTTTTCGCAAATTTTTGACAAACGCGACTTCACCATCCGAGCGGTTGACGGCATTGATCTAGAGCTTTTCGCGGGGGAAACCTTGGGGTTGGTTGGGGAATCGGGGTGCGGCAAGAGTACCCTGTCTCGAACAATTCTTCAGCTACTCCGTCCCACAAGTGGCAGTGTCACCTTTCAAGGACAGGAATTAACAACCCTTGGGCGGCAGCAACTTCAGCAGCAACGGCGGCAGATTCAGATGATTTTTCAAGATCCGCACGCTTGCCTCAATCCCAGAATGACGATCGCGCAGATCGTTGCCGATCCGCTGTTGGTTCATGGTTTGGCAACTCCGGAAAAAGCCAAGCAAGACGTAGAATTTATCTTAGAGCGAGTAGGCTTAAACCCTGCCGAATTTGCTCAGCGCTATGCGGGCGAACTGTCGGGTGGGCAACAGCAGAGAGTTGCGATCGCGCGGGCACTGATTACTCGCCCAAAACTGGTGATTTGCGATGAGCCAGTGAGCATGCTCGATGCCACCGTGCGGACTCAGGTTTTAGACCTGATGCAAGCGTTAAAAGACGAATTTGAGTTGACCTATTTATTCATCACCCATGACCTGTGGGTTGCACGATATTTCTGCGATCGTATTGCTGTCATGAACGGCGGAAAAATTCTTGAACTTGGTATGGCAAAAGAGGTGTTCAGTCATCCTCAGCATCCTTATACCCAGACCCTTTTAGGCGCTGCACCTTTGTTAGCCCAGATGAGTGTTAAGCCAAATGATCCGTTGATAGGATAGGTTCTCTTTGATGGGGTTAGACCTCAGATATTGCTGAAATTGGGGATAGAGCGAGACACGTTCATCCCTAATTTTCTATTGTCAATGTAAATGCTAAAAGGCATGCTCCTCACAGTTCTGTCAATTGAAGCTAAAATGCAAAACAGTGCGCTGATCTTTAGAATTATCTAACCACGAATTGTTTAACCACGAATTGTCTAACCACGAATTGTTTAACCAAGAATTGTCTAACCATAGCCAATGGCAAAAACAGAGTCAAAGCCTGATTCGCCCACAAAGTTTGCTGAGAATTTACTCGTTCGGGGTCTTATCGTTCTAGGCGTCTTGTTTCTAGTCACCCAGTTTCAAGGCAAACGTTCTTCCTCACCCTTGCTCAACAGTTCGGCACGCGGGGCAGATGCGCCCCTGGTTATGCAGGGCGGCGATCCTTACATCCGCGCCTTGATGCGAACCATCTCTGCTAGTGAATCTAACGTGAGCAATCCCTATTCGGTGGTGTATGGCGGCGAGCGAATCAGTGATTTGAGGCAGCATCCCGATCGCTGTATTACGATTGTTGCCGGTCCTAACATCGGAGATTGCACAACAGCCGCAGGGCGCTATCAGTTTATTACAACGACGTGGCTTTCAAAAGCCAGACGATATCATCCATCACCCTATGGTTTTATGGTCTGGTCAGGCTATAGTTTTGAGCCAGAATATCAAGATGAAGTTGTCTATCGTTGGTTGAACGATCGGGTCGCCTGGGGAGATGATGTGCGTCAGCTATTGAAAGACGGAAAGATCCATACGGTGCTTGAAATGCTGTCAGGCACATGGACAAGTTTGGGCTACGGCATCGAAGACAATTCGATGAGTTCTGAGTTGCCTCGTGTGTATCAGCGTGTTTTGCGAGAAGAATTGAAGCAAACGGCAAGTCGTTCATAGTAGATCATGTTGGAGGTGACGTAACACCATAGACGCCCTGATGGACAGGGGAATGCTGTAGATGTTTTTCGCTGCTATGATCTGCATGTCTACTTGCTTTGACATCTTTCTTTGACCTACGCTGATGTACAAGAATTAAGGAGCGATCGCAATGAACCTCCAAACCCGCCGCTATACGCCAGAAGAGTATCTAGAGCAGGAAGAAACTGCCGACTATAAAAGCGAATATCGCGACGGGGAAATCATTCCGATGACTGGCGGCACAACGAACCATAATGAAATTGCGCTAAATTTGGCATCCTACTTAAAACTGCATCTCAGAAGGCAAAACTATAAGGTTTACATTGGCGACGTGCGGTTATGGATTCCCAGGTATCACCTGTACACCTATCCAGACGTGATGCTAATTCAGGGCAGACCGATGTATATGGGCGCTAACACAACAACCGTCACCAATCCGCTGCTCATTGCCGAAGTATTGTCAAAATCCACTCAAAATTATGACCAAGGCGATAAGTTTGCTGCTTACCGCTCCATTCCTGAACTGCAAGAATATATTTTGATCGATCAGGCGCAGTTTTGGGTAATGCAGCACACCAAGACTGAGGAAGGAAACTGGCTGCTGAGCGAATGCAAAGGCGAACAATCTCGATTGCGATTGAGCAGCGTTGAGTTTGAAATTGATTTCCGCGATATATATGAGGGAGTCGATTTTGAGGAACCAGGACATCACGACCCAGATAAAGAGGGGTAGGGGTTTTCAACAATCTTGCCCCATTCATGGTGTAGTGAGCCATGAGGTATGGCAACAAATCAAAGCTGACTGGTCTATCGCAACCATGAGCCGCGATCGCAGATCTTCCACGTCCGATCGCTGTTTTCTGAATGTACTAATCTGGTAGTTATCCCGTACTCCGTTTTGCCCATGACTGCTTCACAGGTTCATACCGAAGACCTTCCTCTGGTTGCTTTGGCGCAACAGACCCGCAATGCTGCCCCTCATCTAGCAGTTCAGCCTGCTGAGGTAAGAAATCGTGCTTTAGTTGCGATCGCAGAGTCTCTCACTGCCAATGCCCCTGAAATTTTAGCGGCGAACGCTGCCGACTGTGCCACCGCCGAGGCTGAGGGAACGTCGTCTGCATTATATGCTCGATTGAAGCTAGATGAAGCAAAACTGGAGGGCGCGATCGCGGGGGTGCGCGATGTTGCCAACCTGGCTGATCCGGTTGGTGCAGTTCAGATCCATCGCGAATTAGATACGGGACTGGTGATGAAGCGAATCACCTGTCCGTTGGGTGTGTTGGGTGTCATTTTCGAGGCGCGCCCTGATGCGGTGATGCAGATTTCAAGCTTAGCGATTAAGTCTGGAAATGGTGTGATTCTCAAGGGCGGAAAAGAAGCCGTTCGATCGTGTGCAGCGTTGGTTAAAGCAATTCATCAAGGATTATCAGAAACAGAAATTGATCCGTCAGTAGTGCAGCTTTTGACAACACGAGAGGAAACACTAGCGTTATTAAAACTCGATCAGTATGTAGATTTAATTATTCCTAGAGGATCGAATTCGTTTGTCCGGTTTGTGCAAGACAATACTCGCATTCCGGTGTTGGGTCATGCAGATGGCATTTGTCATTTGTATGTTGATCGCGCGGCTGATATTGCCAAAGCAGTCAAGGTTGCTATCGATTCTAAAACTCAATATCCGGCGGCTTGCAATGCGATCGAAACGCTGTTGGTACACCGAGCGATCGCATCAGAATTTTTGCTAGAAGCTGCCCCTGCCTTGCAAGCTAAGAACGTCGAACTACGAGGCGACAATGGCACAAGAGATATTCTTAACATTGCTCCTGCTACGGAAATAGATTGGTCAACGGAATACAGTGACCTCATATTAGCGATCAAGATTGTTGATAGCTTAGAAGATGCGATCGCACATATTAATATTTACGGATCGAGACACACTGAAGCGATCATGACAGAAGACTCAACATCAGCGCAGATATTCTTGGCTCAAGTCGATGCCGCAGGCGTTTATCACAACTGTTCGACTCGCTTTGCCGACGGCTTCCGCTATGGTTTTGGTGCAGAAGTTGGAATCAGCACACAAAAAATGCCGCCTCGCGGACCTGTCGGGTTAGAAGGACTCGTGACCTATAAGTACACGATCGTGGGAGATGGTCACATTGCCGTGACCTATACTGGCACAACCGCAAAACCGTTTACTCACCGGAATTTGTAAATCATGTTTCATTTTGTTCGTGCCTAACAACAAAATAGACACGACCCATCTCATCACGTTCGAGTCTCATCAGATTGGGCAACAGACCGAAACCAAAACGCTACGACACACTCCCGGAAATGCGGTGGCAGAATGCATCGAGACATCGATCTATCGCTTGCCAGAAGCATCCTCCAATCCGCTTGAAGCTGTTAGTTGTAAGAATTTGTAATAAAAAGGCGGATCAAATCGGATTAACGTAACGAATAGTGCAGTTTTTCGCTGCGCCTCTCAGGTCAAACCGATCGATACGCCAGCAGACCACTATTTAGTGTTGGGAAGTTTAGAATGAGCAATAATTTAGCAACAAAACTTCGTGAAGGAACCAAGAAATCTCACTCAATGGCTGAGAATACTGGGTTTATCGCGTGTTTTTTGAAAGGCACAGTAGAGAAAAACTCTTACCGCAAGCTAGTTTCAAACCTCTATTTCGTGTACTCCGCGATGGAAGAGGAAATGCAAAAGCATCGGAATCATCCTGTGTTGTCCAAGATGTACTTCCCTGAGCTAGAGCGCAAAGAGAGCCTAGAGCAAGATTTGGCATATTATTTTGGGGCAAACTGGCGAGATCAGGTCGCTCCTTCTGCGGCAACCCAAGCCTATGTCGATCGCATTCATGAGGTTGCCAAAACCGATCCTGAATTGATGATTGCACACCTCTACACTCGGTATTTGGGCGATCTCTCTGGTGGTCAGATTCTCAAGAAAATTGCCCAAAACGGCATGAACTTGTCGGATGGAGAAGGCACAAGCTTCTACGAGTTCAGCCAAATTCCAGATGAGCGGGAGTTCAAAAAGCACTATCGCGCTACTTTAGATGAGTTGCCGATCGATGATGCCAAGGGCGATCGCATTGTGGACGAAGCCAATGATGCGTTTGGCTCAAACATGAAGATGTTCCAAGAACTTGAAGGTAACTTGATCAAGGCGATCGGGGTGGCATTGTTCAATGTTCTAACTCGCAAAAACAAGCGCGGCAGCACCGAACTCGCAACGGCTGACTAGATCCAATTTCATATTTCCGTCTGAATCCTGAGGGCTTGGTGACAACATCACGTCCCCAGGATTCGCAGTTACACGGCTTAACTAGGCATAATTAACCCGAAGATCCTCATCCCCTGATCGAAATTGAAATTGTTTCTTCAGTTCAAAAAATAGTATGGCTGCAAAGATTCCGGTTACGGTAATTACAGGTTTTCTTGGAAGCGGAAAAACAACGCTCATTCGTCACTTGTTGCAAAACAATGGCGGCAGACGCATCGCTGTTTTGGTGAATGAATTTGGCGAACTGGGCATTGATGGAGAGTTGCTAAGATCTTGTGAAATTTGTCCAGAAGATGCGCCCCAATCTAACATCGTTGAACTGACAAACGGGTGTCTCTGCTGCACGGTTCAAGAAGAGTTTCTGCCAACGATGCTAGAGTTGCTGAAGCGGCGCGATCGCTTGGACTGCATTCTGGTTGAAACCTCTGGTTTAGCTTTGCCAAAACCTCTGATTAAGGCATTCCGCTGGCACGAGATCCGCAATGCGGCAACCGTAGATGGTGTGATTACGGTTGTAGATTGTGAAGCGGTGTTGTCGGGGAGGTTGGCAACCGATTTGGACGCGATCGCGGCTCAGCGCCAAGCCGATCCCAACCTCGACCACGAGACCCCTCTCTCTGAACTGTTTGAAGACCAGCTTGCCTGCGCCGATCTTGTGATTCTCAACAAAACAGATTTGGTTGATCCCCAGGCTCAAGCCAAGGTGAGAAATCGGGTCGAACAGGAGCTTTCTAGAGCCGTCAAAATCGTAACTAATGGACGCCAAGGTGACACCATTCAGTTTGATCCCAATTTGCTTTTGGGCTTTAATGCGGCAGTAGAAGACGCTTTAGAGAGCCGTCCGAGCCATCACGATACGGAGGAAGAACATGATCACGATGACACAATTGAATCGACGCATATCGTGGTTGATCGGGCTTTTAATCCGGAAGCGTTGAGAGCGCAACTCGAAAAATTGGTTGAAGAGCAAGAAATTTATCGAGTCAAAGGTTTTGTGTCTGTTCCTAACAAATCGATGCGGCTGGTGGTGCAGGGCGTTGGCGCTCGATTTGAACAATTCTACGATCGTCCTTGGCAAGCAGACGAACTTCGGCAAACTCGGCTGGTTTTTATTGGGCGGGATCTCAACACAACGGAATTAGCATCTCGTCTAACTCAACTTGCTGAGTCCTAAGGTAATCAGACTGGGATTTAATCAGACTAATTAGACTAAATTGCCTCGCCGCATTCATCGACCAGATAGCAAAGAGAGCGGAAACGCAGCCCTACAAACTGGTCGTAGAGAGGGTTGAGCTTGCACATGGGAGGAATGTGCGCGATCGCATGTCCAAATAAACTAATGTCACGTTCAAACGGGCATTGAGCGGGGATCAGCTTGCAGAGCGTGCGGGCAACCTTGCGATCGCGAATTTCGATCGAGTCTAACCAAGAGCGGACTGGTTTTAGGGGATCAAAACCAGGTTTTTGTAGAGAATAAGAATGCATAGCAGTAGCTCCAAAAATCAATTCAGATTCAGCCAGATGGCTTTCCTTTGTGTGTAGTGAAGATGGCATTGTTTGGATAGTTCCAATTCGCGTTTACTTGTGATTAGTTGCGATCTGTAGAGTGGTTTTCTCACTACAAGATACCCATTAAAAGCCGCGATTCCGTAAAGTTCGGAAGGAAAATTAGCGGGTCTTGTTTAAGTTCTAATAAAGTCGGAAGGGGCGATTGGGACAGTTTGTGAGTTGTCCTAACCCGAGTCAGGAACTTTGTTGCCGATCTCTACTAGATCTATATGTACAGAAGTTTTGGCTTATGCAAATTTCAGAGGTGACCTTGAGGGAAAAAATAAGAGAATAGTGCAAATCCCATGAAGAAGATTTAGAGAATTGCGGCTTTATCTTAGCCCTAGTTTCATTAAAAAGATCCCCAGTGAAACTACACAGTATCCGAGGGGGTGATATTTCTTCACAATTGAGTTATCTCTCTTTCTTCGGATATTAACCATCAGATAGAGAAAGAAGATTTGCCAACAAATGTAGGGCTTTTTGTAGCTAAAACTACAATATTTTTTGATCTAAAGTTCAAGACTTTCTGCTAATAATTTGGGCTTTGATTCGCCAACACAGCCAACTTGACAAGAAGTTTCTACCTGTAGAAAATCAGCAGTAGGACTGAGACTGCTGCGATCGCAAGTGCGGTAGAGTCTCAAGGGTTTGTTTTTCGGGAATCGCCATGACCTCAACGCTCTCTCAGCAAATTCAGGAGTTCTATGATGCATCGTCTGGTCTGTGGGAGCAGATCTGGGGTGAACACATGCACCACGGTTACTACGGCGCGGATGGACAACAAAAGAAAGACCGACGGCAAGCCCAGATCGACCTGATTGAAGAGCTTTTGACATGGGCAACCCTATCTCACGCCTCAGATATTCTAGATGTGGGGTGCGGCATCGGTGGAAGCTCGCTGTATTTAGCCCATAAATTTAGCGCAACGGCAACGGGGATCACCCTTAGCCCGGTGCAGGCAAATCGGGCGATCGAGCGGGCAAAGGCAGCGGGGATCGCGGCTCACTTTCAGGTGGCTGATGCCTTGAACATGCCGTTTGCCGATCACTCGTTTGATCTAGTCTGGTCGCTAGAGAGCGGAGAACACATGCCCGGCAAGGCAAAGTTTTTACAAGAGTGCTACCGGGTTTTAAAGCCCGGTGGGACGTTCATCATGGCAACTTGGTGTCATCGGGCAACCTCTCAAACGCCCCTCACATCAGACGAGAAGACCCATTTAGAGGATATTTACCGCGTCTACTGCTTGCCTTACGTGATTTCGTTGCCAGAGTATGAGCAGATTGCCCAGAACGCTGGCTTCCAGAAATTACGGACAGCCGACTGGTCAACGGCAGTGGCTCCCTTTTGGGATAAAGTGATCGACTCGGCGTTTAGTTGGGATGCGATCGTAGGTTTGCTCGGCTCTGGTTGGACAACGATTCAAGCCGCCTTGTCCCTAGGACTGATGCAGCGCGGCTATCAGCGTGGGCTGGTTAAGTTTGGCTTACTCGTGGGTCATAAATAACGCGCGCACCCAAGTAATGCGATCCTAAGTAGGGTTACGGTATTTAAGAGCAGTATATCAATGAGCCGAATTTCTTCATCGTCCGCCAATCCGCTCCAGAAATATGCACCTTGGCTCTATGCCTTATGGAAGTTCTCCCGCCCCCACACGATTATTGGAACGTCGCTGAGTGTGGTGGGCATGTATTTGATCGCCGTGAGCGGAGGTCAGGTGTTACCGTTAGGTGTCGTGCTGCTGCCGTTGCTGGCTTGTCTGTGTGGCAACGTCTATATTGTGGGGCTAAATCAGCTTGAAGACATCGGCATCGATCGCATCAATAAACCGCACCTGCCGCTTGCGTCTGGAGAATTTTCAATCGGGCAAGGTCGGGCGATCGTGGCAACGACTGGCATCTTTGCGATCGCTCTTGCCGCGTTCCAAAGTTCCTATCTCTTTGCCATGGTTGCGGCGAGTCTGGCGATCGGCACAGCCTATTCCTTGCCTCCAATTCGGTTAAAGCGATTTCCGTTCTGGGCATCGCTGTGTATTTTTAGCGTGCGAGGCGCGATCGTTAATTTAGGCTTGTTTTTACACTTCAATACTGGCTTGCCGATCCCCGTGAAGGTTTGGGCGCTGACCGCGTTTGTGTTGGTCTTTACCTTTGCGATCGCCATTCTCAAAGATATTCCTGATGCCGATGGCGACAGGCAATATCACATCAGCACCTTTACCCTCAGGCTCGGACAGCGCCCCGTATTCAATCTGGCGCGCCAAGTGATTAGCGTATGCTATGTGGGGGTGATCGCAGTCTCGCCCTTTTTATCTGGCGTTAATCTGCCGTTCTTGGTTCTAACTCATGGGCTAGGCTTGGGCTTGCTGTGGTGGCGCAGCCGCATCGACCTCCAAGATAAGCGAGAAGTCACCCAGTTTTACCAATTTGTGTGGAAATTGTTCTTCTTGGAATACCTAATTTTTCCAGCCGCGTGTTTATTGCGATAGGCTGGAATCCGTAGTCTGTCGGACGGCAGCATGACTTCAACCGGCAAAGTATATTTGGTGGGTTCTGGACCAGGAGACGTGGGAAACCTTACCGTGCGAGCATACCGCCTTCTCCAACAGGCAGAAGTGCTAGTGTATGATGCGCTGGTCGATGCTGAGTTTCTTGACCTTGTGCCAGAATACTGTCTCAAGTTGGATGTGGGCAAACGCGGCGGGCAGCCCAGCATGAAGCAAGCTGAAATCGATCGGCTGCTGGTGAAACATTGCCAGCAACATCAGCAAGTGGTGCGCTTGAAAAGTGGCGACCCGTTTATTTTCGGGCGGACGACCTCGGAGATTGAGGCACTCAAAGCTGCCGCCTGTGAGTACGAGGTGATCCCTGGTCTTTCTTCAGCCTTGGCAGCCCCGTTGCTGGCTGGCATTCCCCTGACCGATCCGGTACTGAGCCGGGGCTTTGCGGTGATTACCGCCCACGAGCCAGAGCGGTTAAACTGGCAGGCATTAGCTCAACTCGATACTCTGGTTGTGCTAATGGGTGGAAAACATTTGCCGCTGATCGTAGAGCAACTGCAACGGCAGGGAAAATCGCCAGACACCGCGATCGCGATTATTCGCTGGGCTGCCCACCCCAATCAAGAAATTTGGATCAGTAATTTAACGGAAATTCTGTCACACGTCACCCCCCAACGGCTCTCGCCTTGTGTGATCGTGATCGGTGAAGTGGTTGGGTTACGCCCCTTTTTGACCCCAAACCATAAAATCGAGAATTCAGACCCGAAGCAAGACGTTTCTGTTGCCTCGGAGCCTGCATTCGTCATCCCACCCCAACCTCAAACAAATCCTGAACTATCTGTGTCTACCCCGTTCTCTGGTAAAACGATTCTTGTGACTCGTGCCGCAGGTCAATCTGGGCACTTTAGCCGTTTGCTCGAACAGCAGGGCGCGACGGTGATCGAAATGCCGACGCTGGAGATTGTCCCCCCCTCTAGTTGGGAAGAGCTAGACGACGCCATCTCCCAACTGAGCGAGTTCGACTGGCTGATTCTCACGTCTACCAACGCTGTCGAATATTTCTTTGATCGCTTAGGTTCCCAGCTTCAAGATGTGGCAGCCCTGACGAATATTAAGATTGCCGTGGTGGGTGAGAAAACTGCCCTCAAGCTCAAGCAGCGTGGGATGCAGCCTGACTTTGTCCCGCCCGATTTTGTTGCCGAGGCGATGATTGTGAATTTTCCAGAGTCGGTTGAGGGCAAGAAACTGCTGTTCCCCAGAGTTGAAACGGGCGGACGGGAGACGCTAGTTAACGAATTTAAAGCGCAGGGTGCCAACATTACGGAGGTGGCGGCTTATCAGTCTGCCTGCCCACAGGAGGCGGCTCCTCATGCGATCGCGGCGCTCAAAAATCGGACGGTCGATGTCATCACCTTCGCCAGTTCCAAAACCGTCAAACATTTTTGCGAGTTGCTTGATCAGGCGATGGGAGAAGGGTGGCGGGATTATTTAGAAACCCCTGGCATAGCTTCGATCGGTCCGCAAACCTCGAAAACCTCTAAAGCGCTGCTCGGTCGCATCGATATTGAAGCTGAGGAGTATACGCTAGAAGGGCTAATTAGCGCGATCGCACTGTGGATCGACAGAAACCCTAAAATTTAGTACTCATGTACTAAAACTGTGGTATCCTCTAAGTCACCGAACATAGAGGAGCGGCATGAGCGTAGAACAGACAACCCAAATTATTCAGCTAGTTCTCAATTCTGTGCTAATGGTATTGGCATGTGCTTTTGTCTTGGGCGGGTTGCTGCTGCGGCGTAGCGTGTTAGAAAATCGCCTGCAAGCCACCAGCATCGAATATTTTCAGATTTTGCACCGGCTCGACGACTCGCGCCACAGTTCTAACGAAGCGCTACAGCACCATCGCCTACTTTTTCTCAAAAAGCGGTTGCGCCATTTGCAACACCACGTCAAGGCGTCACGCACCAGTATCTTAGGTCTTTACTATGCCCTCATGGTCTTTGCAGCCAGTGTATTTGCCCTCTCCTTGCGGACGGTGTTCAGCGCATCCTGGCTAGTTTCAGGGGCAATGGCGCTGTTTATGGTTGGCGTGGCGGTTCTTTTGGCTAGCGTGGCGTTGGTTGTCTTAGATCTGCACCAGTCTGAAAATCCGTTTTGGCAAGAGATGCGCGACACGCTAATGCAAGGCAAAGCCGAGATTAGAGAATTTCGAGGACGACGATCGACCCATCAGCCGGAATCGCCCCGGAGAATCAAAGCAAGTTAGGGGTGAGGCGCAATTACCGTCGCGGTTTGAGCAGAGCGATCGACTACTACCCAACCTACCGATGGGTCGAGGTTGTCGGCGCTCTCGCTGACTTTAAAGGAAAACTTTTCGCCTTTCGTCGTGATCGAAAAATCTGCGTTCTGAGCAGGAGTCACCATAAAGCCTCGATCTCTGAGACAAAACATAACCCAGCCTTTGAGCGTCTGATTTGCGGGGTTAAACGGAGCAGGAGGGCGATTGAATACATCCTGCATGACTTGAATGAGTTGCATATTATTTAACATTTAAGGTTTCATATCTTTTCTCATTGGTCTCACCATTATTTAGTCAATAGGGTAATAACTCTAATAATGACTCTAACCAGTAGTGAGAAGGCGATCGGGGGAATTGGAGTAGCAGCGACAGGTAGGAAAATTGCGGGAGTGCACGGCATTTCTTAAATTAGGTCTCGATCTGTGCGATCGCACCCTTCAGGCTCTATTCAAACGGTTCTATGGCAGGCTATCTTCATATTGGTCTAGCTGTTGCAGCACAACTTTATTAGAACTCTTATGAAGCCCTCTTTCAAGCCCTCCGTCCTGTTTCTATCTTTTCTCATTGGAACACCGCTCACCAGTTGTGCCGCAATTGGCGATCTAAATCGGGTTCAGGAGCCGCCTCAAGCAACCCCTACCCAACAACCTGCTCTGCCTCAAGGGATACCTAGCCAAACCCCAACAACCGCCGCCATTCCCAACAATCTAAGCGCTGTTATGCCTGTGGTTGAGCAAGTTGGGCCTGCCGTAGTCCGCATCAACTCAACCCGCACGGTGCGCGAGTCTGTCAATGAGTTTGATATTGATCAGTTTTTTGGTCGGCGAAGACCTCGCCAAGAGCAGATTCAGCGCGGTACAGGGTCGGGGTTTATCACGAGCGCAAATGGACAGGTGATCACCAATGCCCATGTGGTAGAAGGAGCCGATAATGTAACGGTCATTTTGAGAGACGGGAGACGCTACCCTGGCAAGGTGCTAGGAGCCGATCCATTGAGCGATGTTGCGGTTATTCAGATCGATGCGACCAATTTACCCATAGTTCGATTGGGCAACTCAGATCAACTCGTCCCCGGACAACTTGCGATCGCCATTGGCAACCCTTTAGGTCTAAGCAACACTGTGACTCAGGGCATCATCAGCGCTACAGAACGCTCGACCAGCGATATTGGCATTCCAGATAAGCGGATTAACTTTATTCAGACAGATGCCGCCATCAACCCAGGTAACTCAGGGGGACCCTTGCTCAACGGGGCAGGAGAAGTCATTGGCGTGAACACGGCAATTATTCAGGGCGCTCAGGGGTTAGGATTTGCGATTCCGATCAACACGGTGCAAAAGATCGCCCAACAGTTGGCAACAACGGGACGGGTTGAGTATCCCTACATTGGGGTGCAGATGACTGAGCTAACCCCAGAACTGCGATCGCAAATCAACCAAAGCAATCTCGGTTTTCAGGTGAAGCAGACAGAAGGCATCGTGGTATTGAAAGTCTTGCCCAATTCGCCCGCCGCCCAAGCAGGGTTGCGCCCTGGCGATGTGATTGCCAGCGTGAATGGCGCAGCAATTGAAAATACGAAACAAGTGCAACAGCAAGTAGATGCAACAGGCATCAACAATTCAATGCAAATTACAGTCAATCGCAATGGGCAAACCCAACAACTTACGATCAGACCGCAAGCCCTCCCAGAGCAAAATGCTCAATAACAAAATGCTCAAAAAATTCAGGCTTTGGCGGTGCTAAATTTAGAGGAAAATGCCGCGATCGTGAGAACTTTGGCGATTTAAAAAAGTTAGAGTTCTCCAATCGATCCGACACGAGATGGTGCTTCTAACGTTGCTGTTTGCCCCAAAATGGGTCGCGATCGCTCGGTTTTACCTCCCAATGAATGCTCAAATTATTTTTACAAGACTCATTGAGCGGGGCGCGTTAGCCATTTTGCTAAAGCAGTATCGATTGAAAAAACGCCCCCTCCCCGGACGGCAAACAGAAGATAAAACAGCGCATATAAAGAAGCGGTTTCAATAGGTGCAATGTGAAGACCCTCGCCTTTGAGATGAAAATATACCGCGATAGACATCGTAAAGAGCAATGCTACTGCATCTAGCCGAGTGAATAACCCTAATGCTAGCAAAACAGAACCGCCGATCTCTGTATAAGCTGCACAATAGGTAAAGAAAACGGGATAGGGCAAACCAATGAGTTTTACAACGCTATCCGCAAAGCCTTGAACATCAGCCAGTTTACTAAAGCCATTATGAATCATGAGCAAACCAACACTCACGCGCACAACCAGCCACACCACTTGAAAGCCGGTGCCCTCAGTCGAGCTTGAATCTAAAATTGTGAAACGCGATCGCGGCTCCTGAATACTCGTCACTAGTTTTCCTCCTAAATATAAATAAAACGCTTCTCAGGTCAGCCATTATAGATCGATCCCTATCCTTCGCAAAACCTCTCCAATGAGCAAATCAACGAATGAGCGGCACTATGCCCCAGCCACAACACGCAATCGCGACCCGATTTTAAATATTTTGCGGCACGTTCTACCCCCTACCGGAACTGTGTTAGAAATCTCTAGCGGCACAGGAGAGCACGCCGTTTATTTTGCTCCCCGGTTAGCTCCCCACAGGTGGCTGCCGTCTGACCCCAACCCCATCGCCAGAGAGAGCATTGAAGCGTGGCGAAGTCATGAAGTGGCAGACAATTTATATCCTGCGATCGCGCTAGATGCCAGCGCTCCGGTTTGGAGTATCGAACAGCCCCAGCTACCAGAGGAGTTGCAAAACACTAACTTCAAGCGCGAAACCATTAGCGCAATCGTTAATATCAACATGATTCACATTGCTCCTTGGTCGGCTTGCCTTGGGCTGATGAGCGGAGCAAAACGCCTCCTTCCCCACGGTGGTATTCTTTATCTGTACGGTCCGTTCAAGCAAAATGGCAAGCACACTGCATCTAGCAACGCGGCGTTTGATGAAAGCTTACGGAGGCAAAATTCAGAATGGGGGGTGCGAGATCTAGACGACGTGATAGCCGTAGCTCGTGCTCAACAGCTTTTGTTGCTCAACACCTACGAGATGCCTGCAAACAATCTGTCTGTCGTGTTTCACGTCTCTAGCACTGCTGCGTAAACAACATCTTTGCTGATCAACTCTCGTCGATTAAATCTCACTGATCAATCTCGTTGATTAAATCTCACTGTCGGCGAAGTATCTGCCCTTGGTTTGGTAGACTCAAAGCTAGCTCAATTTGTCGATAGAGAAAAAATTGAGTTTGCAAAGCCACCCGTCGAACTTTTCTTCTCAAAATTGCGTCTTGCAGAGATGTGTAAATTAGCCATGAGTACAACAAGCCAGGTTATGAATTTGAGAACGAACGTTTTAATAGGATTGATATCAGTTTTGGCAGCACTACCCGCTCATGCACAGCAGCAAAAAACATACCAGTTTCAGTGCAATGGCGGCAAAAATTTTCGGGCAACGTTTGGAGCAGAACGTGCGATCGCAGCCCTAGACGATGGCAAGTCACTTCTGATGCGCCAAGTTCCGGCAGCGTCAGGAACGCAGTATAAAAATGCAGGCTACACGCTTTCAACCAAAGGAAATGAGGCATTCATTACATTAGACACTCGGACAATCTACCAAAGTTGTTCGACCCCATCGGAGGGGTCATCTAGCCAACCTTCACCCAACGTAGATTTGAATTTTCAGACGGCACAGCAGCACGTCAGAGTCTATCGTGATGGCAACCAAGCGGTTCTAAGTGCGACTGCTCTTAGCTCTGGTGATGCTTGGCTAAGAAAAATACCGGTCCGAGCCGAAACAACCTCGGCGGGCACAACGTATACCACTCTACAGGGAGAAAATATTGTTCAAGTATTGCAAGGACAAGATGGAATGGCAAAGTCGTTTAAAGTTGGTGACAACGCCCCTCAGCCAGTGGTAGCAACTGTTGTGTCAGGCACGGTTAGCTATCTGCAACGCATCGCTTTGCTTCCTAACGCTGAAGTTCAGGTTCAGCTTCAGGATGTGGGTCGTGCGGATGCCCCAGCCGTGACAATCGCAGAACAAACGATCGTAGCCCAAGGTAAACAGGTTCCCATTCCCTTTGTTCTGCCTTACGACCCGGCAAAGATTCAGGCAAATGGAAGCTATGCGATTAGAGCAAAAATTTTAGTCGATGGTCAACTGCGCTGGACAAGTACAGAGGCTTACCGCGTCATCACGCAAGGCAATCCAACCTCGGTAGATGTGAGGGTGAATCCGGTTAACTAACGTAGATTGGATATTGCAAAACTGAAGTTTGAAATCGGGTTGTGCAAAGATGCTGAGGTTCTTTGTGCCATCTGCTTTCTTGCGCTATCCTTTGTACCAATTTTAGTAGTCCTGGCGATCGCTGCTTTGCTTCTGCCTTTCTTTATTTCTGCCTCACTGTCCCCTGTCGGGGTTCTATACTAGGCGGCGATCGTGAAGCAATCTCTAGAGGATCTTGGTCAAGTAGAGCCAGTCACCCTGATCTGAGCCGGAAGAAGAGAGTGTAATCTGGAGGACTTCCGTAAGGCTAATAGCGCATGATAGGATAGTAGATTCTGCGCCAGTTTGGTCTTTTTTTTAACAGGGCAATTACGTAGAAACAAGGCGATTGCATGTGCTCAAAATAATGGCGAAATACCAACAAACCTATATTTAATAAGGGTTTAGCTTTTGCGTGATTTGGCATATGCCCTCTCTCTTCCTTTGGGTCAATTTTCAAAGCGAAGTAAAAAATATATTAAGTAAGTTGCTGCTATTATTTGGCGTGAGGAAAAAGGAATGACAGCAACTACAGCGCGGACATCATTTTTTGGTGTTCCAGCCCTGCTTAGTGCAACGTTGACAGTTTCTGCTGTGGCACTTGCAGCAAATCCTGCAAAGGCGATCGAAGCGTCTGGAGCTTCTCGCCCAGATCTAAACTTAGTTAGCACCTCGGTTGAGCCACTCAAGCTTGAGGCTACTTCTAAAACCCCGACTGCGATCGCTCAAAACACAGAGCAAAATACCGAGCAAACCCCCTCTCTTCAGCAGGTAAACGTATACAGTGCAGAAGGTCAAGGAAATGCGATTGATCAGGTGACTTCGGTTTCTCAGCTTTCTGATGTTAGACCCACTGATTGGGCATTCCAAGCCTTGCAGTCGCTAGTCGAACGCTACGGATGTATTGCTGGCTACCCAGACAGAACCTACCGAGGAAATCGGGCATTGACTCGCTACGAGTTTGCAGCAGGTCTCAATGCCTGTCTCGATCGCGTGAATGAGCTAATTGCTGCATCTACCGCAGATCTGGTTAGGAAAGAGGATCTGGCAACGCTGCAAAAGCTGCAAGAAGAATTTGCGGCAGAAGTGGCAACGTTGCGTGGGCAAGTTGATGCCCTAGAAGCGCGGACAACAACGCTGGAAAGACAGCAGTTTTCCACGACGACCAAGCTGAGAGGAGAAGCAATCTTCGCGATCGCAGATACGTTTGGCGATCGTGCTGGCGACACCGAAGATAGAACCAACACCATTTTCTCTAACCGGATTCGTCTCAACTTAGAGTCAAGCTTCACAGGAAGAGATCGGTTGCGGGTTCAATTAGAAGGTGCCAATACCCCTAGTTTCAGTGGCGCTTTCACAGGAACGAATATGACTCGCCTAGGGTTTGATGGCGGCAGCAATAACGCTGTTTCTATCTCCGAGTTGTACTATCGATTCCCCATCGGCGAAAACCTGAGGGTGCAAATCGATGCCACCAGAAACGAGTTTTATGATGGATTGGTTGACCCTATCAGTCCGCTTGCTAGCAGCGGCTCCGGCGCTCTTTCTCGCTTTGGGCGGTTTAATCCGGTTATTCGCAGTGGTGCATCCGGGGCTGGATTGACATTCGACCTCAAATTGAGCGAAGCCCTTAGCTTCCAAGGGGGTTACATTGCAGATACCAACAGCAACGACCCAGGAGCCAAAAACGGCTTGTTTAACGGCGCTTATTCTGCGCTTGGGCAGGTTGTTTTTAGACCAGCCAGTGCATTAACCTTGGGGCTAACCTACGTTCGCTCCTTCTATCCTGGTGGTGAGGTAAACCTCACGTCTAGTACCGGAAGTGCTTTTGCAGCTAGCCCCTTTGGTGGCGTGGCGACTTCTGCCGATTCGTTTGCCGGATCAGTTCAATTCCGCCTCAGCCCCAGATTGCTCTTGGGTGGTTGGTTTGGTGCGACGCTGGCTGACCAGCGCTCCGGCGGCGGTAGTGAGGCAACCATCTTAAACGGAGCCGTTTATGCTGCCTTCCCCGATTTGGGACGGGAAGGCAATCTTGGCGCAATCTTGGTTGGTGTGCCGCCTAAGGTTACTCGAAACGATGTCGCTGCCCGCGAAGATCCGGATACGTCGTTGCATGTGGAAGCGCTTTACCGGATTCGCGTAAATGACAACATTGCAATTACACCCGGTGTATTTGTGATTTTCGATCCACAGCACAATAACGCTAATAGCACTCAGTATGTTGGTACGATCAGAACAACATTCACGTTCTAAGGATGCGTTGAGTCGCTAATTTTAGCAAGAGCCTTGTAGGAAGCTGGTCTTACAAGGCTCCTTAAATACTAAATGTAATAGAATTTTCTTAATTTAATGGCAAAATCGCCATCACGCGAATGATAGCGATTTATAACGAAACAAACTAGGAGAACAATGCTTTAGGCAATGCTATGCGATCGCTTGCTCATCGTGCTTAGTTATTGCCCAAACTGCGTGGATAGTTCCTGGAATCCAGCCTAAGAGCGTTAACAAAATATTGATGAACAATGTTGTGCTCAGCCCGTAGGTCAGAAAAATACCAACAGGCGGTAGAAAAATTCCGAGTAGAAGACGAACAAATTTCATACAATGACCTCGTGAACGACGACGTTAGAGTTTGGCAGCGGCAGTTTGCAAAAGTTCTCTTAACTGTTGTTTGATCTGCTGTTCTTTCTTAGCGATCGCGCTGCCTGCTTCACCCAGTTTGATCTCAACTTCGGCTTGCTTTTGCTGAAGTGAATCTGAGGCTGGAGGTTTGGCGGTTGCGATCGCACCTTTATACCAGATCACTGCCTTACCGACCCGTTGCTTGACGGTTTCGTAGCGATCGCTGTATCGTTCAGTCAACTTTCCATCAACAGATGCGATTTGGTCGCGAAGTTGAGCAACGAGCCGATCTTTGATGACGGTAAATAGCACTGCCAGACTAGTTTTTAGATTAGGAGACGATGCCCCAGTTTCGGCTTCTGATGGAGGGGGGCTGTCACTCAAACCTACCGCAGTCGTAGAAAGGGTATCTTGCGCGATCGCACCTAATGTACCAGAACCTTCTTTTAGCTCAACAAAAGTTTGAGATGCAGCGTTGCGAATAATATCTCGAATGCGTATGGCTCGCGTTTTACCTTCTACTTTTACTTTTTGAAAATCTGTTGCGATTTGTTCGTTGATGGGGTTAGACATTGTTTACCTCCCGTGTGATTAATGGTTAGTTAGATGTATTGAAACATGTGTTGAATCAAGCATTGAATTAAGCAGTTATAACTGCGTTTGCTTTAGCACTGTTTTCTTTGCGAGTTTTAAGCTGTTCTACCAATATCTGAGAGACTTCTGTTACGAGCAGAGTTGCCACAATTCCATCATCGATCCATCCCAGAACAGGCAAAAGATCAGTTATCGCATCAACCGGACTGACCAAATAAAGTAAACTGCCTAAAATGATCAACCAACGGTACTTAGAATTGCGTAGCGTAGCACGATACCAGTTGTAGAGAGGCTGAGTGATAAACTTCATTTAGGTTACCTTGCGGTTGATACGTTAATCTTGACTTTTTAATCATGCCAAGTTTTGCTCTGCAATGCTGGTGTGGATAACCCCTTGGTTTAGTCGTAGCATTCCCACCTGTTTCTCACAAAAACCGCAGTTCTTGCACTGTAAGCGATCTAAAAAGCCAACCATTCCTACAGTGATTCAGCAATGCCAAAATTTAGGTAGGGCTAAAATTATTTTAGAGAAATGGAACTTGCAACGCTAATTGAACAACGTCGCACCATTCGGGTGATTGGATTTGATGACGCACCTTTTGTCCGGAGAACCCCTGATCCGGTTGCGATCGCAGGGGTGGTTTGTGGCGGCACACGGTTTGAAGGCATGGTTTGGGGCAACCTCCAAGCCGATGGCTGGAACGCGACGGAAACCATCACCAATTTGCTGATCAAAAGCAAGTTTTTACCTCAACTCCATCTTGTTTTGCTCGATGGCATCTCCTTCGGGGGCTTTAACGTGGTAGATTTACCTGCTTTGTCGAGGGGTCTAAACCTGCCGTGCATCAGCGTCATGCGCCGCCAACCTAACTTGTCTAAAGTGGAATATGCGCTTCGGCGTTTACCCGACTCGGAGCGGCGATGGGCGATCGTGCAACGGGCAGGCACCATTTATCAGACGCCGCCCTTCGTCTTTCAAGTGTGCGGAGCGACCCCTGCGATCGCGGCTCAAGCGCTAGACAAATTAACCGATCGCGGGCATGTTCCCGAAGCGCTGCGGCTAGCTCATCTCATTACCTCAGCCGTGATCACGGGCGAAAGCGGAAAGCAGGCATGACCTCCAGACCTGGGGGTGCGATCGCACGGGTCATGCCTAAATCCCCTGCTTCTGGGTGGGAATAGAGGAGTAAGACTGGTATCCTATTGGCAAAACGGCTTCAGATTGCTTGCAGGGTGATGCCATGACAGAAATTTTGTCTCCTAAATACTCGCTAGTGGTTCCGATTTACAACGAGGAAGCGACGCTTTCAGAGCTTTATCGCCGGGTGAGCGCCGTGGCAACCCACCTCGACGGTGAGGTTGAAGTGATCTTGGTCAACGACGGGAGCCGCGATCGCTCGCTTTACCTGTTGCGAGACCTCTACCAAAAAGACCCGCGCATCTGCTACCTCAGCCTGGCTCGTAATTTTGGGCATCAAATTGCCGTGACCGCAGGACTCAATTTTGTGCAGGGTCAAGCGATCGTGGTGATGGATGCAGACCTGCAAGATCCCCCCGAATTGATTCTAGAAATGGTGGAAAAATGGCAGCAAGGATACGATGTGGTGTATGCCCAACGCAGCGCTCGCCGTAAAGAAGGCTGGTTTAAGCGGATGACTGCCTATTGGTTTTACCGCATTCTCAAGCGCCTTGCCGATGTCGATATTCCCACCGATACAGGCGATTTTTGTTTGATGGATCGCCGAGTGGTGGATATTCTCAATGCAATGCCAGAGCGAAATCGCTATATTCGAGGGCTGCGATCGTGGATTGGCTTTTCCCAAACCGCCGTCCAGTTTGAGCGCAACCCCCGCTATGCCGGAGAGGTAAAATATACGTTTAAAAAATCCTTATCGTTAGCTATTAATGGGCTGGTTTCCTTCTCCCGCATTCCGTTGCGGCTCTCGACTTACATCGGAGCGCTATCCGCCCTTCTATCTCTGGTGATGATGCTTTTGGTGCTCTACTGGCGAATTTTTGTGCCAAGCTCTCCCCTCACCGGGCTAACCATGATCATCATGGCGATTTTTTTCTTTGGGGCAGTTCAGTTAATTAGCATTGGCATTTTGGGCGAATATATCGGGCGAATCTATGAAGAAGTGAAAGGGCGACCGCTCTACACCCTGAGTGAAGTTGCCGGAGGGTTGCCAGAGCGGTTTACCTCGGAGAACTCTGATTCAGCCCATCAAAATTCATCGCGGTTGGGGCGGCATAACCGACTGCTGCGGCGAGGCTAACGATCGCTCAAACAATCGCCTAGGGGCAGCTTGCCGAAAGGCTCCGCAGTAGTGCATCGTCAGCACAGATTTATAGGCCCAGTGGTCGGGAGACACATCCGTAAAGGGGTTGGGTAAGGTTTCTGCTTGGTTTTGGGTACAGGCTTGGTAAAGGTCGTCTGCGGTGAGCGGCGACTGGGCGGCGGGGCGAGTCTGCGGGAGGTCGGCGGCTTGGGCAGTGGCTGTCAAACCTAGAAGGGCTAGCGGAATTACTTGGTGCAGCATAGGATGAGTCTTGCAAAATTATTTACATTCTAGCGATTCACGAGTGCTGACTCCGGTCACAGGATTGACGCCACTTGCAGTTTTGCAAAGCTGCACGACTTGATAGCGATCGAGCACAGCAAGGCTGAAATCTGCACCCGTGATGTTCGCTCCTGTAAAGACCGATCTCAGCATCATGGCAGAGGTCAGTACGGCGTCACTGAGATCAGCGCCAGAGAGGTCGCTTAGGTATGCAATTCCTTCGCCAAAGTTGACGCCATGGAAGTTGGCATTGCTTAAATCTGCGCCGTTAAACACTGCGCCCCGCAAGTCTGCCCCGCTAAAGTCTGCTTTGGCTAACCGAGCATTGCTAAACTCGGCTGAAATCAGGCTTTGCCCTGAGTAATTTTTGTCATTGCCATCGGCATCATCGTAGGCTCGAATTGCCGCAGAGCTTGCCGCATGGGCTGAGAGTGGTAAAACCGCAATGGAGAAGCCGAGAGCCAGCACAAGCGCAATGAGCCATCGGCAAAGCAGCATTTCAAAGAATCGCAGTACAGGCATATTTACCAGAGTTGACCTATGGGAGTGAACTTAACACTTCTTAAGCTTATCAGGGCGGGTTCACCCTCCGCGATCGCACTGCTGAATTTCTTTGTCATCTGCGGTTAAATTGCCCAACCAACACAAATTGAGAAGCGATGAGCCTGTAAAAAAGCAGACTACAACTCATTCGTTTCTGCTATAGGTTAGTGAGACTAATAGGCAAGTCGAATACTGTCGAATACTATTTAGAGATATTTTAAGACAGTACTTACTTAAGCCTGATTACATGAATGATTTGATGTTTTCAGTAAGCTCAAATTTCTCGTTTGATGGGGTGAATTCAACAAATTGCTTGCAATTTTATTCACTTATCTATTGCATATCCTGATTTGCTGCTGTTAAGGCAGTAAGTTTTTTTACACCCAGGTCAATCCTTTGACGTTATTCTCAATTGAAAAAGTTATCAACAATTTAACGTATACATCAACACATAGCCAAGTTAAACGCGTAATACTTGGCTAATAAGCTTTTTCTCACCACAATGCAAATTTTGTTCTTGGATCAAAGCGGCAAGCTAGGAGGGGCTGAGTTGAGCTTGCTAGACATTGCAAAACGGTTTCCTTCCTCTTGCCTCGTGGGCTTATTTGCCGACGGTGCATTCCGGCAGATGTTAGAAAAGTTTGATATTCCAGTGCAAATTCTTGGCTCTCAGCCCTGGCAGGTGAGAAAAGACAGTGGCTTGGTGAAAGGGCTAAGCAGCGTAGGACATTTGATTCCACTGGTTCATCAAGTCGCGAGTCTTAGCCGCGACTACGATGTCATTTATGCCAACACCCAAAAAGCGCTGGTGGTTGGCGCGATCGCAAGCCTAATCGCGCGTCGTCCTTTGATATATCATCTGCGAGATATTTTATCGACTGATCACTTCAGTCGGGTCAATCTTCAAGTTGCGATCGCAGTAGCAAATTGTTGTGCAATCAAAGTAATTGCCAATTCCGAAGCGACCCGTGAAGCATTTATCAACGCGGGCGGATGGGCAGATCGAGTGGAAGTGATATACAACGGCTTTGAGCCAACATCTTATAAAACGTCTGCTCAAGACGCGGTTCAACTCCGGCAACAGTTTGATCTCGAAGGGCGGTTTGTGGTAGGGCACTTTAGCCGCCTGTCTCCCTGGAAAGGGCAGCATATTTTGCTTGAAGCGCTGGCGCAGTGCCCGGCGGATGTAGTTGCGGTCTTTGTAGGAGAGGCTTTGTTTCAAGAACATGATTATGTTCGCGAGTTGCATCAGTGCGTCCAGCAGTTGGGATTAAGCGATCGCGTTCGATTTTTAGGGTTTCGTTCTGATGTGCCGCCGCTCATGGCAATGTGCGATGTTGTGACCCATACCTCTACCTCTCCCGAACCGTTTGGACGGGTGATCGTAGAAGCCATGCTGTGTGAGAAACCCGTGATTGCAGCAGCAGCCGGAGGAGTGCTTGAACTGGTGAGCCAGGGTCAGACCGGCTGGCTGGTTCCACCTGACGATCCTGCCAGTTTGGTGGCAGCGATTGGGCACTGTCGTGCTGACCCCGATCGAAGCCATGCGATCGCGCATCAAGCCTATCTCGAAGCTATCCAGCGATTTGATCTAGACCGAATGCAGCAGCAAATTGTTCACCTTCTTGGGCAAGTGATGAAAAGTAAGATATGAAATCACGGAGACCCCTTAGCAGACACCCCTTAAACAACCTCTGGCATTTTGAAACTGTAGTTGTTCAACTTGAACGGGGCGTTGCATAATGGAGAGATGAACTGAGGTCAAGCATCATGGAATGTCCCGACTGCAATTCGACTCATATTCGTAAAAATGGCAAGCGAAGAGGGAAGCAAAATCACATCTGCGTCGATTGCCATCGTCAATTTCTGGATTGCTATGCCCCCCCTCCAGGCTATTCGGATGAGGTCAAACGCGAATGCTTGAAAATGTCGGTGAATGGCATGGGGTTTCGGGCAATTGAACGGGTCAAAGGGGTGCATCACACCACGGTCATCTACTGGCTCAAGCAAGTCGGAGAACACCTCCCGGATAGTTATGCTCCAGAGAGCATTCCTGAGGTTGGGGAACTTGATGAACTCGAAACCTTTGTCGGGGCGAAAAAAACAAAATCTGGCTCTGGACAGCCGTTGACCACTTCCGATCTGGAATTTTAGGCTGGGTGTTAGGAGACCACAGCGCCAAGACCTTTGCGCCCTTGTGGGCAACTGTCGCCCGGTGGCAGTGCTACTTCTATGTCACGGATGGCTGGTCGGTCTATCCAGGCTTCATTCCGGATGGAGACCAAATTATTAGCAAGACTTACATGACGCGAGTGGAAGGCGAAAACACACGCTTACGCCACTATCTAGCTCGATTGCATCGCAAGACCTTGTGTTATTCCAAGTCAGAGGACATGCTGAGACATGCAATTCGCTTGCTCCTGCACTATCTCAAATTCTGGGATGTCCCTGTTCCTGCTTGATTCATCCCGCTATTCAGCAACGCCCTTGAACGGTTGTACTTGAACTTGAATGGTTGAACTTGAACGGTTGTACTTGAACTTGAACGGTTGTAAAAGAGGCTACAGTGTTCTCAATTCTCCCAACCCACGATCTGAAAACTATTATTTAGCTTCGTTATCTAGCAATCGCTTCATCTTTAAGTAGGCTTGTTCTACGCTTAGTGGCTCACACTCGCGCTCATTTGGGATATAAAACTCTCGGTTATCGGGAAAATGATGCACGACATAACTGGGAATGAGACCCCGCTTTAGCGCTTCCTTGGCGAGTTCTTCCACGGTTTCTGCCAACGTTTCTTCGTTCTGGTAAGGGTGAGGATTCATACTTAAGTAGGTGTCTATCTCTAAAGTTAAAGCAGCGGTGCTCACTCAGTTTGAGTATTTTTTGCCAGAGCAGAGCGATCGCACGGTGCTAGCAAATCGGCTGGGTTGTCGTAAATGGCAGGAGGGGCATCTAACTCGCGATCGCTAGATCCACCGCATCGTAGCATGATCAACAAGTGGTAAAAATGAAGGCGTTGAATCTGTGCAGAATCTTGACTGGCGTAAAATCATCGTTAAATCGCTGCTAGATAATCCTGTTAACTACCATATTAATAACAAAGTTAAATACCAAAGTTAAATACCAAAGGGCGACAAGGCGCGATCGCTCCATACGCCTCGAAACCATTCCGATACAAACGGGCGAATCACAAACCTGACCGGATTCCCCGCCTGCACATCAATTTTGACAAATGAATAAGGACGACGCTTAGCAGAGCCATGTCCTTCGCGTCCTACAAACAAATGGGACTTTGCCACCAGAGTATTGTCTCCCCACATCCGAAACTGCTCGGTTAATACATCGCCCTCTATTCGCTGTCGGCGCAAACTGTAGCCGCTTCCCCCACAGACAATCCAATTCACATTGGCATCCCCATGCCCGGTATCAACGGTTCGCAAATATTCAAAACAGTGAGCGTGACCATTGAGAACCAAGTTAACAATGGGTTGATCGTTAGCGAGATGTTCCACGGCTTCTTTCACGTCATCTAGCACTTGGCGCAACCGAAGACGCACCGCTAGGGTCTGTGCCTGATGCCATTTTGTGGCTTCGGTAACATAGGGTGGATGGTGAAAAAACAAAACTCGACCTCGCACATCGGGGTTATGCCAAGATTGAATTAAGCGATCGCGTAACCAATCTAGCTGCTCTGTGTCAATCACAATGGATCGATCAGCCGTTAACTGTTTATCGATATCGATCTGTACTTCCTCAAGCTGCTGCAATTTTGCCCGCATATCATCGATCTGCATTTCCTCGTCTGGTTTGCTAGGGTCGAGCAACTCAACCTGTGCCAATAGCTCTTGCATTTCAGTTTCTATGGCTTGGCGACGTAGTTCTAGCAGTTGCCGGTATTCTTGCCCTGCCGAATTGGTGGGCAGTGGTGCAGGTTCGTTAAACGTGTTGGAATCTAACGCAAAAAAATCAACCCCACCATAGCAGAAGGTGTAGTATCGGTTTGGCAAGCGGGTAAAGTGTCCTGGTTCATACTGCAAGCAGCGTCCGGTCGAGGTGGCGGCGCGGTAGTGTTGGTCGAGGTGTTGCCCTAACTGTCCTTTCATTTCTACCATCCACAAAGGATCGATAAAGGCTTGAGTATAGGCTTTGCCTTGCTGTGAGCCATGCCAACCTAAATCTAGCTGAAGCCGCGCGCCTACAGAGCGGGGGGTAGCCAATCGCATCAGGCGGCGAAAGGGGTAAGTCATCTGTGCGATCGCGCCATAAAGCAACGATAAATCGTAGTAATCATGATTTCCTGGCACGGGCAGAAACGGCAGCTTAAACACCATTTGGTCGTAGTTTAGCCGCTTGTACTGCTCCCCACCAACCAGTAATTCTCGATACGGCTCAATAAAATTTTTTGGATAAAACTCGCTCGACCCAACCAGATAAACAACATCTCCCGTATGCAAAATAAATCGGCACTCTGCTTGCTGGGCAAACATCTGTTCAGCAATGCGTCGCTGTGGGTTGTGCCCTCGATGTTGTCCAGAACCACTATCGCCAATCACCGAAAACGAAAACTCCTGAGTGTGGCTCTGCCCATCTGCCAGCACTAAGCGAGTTTGATCGATGCCACGCGTTTGAATCTCCGATGATCCCCACCGGATTCGCTCTTGCATTTTCTGAATTTTGACGGTTGTTTCTGGATCGGTTACAAATCGCATGATGCTGTTTATCTGAGTGGGCAATGTCCTGAGTGGGCAATGTCTTGAGTGGGCAATGTCTTGAGTGGGCAATGTCTTGAGTGGGCAATGTCTCTTACGATGGTAGCGAGATCAGACTGAGTTCCATCTACCGTGGGCTTAAAATTAGCGACAGAGTTCCTTCGCGGCGGGATCAGGTAGGCGTTCTGTGAGGTCAAATCCCAAAGCTGCCGCCTATTTCTGCAACTGCTGCATTTACGCTGCTGATGGTGTTGTTCATAGTGTCCTGCCCCAACATCGGGATAACTCGTTCGGGTTGTCCACATTTGATAAAAATGATAAAAAATACGGGCTAGTTTGTGTACCTTGCTGGGGCAATTGGTTGAGGTGAGATTCAATAGTGTCTTTTGCGCCACGATTCCAGAGCCAGACTCACGATGGGCGAACTCGCACCACTGTTCTATCGGTTCCTGCAAGTGTGCCTTTGTTGGAGACTCACGTTAAGTTAGAAATTATGGCTCCCTTGCCAGAACATAAGGCTAGCAAAGAAATTATTGGAGATTTGGTAAAAATATTGCTGAAGAATTGGATGAATTGGATATCGAATTCAGCCTTTAATTCAGCGATCGTTTTAGCCATAGTAGGAGTAGACAAGCGACAATGGAAGCTGTTTATTGTATTTAACGGGATCTCCTGTGACTCAAAATTTAGAATTCCAGTCCATCGAATCCCCGTCAGACCTGTGGCGACAAGGAGAACTGATCGAAGTTACGATCACCGATTTGAGTGATGGCGGTGATGGCGTCGGGCGATTTGAGCAGCGCGTCGTATTTGTGCCCGACACCGTAACGGGCGATCGCGTGGTGGTGCGGTTGCTGCGGGTGAAGCCGCAATATGCTCAGGGCAAGCTGCACGAGATTGTTGAGGCGTCGCCCTATCGCATTCGTCCAAGCTGCATCGTGGCAGATAAGTGCGGCGGCTGTCAGTGGCAGCATGTTAGCTACGACTACCAGCGTGAGGCAAAGCGCAATCAAATCATTCAAGCGCTCAATCGCATTGGTGGATTTGAGCAACCGCTTGTAGGTGAGGTGTTGCCCTCGGAAGCGTTGGGCTACCGGAACAAAGTCACCTATCCGTTGTCGCGATCGCGCTCTGGACAACTTCAAGCGGGCTACTACCAGAAAGGAACCCATCAGATCGTCAATCTCAACCAGTGCCCGATTCAAGATCAGCGATTGAATCCATTTTTGGCAGAGGTAAAGCAAGACCTCTACGATCGCGGTTGGGGCATTTACGATGAGAAACTTCATCGCGGCAAATTGCGCCACCTCGGCTTTAGAATTGGGCGACGGTCGGGGGAAGTGTTGCTAATTTTGGTATCAAAAGATGCCCATTTGGAAGGGCTGGAAGAGCAGGCGCAGCAATGGATGGAGCGCTATCCAAACTTGGTGGGCGTGTCGCTGAATGTGAACGGCGATCGCACCAACGCTATTTTTGGAGCAGACACTCACATTGTTGCCGGAAAATCGTACTTGGAAGAAGAATTCGCAGGGCTAACGTTTCAGATTCGGGCAGATACGTTCTTTCAAGTTCACACCGAATCCGCAGAACGGTTAGTCCAAGTGATGCTCGATCAGTTGAACTTGCAGGGCACCGAGATCATTGCCGATCTCTACTGCGGGGTTGGAACGCTGACGCTACCCCTAGCGCGGCAGGCGAAACATGCGGTTGGGCTAGAGATTCAGTCAGAAGCGATCGACCAAGCCGAAGCTAACGCCCGGCTCAACCACATCGAGAACGTCAAGTTCCACATTGGACCGGTGGAACGAGTGTTTGCGACCTTGGATGTTGATCCAGACATTGTGATTCTCGATCCGCCTAGAAAAGGCTGTGATGCGTCGATTATCGAAACGTTGCGAGACACGAAACCTCAGCGAATTGTTTACGTCAGTTGTAACCCAGCGACGTTGGCGCGAGATCTGAAGCTCTTGTGTGCAGAGGGGCAATATCGGTTGATCAAGGTGCAACCAGCCGATTTCTTTCCGCAAACCGCCCATGTCGAGTGTGCTGCCTTTTTAGAGATTACGGGTTAGAGAGGGTTGAATGAAATTTAGCGATCTTGTTAATAAGTTGGAGAATGCTGTCACAAACACTAGTCTCAGCATTAACGACAACGATCCAAACATTGCAGGAGTTGCCGCGATCGATAAAGCAACGCTCAATCAGTTAAGCTATGCTGAGATCGGGAAATATGCCGCTAGAGTTGCTGATACGCAAGCGAGTGCGCTAATTTTGCCTGCCAATGAGCCGATCCAAGCCACAGCAACGCAGCGCGGCATTGCCTGGATCGAGGTTCCCCATCCGAGGCTGGCATTTGCCCACGCGATCGCACTTTTCTACCAACCCTTCAAACCCTCTCCCAGCATCCATCCTAGCGCTGTGATCGATCCTTCTGTGCACCTGGGTCAAAGGGTAGCTATTGGCGCTCATGTTGTGATTGGGGCAGGCGTTACGATGGGTGACGATGTGATCATTCATCCCAACGTTGTGATCTATCCCGATTCGCAGATCGGCGATCGCACGGTTCTCCACGCCAATTGCTCGATTCACGAACGCACCCAAATCGGTGCAGACTGCGTGATTCATTGCGGTGCAGTGATTGGTTCTGAAGGGTTTGGATTTGTGCCTACCCGCGAAGGCTGGCTCAAAATGGAGCAATCGGGCTATACCGTGCTAGAAGATGGCGTCGAGATTGGGGCAAATTCTAATGTCGATCGACCGGCTGTGGGTGAAACGCGGGTCGGTCGCCACACCAAAATTGATAACCTGGTGCAGATTGGTCACGGTTGCCAGATTGGTCAGGGGTGTGCGTTTGCGGCTCACGTTGGGCTAGCAGGCGGCACAACGATCGGCAACCGCGTGATCTTGGCAGGGCAGGTGGGCATTGGCAATGAAGCCACGGTGGGCGATGGTGCGATCGTATCTGCAAAAGCAGGCGTCCTTAGAGACGTGCCTCCCGGACAAACTGTGTCGGGCTACCCAGCGATGGATCACAAAACGTTTCTAAAATCATCGGCGATCTATAGCCGGTTGTCTGACTTGCATCAAGCGATCAGACAGTTGCAGAAACGCCTAGATGGGAAATGAGGAGATCGCAAGATTTCTACCCGAAAAGTCCGCCAAAAAACTCGATCGCATCCTTCAAGGCAGCTACAAACACATCAATTTCTTCACGAGTGTTGTAGAAATATAAACTCGCCCGTGCCGTTGATTGCGCTTTGAGGTAGCGGTGGAGAGGTTGGGTGCAATGATGCCCCGCCCGAATCGCCACCCCGGCTTGATCCAAAATGGTAGACAAGTCGTGGGGATGCACGCCCCCTGCGGTAAAAGAGGCAAGCGCCGCGCGACCGCTTCCATCGGCATTAGGTTTAGGACCATAGATTCGCAGTTCTGGAATGGTCGCAAGTTGTCGGAATAGATAACGGGTCAGGTCTTCTTCGTAAGCGTGGATCTGATCCATGCCAATTTTGGAGAGATACTCTACCGCCGCCCCCAGCGCGATCGCTTCTCCGATCGCTGGGGTTCCCGCTTCAAACTTGTGGGGCAAATCGGCATAGGTCGAATGATCCAGAAAAACATCTGCGATCATCTCGCCGCCGCCCATAAACGGAGGCTGCGATCGCAGCAGATCCAATTTGCCATACAAAAATCCAATTCCGGTGGGCGCACACATTTTGTGACCCGATGCCACCAACCAATCGCAATCGAGTTCTTGAACATCGATCGCCATGTGCGGCACACTCTGACACGCATCGATCAGCACTCGCGCCCCTACCTTGTGCGCCTCGACGCAAATTTCTTTCACCGGATTGATACAACCGAGCGTATTGGAGACATGCACAACCGCCACTAGTTTTGTCTTCTCTGACAGCAGCGACTTAAACTGCTCAAAATCAAACTCTTCGGTTTCCGTCAACTCCACATGCTGCAACACGGCTCCGGTGCGCTGAGCCATCATCTGCCACGGCACCAAGTTGCTGTGATGCTCCATCACCGACAGCACAATCTCATCTCCGGGCTTCAGCGTACTCAACGCCCAGGAATAGGCAACCAGGTTAATTGCCTCGCTGGCATTGCGAGTAAACACAATTTCCTGGCGAGATGCCGCCTTCACAAACGCCGCCACCTGATCGCGTGCCCCTTCATAGGCATCGGTTGCCCGTGAACTTAGGGTATGCACCCCCCGATGCACGTTGGCGTTGTCGTGTTCATAATATTGGCGAAGCGCTTCTAGCACCGCGATCGGCTTTTGCGAAGTGGCGGCGTTGTCGAGATACACCAACGGCTGACCGTGAATCGTCTGATTCAAAATCGGGAAATCGGGGCGGGTGCGGGCAGAAAGCGTTTTTTCCTGGATGATAGTCATCGTTCAAGAAGAAATAAGGAGTAGTGAAAATGGTGAACTCTGCAAAGCCGCGATCGCTCGCACCCTTGCCAACTAGCTCGTTTGAACTCGAATTAATCGGGTCAACGTATCGCGCAGCGATGATACAGAAATTCGATCGATCACGTCGATCGCAAAGGCATAGGTCAACAGTTTGCGCGCCTGATCCGCCGGAATGCCGCGACTTTGTAAATAAAAGACTTCATCATCTTCTAACTGGCTCACCGTCGCGCCGTGAGCGCACTTCACGTTATCGGCTGTGATCTCTAGCTGGGGCTTCGTATCAACCCGTGCCTTGGGCGACAGCAGAAGATTTCGGCTTAGCTGCGCCGCATTCGTCATCTGCGCCGCTTTGGGTACCCACACTTTGCCATTAAACACGGCATGGGCGCGATCGCGAACCACCGTCTTATTCACCTGATTTGCCGTGCCATAAGGCTGGCTCAAGGCAATCAAACTATGAGTGTCTCCCACGCGATCGCCATCTACCAGCGTCAGCCCGTTGAGCGTAGTATCGGTCTGCTCACCCGTCTGATAAATTTCCAGGTGATGACGCGCCAGTTTTGCACCCAGGCTGACCGCCGTACAGGTGTAACGAGAATCCCGCGCTTGAGAAACTGCCGTTTTGCCAATGTGAAACGCCGAAACGCTGTCCCTTTGAACTCTAGTATGGCGAACTTCAGCATTCTCCTCAACATAGATTTCCGTCACCGAATTGGTGAAATAGCGACCCTCACTCAAGCTGACGTACTCTTCGATCAGCGTGACGCAGCTACCGGCTTGGGCAACGACCAAACAGCGAGGATGGCTCAGCGCCTCGGTGGTTGAAACGAACAAGAGATGGATTGGGGCTTCTACCACGCTATTTTTTGGAACCCACGCGATCGCGCCATCGGTAAAACTTGCCGTGTTCAAGGCGGTGAATACCTCGTCACCCCCCGGCTGGTTGGCTAAGTAGGCAGGCAGGGCGGGAACCAGTTCCGCTCCGGCGACCAAGTTTCCCACCAACACCCCGTCGGGCAAATCATCCACCGCAGACAGCGCAGGCGCAAACACGCCATCGACAAACACTAAGCGGCTATTGGTCGATTCGGGCAACAAAAAGTCTTCAAGCTGCGGAAAGCCAATCTCTGAGGGCAAGCGGGTTTGGAACTGAAGGCGCAGCAGATCCGATAAATCGGTAAAGCGCCATTCTTCATCGCGAGTGGTGGGAATGGCGCGATCGTGAACCAGGGAGAAGGCGCGATCGCGCCTCTCTTGTAATCTGCCCAACTCCGACGGCAATTCACCCCGCAAGCTCAGCAATCCCAAAAGATAATCAGCGCGATTTACCTTTGTCGTCCCGCCTAAATTGCCAACATCCGAAAGAGTCGATTCCACAGGGATAGATTCTATAGTCATCACGCACCTACCGCCTCGCCTTCCAGCACCCAGTCATAACCCTTCGCTTCTAGTTCCAACGCCAGATCTTTATCTCCGCTCATCAAAATGCGCCCATCTGCCATCACATGGATCACATCAGGCAGAATGTAATTGAGCAAGCGTTGATAGTGGGTAATAATTAGCGTTGCATTCTCTGGCTTTTTAAGCGCATTGACACTGCCAGCAACCACTTTCAAAGCATCAATATCAAGCCCCGAATCAATCTCATCGAGAATGCCTAACCTTGGCTCTAGCAGCGCCATTTGCAGAATTTCATTTCGCTTCTTCTCGCCCCCCGAAAAGCCTTCATTCACACTGCGGCTGAGAAACGAAGGGTCCATCTTTAGCAAGGTCACTTTAGATTGCACCACTTCATCAAAGTCAAAGGCATCTAACTCCTCTAACCCCTCGTGTTTGCGCTTGGCATTATACGAGACGCGCAAGAAATCGACGTTACTCACGCCTGGAATTTCTAATGGATATTGAAATGCCAAAAACACGCCCGATTTGGCGCGATCGTCTGGCTCCAATTCCAACAGATTTTGCCCTAGAAAGACAATCTCGCCTCCGGTCACCGTGTAGGCAGGATGCCCCGCTAAGATCTTAGAAAACGTGCTTTTGCCCGACCCATTCGGTCCCATAATGGCGTGAATCTCTCCGGCTTTGATCTCTAAATTAAAGCCTTTAAGGATGGGATTACCATCGACCTCAGCGGTCAAATCTTGGACTGATAAAATTACATCACTCATTTCAACCTCGCTACCTGCTGAGCCATCGTTACATCAACATCATCCTTGCAATGTCTGGGCTTTCAGGATTGACGATCAGCCGCTCACGCTTGGGATCGATCAAGACATCCATGCCTTCCATTGGAATTGCGCCCAGCAACACCTGTTTCGATTCGGGAGTAACAATCGCTTCGACCAACGTTCTCCGGTTTTGAAACCGCACTTCAATAGGTCCCACAACGTCTAACTTCACGCTAGATCCATCTGCTAATTCCGCTTCAATGTCTCTAACTTTTTGCAGGTCTAGCTGTCTTCGCACAAACTCAGGAATCGCCAGCATGGTGGCTCCACTATCTACCATTGCTCTAATCGTGCAGCGATGAACCTGATCGGGTGGCAGATACCCTCTGCGAACCAGTGCTAAGTCATCGCTTGCAAGTAACTCAATCTCTGCGAATACCAATCCCATGCTTGCCGATTCCATCTGTTCCCCTCCCATTGAAGCAGGAATCATACACCCCTAACCAACGCTGCCTTCTAGCTTGAGGCTCAGCAGACGATCTGCCTCAACCGCAAACTCCATCGGCAACTGGTTGAACACATCCTTGCAGAAGCCGCTAATCATCATCGAGATGGCGTCTTCTTGAGAAATGCCACGCTGAGCAAAGTAAAATAGCTGATCTTCACCAATCTTGGAAGTTGAAGCTTCGTGCTCGACTTTGCCTGCGTTATTTTGCACTTGAATGTAAGGAAAAGTATTGGCTTGAGCATTATCGCCAATCAGCATTGAGTCACACTGCGAGTAATTGCGCGCACCTGCTGCCTTGGGATTCATTTTCACCAAGCCACGATAGCTATTTTTTGAATTTCCCGCCGAAATCCCTTTAGAAATAATCGTGCTGCGCGTATTTTTGCCCACATGAATCATCTTGGTTCCCGTGTCGGCTTGCTGATAATGGTTGGTCAGCGCTACAGAGTAAAATTCGCCTACTGAATTATCGCCAATCAACACACAACTGGGATACTTCCAAGTAATAGCCGACCCCGTTTCTACCTGCGTCCAGGAAATTTTCGAGTTGACGCCTTGGCACAAGCCCCGCTTGGTCACAAAATTGTAGATGCCGCCTTTGCCGTTCTCGTCTCCGGCATACCAGTTTTGCACCGTCGAGTATTTAATATCTGCGTTGTCAAGTGCCACCAACTCAACAACGGCTGCATGAAGCTGATTTGTGTCATACATCGGAGCGGTACACCCTTCGAGATAGCTGACTTGGCTGCCTTCTTCTGCGACAATCAGTGTCCGCTCAAACTGCCCTGAATCGCCATTATTGATGCGGAAGTAGGTAGACAATTCCATCGGGCAGGCAACACCTTTCGGGATAAACACAAATGAGCCATCACTAAACACTGCGGCATTGAGGGCTGCAAAGAAATTATCGCCCACCGGGACGACGCTTCCTAAATACGTCTTGACGAGTTCAGGATGCTCTTTTACGGCTTCCGAGATCGAGCAGAAGATGACGCCTTTTTCTGCCAACTTTTCCTTAAACGTGGTTGCAACAGAAACGCTGTCAAAAATGGCATCGACGGCAACGTTCGTCAAGCGCTTTTGCTCAGATAGGGAAATGCCCAATTTCTCAAAGGTTTCTAGAAGCTCTGGATCGACTTCTTCAAGGCTTTTCTTCTTCTCTTTTACCTTGGGTGCAGAGTAGTAGATGATGTCTTGATAATTGATCGGGGGATAGCCGACCATTGCCCAGTTTGGCTCTTCCATTTTGAGCCACTGACGGTAGGCCTTGAGCCGAAACTCTAGCATCCATTCTGGCTCTTCTTTTTTGGCAGAGATCAGACGGACGGTATCTTCACTTAGCCCACGAGGGAGGGTATCGGACTCAATATCGGTAATGAATCCGTACTTGTAGGGCTGGTTGACGAGGGTTTGAACGGTTGCACTCATGGTGATGAAGTTGTGTTCTCGGGTCTATGGAGGTCTATCGAGCAAAAGGGAGTTAGCTGCGATCGCGATTAGCTGTGGTTTGTAAAGCCGCGAATATCATCAAAGGAAATATCTTGCTGTTCGCCTGCAAAATCGTTATCTGGCGTTAAAAACAGCATACAGTGGCATTCTTTGCGCTCCCGCATCGGCACGCAGGGGCAGTTCCAGTAGGCGGCTGCCGCCTCCGCTTCCTTGTCTTCGTAGTGGCGACAGGGGCAAAGCGGAGCGCCAAGATCATCTTTATGCTTGGCAAGTCCCTCGATTACAACAGCAGTAACGCCTGGGTCAACACAAAAATAAGTGTCTGTCCGCTTGGCGTAGGTTTCGGCAAATTGCCGGAGCACTTCGAGACTTTTATCTGATGCTTGCGTGGTTTTATCTTGAGTATTCATAAGCCAAAACGACAGTACATCCGATAGATCTTATAATTAAAGCAACCCAGTTGTTGCTCAACTTCTATTGTAGGATACTTTAACAACTTCTATGTTGTCAAAGGGAGGGGTCAACGTTTTTCTCCTTGCCATTTGAGAGGGCGAAAAGAGAGGGCAAAAAAGCTGTGTTTGACTCTGCGTCGCCTATACGGTTTATCGATCGCATCCCCACTATTGCCAAGAGTTCGCCAGCATGAGTGAAAAAACAAGAATGACTACAACTCAGCAGCAATCGACAAAACAAGATATCCTGCACCATCTTTTGAAACAGGGTCAGGCAACAGCGCAGGAATTATCAGAGCAGTTGCAGGTGACTCCACAAGCGATTCGGCGGCACTTGAAAGATTTGGAGAGCGAAGGATTGATTTTGCATCAGACGGTGCAGGCGGGGATGGGGCGTCCTAATTTTGTCTACGAGTTGAGCCGTGAGGGACGATCGCAGTTTCCCGATCGCTACGATGACTTTGCGGTGTCTCTGCTCGATACGTTGGCAGAGACGGTGAGCAAAGATCAGATGAAAACGATTTTGCGGAAGCAGTGGGAGCGTAAAGCCGTAGAGTATCGCGATCGCGTCGGCAATGGCTCGTTCGCAGAACGGGTGGCAAAGCTAGTTGAACTCAGAAAACAAGAGGGCTACATGGCAGAGTGCCATCGGGTAGAATCTGAAGAGACGACGGCAAAATATATTTTGACTGAGTATAATTGCGCGATTTCTCACATTGCAGAATCGTTTCCCAGCGTGTGCGGTCACGAGCTAGAAATGTTTGAGCTAGCGCTACAAGGATGCACCGTTGAGCGGACTCATTGGCTGGTAGATGGTGAGCATCGCTGTGGCTATTTAATTCAATCAACGTAAGATCTTATGCCCTCCCCGACTGAATTTTTAACACCGGAAGAATCGGCAGAAGTGGACAAAGCGCTCTTGACCTCGAAAGATAAGTTTGCGGCAAGAGTGGCGATCTACTCGCTGCGATCGCTCAAAAAAATCTCCCACGCTTCGGGAAATGCGATCGCAGATCTCAACCCTGACCAGATCGAAGATTGGATCTACCAAGACGAAAGTTTGCAGGGCGCAATTGATGACGAGTTCAAACGATTTTTTACGCAGCTTGTTATTTCGTCGAACAAGCCGCTCACGTTAGCCGCCCTAGATGCAGAGACTAAAATTGAGCATCTCACCGTTCCGCAGGTGGTGTCTTGGTTTGAGAAAGGGGCAAAAGCGCGCTTAAATTAGCGACTAGTAGATTGTCAACGTTAAGTCGAGGGGTGAATGAGTGGAGGGGTAGATGAGTGGAGGAGGCGATGGGCTGGATTACTGAGCGACCCATCCACCCATCGCCTCTCTACCCCATTCACTGAATTTTACGGCTTGCGATTTCGGAAATAGAGACGGAAGAACAGCTTTTCGCCCTCGATCCACACAAACATCAGGAGACTGACCCCGAAGCAAATCATCAGTTCTGTGAAACTCAGCACATGAGTCCCAAAGAAGTTACGCAATGGGGCAACGTAAATCAGCATCAGTTGCAGTACTGTGGTCAAAATCACCGACCCCCAAACGTAGGGATTGCTAAATGGGTTGAGTTCGATCGTCAGGCGAGTATTTGAGCGAATTGCGATCGCATGTCCCATCTGCGCCAAACATAATGTGGTAAACACCATCGTTTTCCAACGCTCAGGATTGCCGCCCTGCTGAGCATAATCGTAAGACCATGCCATCAGTGAAATCGTTAAAAGGGCGAGAACAATCCCGATTCGCACAATATAAAGACCCAAACCCCGGGAAAAAATGCTCTCCCCCGGATGATTGGGTGGGCGATTCATCACATTGGCTTCGGCAGGCTCAACGGCTAACGCAAGGGCAGGTAAGCCATCGGTAACCAGGTTCATCCAGAGAATTTGCAACGGCGTTAGCGGCACCCCCCCCGCCGCCACCACGATCGGAGAGGCGGCGATCGTCAGAAGCTCTCCAACGTTCGATCCCAAAATGTACTTAATAAATCGGCGAATATTTGTGTAAACGACTCGTCCTTCTTCGGTTGCCGCCACGATGGTGCTGAAGTTGTCATCCAACAACACCATGTCGCTAGCTTCCTTGCTCACATCCGTGCCAGTGATGCCCATGGCAATCCCGATGTCTGCTTGTTTAAGTGCCGGGGCATCGTTCACACCGTCGCCCGTCATCGCCACAATTTTGCCCCGGTCTTGCAACGCTTTGACAATTTGCAGCTTATGTTCTGGCGCAACCCGAGCATAAACGCTCACATGATCGACGTGTTCTTCAAGTTCTTGCAAACTCATCCGCTCAAGTTCACGCCCGGTGAGAACCTCATCATCCGGCTTGGCAATGCCTAAATTTTGCGCGATCGCTTGAGCCGTCAACTGGTGATCTCCGGTGATCATCACCGGGCGAATCCCCGCTTTTCGGCACCGCTCTACCGCATCGCGAACCTCTGGACGAGGCGCATCCAACATATCCACCAAGCCCAGCCACACCAATTCGGTTTCCGTCGCTTCATCGCTACCTTCCGCCGGAAGGTCTGGCAAGGGTTTGTAGGCAAAGCCCAACACCCGCAGACCGCTCGCCGCTAGGCTGTTGTTGCGATCTAAAATCTGTTGACGTTGGCTTGGCGTGATCGATTCCACGCGATCGCGGATTTGAATTTGGCTGCACCGCTCTAGCACCAGTTCTGGCGAACCTTTGGTCAACATCAAATAAGGGGTGGCTAGAAAATCAGTTTCAGCCTGAAGCAGCCCAGCAGCATCTTCAACGATCACGCTCATGCGTTTGCGCTCAGAGGAAAACGGAAACTCCGCAACACGCGGCAGTTTACTGCTCCACTGATCCCGCTCAAAGCCGGCTTTTGCCGCCACCACCAGCAGTGCCCCCTCTGTCGGGTCGCCTAAAATGCCCCACTGTCCATCGTCATGTTGCAAAATTGAATCGTTACACACGGTACAGGCTAAGAGCAAGGCTCCCAATTCTGGATGCTCCGTGGGTGCAAGTTTAGTGTTTCCTGATAAAAATTCCCCTTCGGGGCTATAGCCATGCCCGCTCACGGTAGGGCTGAGACTAATGGTGTGTAGCGATTGCACCACCATTTTATTTTGGGTTAGCGTTCCGGTTTTATCCGAACAAATCGTAGTGACAGATCCCAACGTCTCCACCGCAGGCAGCTTACGAATCAAGGCTTGACGACGCACCATACGCTGAGTGCCCAGCGCCAAGGTAACGGTGATGACAGCAGGCAACCCTTCAGGTACGATCGCAACTGCCATACTGAGAGAGGTTTCTAGCAAGCTTTGAAATCGACCCAAATCGCGGGAGGCGATCAGCCCGCCAATCACAACGATCGCCACCAAAATCAGCGCTCCGGCAACCAGCACCTTGCTGAGTTGATCCATGCGCTGCTGAAGCGGCGTTGGTTCTGACTCAACGGCTTGCAGCATCTGGGCGATCTTACCGATTTCGGTTCGCATCCCGGTGCCTGTCACTAACACTGTCCCTCGCCCCTGAATCACCTCTGTTCCTTGGTAGACCAGATTGATCCGATCGCCCAGAGACGTTTCTTCAGGCAGATGGAGGTTTGCATTTTTGGTAACGGCGTGAGCTTCCCCAGTTAGCGCCGATTCGCGAATCTGCAAGTTCACCGCTTCTACCAAGCGACCATCTGCCGACACCTGCACCCCTGCTTCGAGCAACATCACATCGCCCGGAACCAGATCTTGAGAATCGACTTCGAGGGTTTTGCCGTCTCGCACAACGCGCACCCTGGGAGCCGCCAACTGTTTGAGGGCCGCCAAGGCCTTTTCGGCGCGGCTTTCTTGGAGATAGCCCAAAATGCCGTTGAGAATGACGATCGCCAGAATAGCGATCGTATCTTTAAACGGAATTTCCCCCGGTTCAAGTGCTCCACTTCGCCAATCTAAAAAGCTCAGCACGCCGGAGATCAGCGCTACCGCGATCAGCATGATGAGCATGATGTTCTTAAACTGATCGAGGATGATCTCAAACGAGCTACGTCCGCCCGTTTCTTCCAATTCGTTGAGACCATATTTTGTTTGGCGATCGCTAACTTGCGACTGGGATAACCCAGCACGCGGATCGCTCTGAAGTAGCTCTAGCGATCGCGGCGCTTCTAGGGTATGCCAAGCGGTATCTAGCTTTGGTTGAGCGTGTGCAGACATAGAACAGGGTAAAGGGGAATGAGATGTACAGTACTTAATGATAGTGCTTAAATATGGGAATGCAGCACTAAAACATAGTGCGATTTCTGATTTAGGCTGTAAGCTTTAAAGATTCCACCTTTGGATTTTAGAGAGCTAATGGTTGGATCAAGGTTTACAGAAAAACGGTTCGCAGGGTTACCTAAGATGTCTACGTGTCTTCAAAGCGCGAGAAGGCACTTTGGTGCATGTGCTTCCCATCTTGGGTCTCCCACCAATAACGCCTACAAATAACGCCTACAAATTAAAGGGTGAGGGCGGTTTGGGCGAATCGGAGTCAGGATTGATCCGCCTAGTGAATTTCTTAAAAAACGCTGCTTTTTGACATGGTTGGGAATCCATTTATATCAAAACAGTTGATTGGTCGTCAGTCTGAGTTGTCTCAAGTCAGTCAAATTTTAGTGCAAGATGGCGACTTGCTGTTGGCAGGCGTTCCAGGAATTGGGCGGCGGACTTTGATCCGGGCGGCAGCGGCGCAGTGCAAAGCCAGGGTGATCGAAATTGACTGTCTCCGCGCTACCGATTATGGGCGATTTTTGCAGCTTTTAGCCGAAGCCCTATTAGCCACGTTTGATCAAGACAATGCAGTTGCATTTATCCAGCAGTGGAGTCAAGACCAGCCCTTTACGCTAAAGCCATCCACAACCGGGCAGTTGACCGTTGTTTGGCACATTTCACCCAGCAAAGAATGGTCATTGTTTGAAGCGCTGCTGAGGTTGCCGCAAGCCTTGGCAGAATGGCTTGATTGCCGCGTTGTGCTGGTATTTCAAAACTTTCCTCACATTCGATCGTGGGATCGGGGCAGCAAGTGGGAGCAGTATTTGCGCCAAGAGATTCAGCGCCAAACTCGTGTGAGTTATGCCCTGATTGCAACAGTGGCAGAACGGTGGACAAAGGATGCAGACCTAAAAGTGATTGCGTTAGCCCCGTTGCCCGATCGCGACTTACGCGCTTGGATTGTGGAAGCAATGGCGTTAAAAGATCTCATGTTTGATCTAGAGACTCCGGCGCTGGAGTTATTTTTGGGCTATGTTCAAGGGCATTTTGGTGATGCGATCGCGCTTGCCCGTCGCCTCTGGGTCGATCTGCTCCATAGCTCCCATCCTGCCCTCCAGTCCAAAATTCAGCCGCACCAGGTATACCGAAGTGCGATCGCGCTGGTAGAAGATCTTTCAGTAACCTTTGAATCGCTAATTTTGCTACTGCCCAGTAGCCAAGTTCGGGTGCTCGAAAGCTTGGCGCTCGACCCGACTGACAGCCCCCACGCCCGCGAATATATCCAAAAACATAATCTGTCTCGCGGCGGTGGGCTGCAAGGGGCATTGGCGAGTTTAGAGCAAAAAGGGTTAGTTTATGGGGCAGAGCAGGGATATCGGATTGCCTTGCCCCTGCTGGCGTTTTGGCTGAAATATCGGCTGGGGTAACGAGCCACGCGGTCTGAGGACGAGTGGATATCCCTGCTCTAAAAAAACGCGATGAGAACCGCAAGTTGCTTCGTTGCACTCCTACCCGCAACCCGGCGATAAACCGTTTTTCATCGAACTCCCGTTCAAAAATAGACACCACCTAAGGCACAAACACCGTCAACGCTTGCGGAATCAGCCGGAAATGAGCCGGTGTATACGTTGTAATTTCCCCATCGGTATTGATGGCGCGAGGCTTGCGCGTGTAAACGAAAAAATCTTCTCCTTGCCAAGTTTGCACCCAGCGCGACTGATGCTGGCTGCCCTGGCGCATGGCAGGTAAAAGCAGCAGCATTTGCCACCAATGTTCGATTTCTAAACTGTACAGATCGAGCCGCTGATCATCGATCGCCGCATCTTCTGCCACTGCCATGCCGCCGCCATAATAGCGACCATTTCCCACCGCAATCTGCGCCGTTTTCACCGTTTCAGATCGATCGCCCATGCGAATTTCTGCGGTAAAGCGTCGCGTCTCGATCAAAACCTGTAGCGCAGTCGCGGCATAGGCAAAAACGCCCCACTGTTTTTTGGCTCGTTTTGTCAGCTTGCGCGTAATTTGAACACTCAGCCCCAAACTTGCCACATTGAAAAAATAGTGCTCATTTACCCAGCCCACATCGATCGTGTTGCGCTTTCCGGCAGCAATGATGGTACACGCTTCGGCGAGGGTCTCTGGAATGCCCAAGGTGCGAGCCAGATCATTGGCTGTGCCAAGGGGGAGAATGCCAAGCGGCAATTTTGTGTCTACCAACCCAGCGATCGCAGCATTGAGGGTGCCATCGCCGCCACCGATGATGACCAGATCCACCCGATCGCGATACTCTCGAATCACCTCAGACAACCGCTTTGGGTCATCGGTCGATTCTTCTAGTAGCTCAATATCGAGGGATCGAAGTTGCGCGATCGCGTCATCCAACACCTCTTTTCCCCGGCGAGCATGACGATTGACTAAAAATAATGCGATTACCATAAAACAACCAGAAGAGCAAGGATAACGGTTTGCAAGGATTAATCCCCCATGGCTTAATTCCTAGTCTATATTCTGCCGTATCGCTCTTTTCAATACATTCTCCGTGAGATAGTTTTCACTATCATAAGAAAGATCAAATTTTGGGTTGGACTCTGATGCTTGACCTGGTATCTCAACAAGGCATCTCAACAAGGCAGAACAACGACATGACTAGCTCGACGGTTCGCACAGCCAAACCTCCTCGAACGCTTCGACCCTTTGGAGTGTATGCTCTGCACGGCTTGGCTACCTGGCAGGACAAACTGATCGCTCTAGATTACGTCCGAGGCTATCTTCTGCAAATCGACCCCCTCAATGACAATACGATCGTTCTTAACCCCCACCATGTAGAACGGTTTGAAAGCGCCACGGGTCTAGCCGTTTGGGAGCAAACTATCTGGTTTACAAAAGAAAATAGCGTTTATTACTGCGATACTGAAACGTTTTTGCCTCGGCTTTTTGTGACGCTGCCTTATGCGGCAGATGGGGTCGGCGTTTGGAATTCTACAGTTTACGTCACATGCCAAAAGTTGGGTTATGTTTTGGTTTACGAACGTAATACGAGTCGGAAAATTACTCAATTTGCCTTACCGGGGGTAGGAGAGGCAAACCTCACCATTCGGGATGAAGAACTGTGGCTGTGCGATCGCATCGAACAGACGGTCTATTGCCTCGATCGGGCGACCGGAGAATTGCAGTTCAGCGTGCTGACGCCGTTTGATAACCCCACAGGGCTAACATTTGCTACAGATCCAGCATCACAGCAGTCTACGCTTTATGTTGCCTATGCTGGCGAAGAGGCGTACATCCGCGACAACCCCAACGAAGATCCCAGCCACGAACTGACCTTTCGCGATCGCACCTTCATTCATCCTCTCTCTGTTCACTACAACAAACAAGAGCGGTATGCCCTCTCAAACGGATATTTGATCGAAATGTCTTATCTGGAGGAGTTGCTGCCTCTAGATGCCGTGGATTTAGAAGATTTAGAGTGGCGAATTGCGCTGCCTGCCGAAACTGATCGCCAGAAAGTTTGCCAGGTAGACGCGATCGGGCTGCCTTTTACCGAAGAACTCAAAGACGGGCAACGGGTCGCGGTATTTAAGTTTGCCTCGCTCAAAGCCAATGAGCGCCATATCTTTGGCTGGAAAGCCGTGCTAGAAGTGCGAGGCATTAAATATCAACTCAATTTCGACGATACCTACCGGGCACCCGAACTGTCGCCAGAGTTTCAAGCGCGTTACTTGGTCGATGATGATGAGTTGGCGATGGATAAGCCCGTGATTCAACAAGCGGCGCGAGATGCGATCGGCACAGAGACCAACGTATTACGAAAAATTTTGAAAATCCGCAACTTTGTCTACGATCGCTTGTCTTACGGCATCAAGCCTCACATCGATACGCCAGATGTGGTGTTGGAACGGGGCATCGGTTCGTGCGGCGAGTATGTGGGGCTGCTTCTAGCGTTAGCCCGGTTAAACGGCATTGCCTGCCGAACGGTGGGGCGCTACAAATGTCCGCCGTTTGCTGAGCGGCAAAACGTTCCGCTAGAGCCAGATTTTAACCATGTGTGGCTAGAGTTTTACGTTCCGGGCTTTGGCTGGCTGCCAATGGAGTCGAACCCGGATGACATTGTAGAAGGCGGTCCTTATCCAACCCGCTTTTTTATGGGCTTGCCGTGGTATCACGCGGAAATTGGCAAAGGCATCACGTTTGAATCGCTGCGGAGCAAAGGCATTCCGCTGAGCGATTTGTTAGATATTTCCGTCGGAGATCTGGCGATTAATCATATCCGCTTTACCATTTTGGGAGAATTGGAGTGAGCCTGGATCTGAGTTAAAGATCGGTAGTACTAAAGAGGAAAGGGTGAGAGAGTAAAACTGCTGTCATGCTAATTCTGTTCGTCCCAGGTCTACTGCTCTGCCTATTTGTCCCAGTTGTCAATCTAAATCCGTGATGAGAAATGGTCGAATTCGGCATTAGAAGCAAAACTACAAATGTCGAGACTGTGGGCGGCAATTTGTCGAAGACCCGCAGCGGCAGATGATTAGAAAGGAAACCAAAGGCATCATTAATGATCCGAAATCAGGGCAGTCAGTTGCGCTGTATCGCTGGTGGATTGAGAGGGAACCTTAGAAGTGCGATCGTAATCTTTAAACAATTGAGGCACATTAAATGAAACGGTATCCGCTTATCCTGCAAGCGTTGTCTGATTTTTGTGATGAGTATCAACTGACTCAAGCAACGAGAGAAACTTATGCTAGCGATGCAAATCGAATTCTTGAATCTGTCGTTTCAGGTTTGACCGAAGAAGAGATTCTTGCGCTCATGAGCCAGCGAGGATTTGAGGTCGAGAAGTCCTCTTACCCCAGCCTGATCAGAATTCTCAAGGAATTGATTCAGCAACGCCCTAGATCATAAATCTATGTCTGCTAATAGTGTGAGCAGTACAGTTAGCTTTGATTTCAATCCAGATCACCTTGATCCTGATGTAGGAACCGGCAGCATCGTCCCAATCAGTGGTGAGCTAACCTTTAACATTCAGATTTCAACAAGCAAACTCCTCGATATCCTGACCTCTTTATCTTTAGGTAAAGATCTTCGGCTTTTTGAAGCAGTCGAATAACGGTCAAGGTTGGGCAACAGGGGGTCAGCGATCGCGGCTTTTTTCTGACGGTGCTAAATGCAAGTAGAATCTGAGAATTGATACATTTGATTCAGCACCACCTGCCGTCTGAGCCTGCCCCTGGTCGCATTTGTAATATGTTAGTTATTCAGATTGTTTTAAGTGTTTTAATTTTCGGATCAATTGCGTTTTACCTGGCGTGTGCTTGGTTTACTTATCAGTTCTTCTCAAGCATTACCCCCAGCGTTTCTGAAACCGATGAACCTGTTTCGATCCTGGTTCCAATTTGCGGGTTAGATGAAGGCGCATTAGAAAATTGGACGTCGCTCTGTGAGCAAGATTATCCCAGTTACGAAGTGTTGTTTGGTGTGGTAGATACGACCGATCCAGCCATTCCAACACTACGTAAGTTAGAAAAGACTTACCCAGACCGCGTTCGCGTGATGATCGATTTGCCTCCCCGTGGCATCAATCATAAAGATAGTACCTTGAGTTATTTGTTAGAAAAGGCACAGTTTGAAACGCTGATTTTTGCAGATAGTGACATTTGTGTGACCGCGCAATATATTCGCACCGTGACTGCCCCCCTGTCGCAGGTAGATGTGGTTACATGTGCCTACATTGCCCACAATCCAAAGTTTTTAGGAGCAGCATTGGCATCCCTGGGGCGGTGCTGCGATTTCATCCCCAGCGCCTTCATTGCACGAGCCATGGATGGTGGGCTAAAGTTTGCCATTGGAGTAACGATCGCCACCCGCAAACCGACCCTCGAAGGATTTGGTGGACTGCAACTCAACCGCATCGGCTCTGACTACAACTTGGGCAAACGTGCCGCCCAAGCTGGCTATCAAGTAGAACTTTCCGAGCTAGTGCTAGAGTCAGATACAGGGCGCGAAACAATTGGGCAACTTGTTGAGCGAGAACTGCGGTGGGCCAGAACGATTCGCTTTAATCGCGGTCTGATCTACTACACGATGATGTTTTGCTATGGCACTGTGTTGTGTTTGCCGTTGTTACTGATCTCTGGGTTTGCACCGTGGGCGATCGCCCTCACTGGCCTAACGTTAGGAATTCGCTATGGTCAGGCTGCGATCGCGGTGCTGATGATGAATAGCCCCCTCTTGCTGCGGTGGTTTTGGGCGTTGCCACTGCGAGATGGATTAAGTTTTGCAATCTGGGCGATGGGGGCCTTTGGCAGGCAAGTGCAATGGCGCGGACGGCGGCTAACCATTGCAGGAGACGGTCTCATTCAGCCGTTAGACACCTCGGTTTAACCTGAGTTTGACAGAGTTGCTTCGCTGCGATCGCCGATCTGGAAAGCCCCCTACATCCCCCAAAATTGGCAGGGCTAAAGCCGCGAATAACAAAGCAGATAATCTATATCGAACTCACCTCAGTTTAATGCGCCATTATTTCGTCTGGGCTGATTTTTGCATGACTCGTAAGCGCTGCTGAAGGGGTTGCACAGGCGGTGTTTGCCCACCATAGCGCCACCTTACATAAGCGTTGGAAATCTCCTGAATCGTCTGAGCGCGTTCTTGGCAATGCAAGCCGTGAGACTGCTTAGCATACTCTAGAGGCGTTTGGGCAGGATGCTTGCGAAACCCCTGGACGGCTTGCCAACTCAGCATCTCTTGATACAAGCTCTCCATCGGAGGCAATGTCTTTAGCCAGCGACGGTAGCGCCACTTGTGCCAACCTTGCCACGCTAGCCAGCCCAAAAAGCCGAAACCTGTTGCGATCCCCAAGCCTGCAAAGAGTCCAGCCCAGCCTTGGGAAAAGAGACCGATGAGCCATGCGATTGGCTTTGCCACGATCCACTGGATCGCGCCTAAAATTGCCGCCCTGATCCACGCTAGCCCACCGGCGATCGGGGGAGGCAGCCATCCCGCTACCCATTTCCAAAATTGCTGCAAGACCGAGAAGGTCTGATCCTCCTCGATCGACGGCGGAATTAACTCGTGTCCGGGAATCGGATCGATCGCAAACCACCCAAACTTCGGAATGTTAATTTCCGTCATGGCGTAGGCGTCAGTATTGCGAACTTCATACAATCCGGTGAATGGATTAAATCGTCCGGGGGCAAATCCTGTGACTAGTCGGCAGGGAATGCCGATCGATCGCAGCATCACGGTTAGCGTTGTCGAAAAGTGATCAGGGTATCCACCTTTGAACTTTGTCAAGAAGGCTTCGGCTAAGTCTTCATCTTTCTCTAGGGGGGGGATGTCTGGCTGAAGCGTGTATTGCTGTTTTAAATATTGTCCGAGATAGAGCGATTTTTCGTAGGTGGAGACCAGCGGCTGAGGAGCGGTTGCCAAGATTTCTTCCGTGCGTTGCCGAACCTTTGATACAATCTGCGGTGGGAGTTGTAAATAAAGACTCTGTTTTGGCGGCTTTAAATGGGTTGAGCCTTTCTGGAGAAGGGTGCGATCGCGATACGGCACTTCTGAAATAACAGAATAGGTCAGCCCTTGGCTAAGCGGGACAGGCGATCGCAGCCCACCTTCCGGATCAAGCGCGACTTCAGACGTTGGGAAATACAGTTCTTTGGGCTGCGCCAACGCGGGGATCAAATTTGGCAACTCAGACACGATCGTGTACGTTTGCACAATATTTTTTGTTTTGTTGAGCGTGATGCCGTGGGGCACATAAAATTGATATAGCCACGCCGGACGTTTCAGCGTCTGGGTTTCAGCATTGCGCGACACTTCCCACCCCTGCCCCGTGTACCGATCAAACGCCATCACCCGCCAAAAGCCTTCCGCCTGCGATCGCACCCGCATCACCATCTGTGGCTTGAGGCTGCCGCGCCCATTTTGGCTAATCTTGTCGCCAAACCCAGCGTAAAACTGCTCATCAAACTGATCGGATTTTTCCTTCCCCCCCTGCCCCCCAACGCCCTCGCCTTGCCCTCTACCCTGACGAATATATCCCGGATTAGTCACTTGCTGATTGTCAAACTTCTCGGCCAACTGAATCTGAGCGCTCACCGGCAGCGATCGCAGTTGATACCCCGAAAAGCGCGGCATTCCGACAAAGATCACCAGTCCCAGCACCACCGTCACCAAAAATAATTTAGATAAAGCCGGAATATTTAGCGCTCTCAGGGTCGCTCGCTCTAGGTTTGCCGTACTTAGCCCCAACCGCGATCGATAATCTAGCATCAGCACTGGCAGCGCGATCGCTAAAAATACCAGCAGCATTACCCCAAATATCAAGGTTTGGCTGAGCGTACTCGCCACGCCTATCAGCACCAAACCAATAATCATTGAATACCCCAAATCTTTGCGACGAGGCAGATCAAAGCTGTGCAACACTTGAATCTGAATCAGAAACTCAGCCAAGAGCAGCCGCGTGTCATTGAGTTGCCCATTGCTCAGCAAGCGGGAGAAAAAGATTGCCAGCACTCCCAGCATCGCGATCGCCAGGGCAAACTTCGTCAGAACGTTGCGCCTGCGGCGACCATGCCAACTCCACGTCGCCCCAGCCATACTCAGGGGAATTGCCCAAACAAAAAGGTGGGTCTCTGCCGCAACATCCGTTGCCAAGATTCCCACACTTACGAGGCTTTGCGTCAGCACCCGGAACAACACAGAGTCTTCCGATTCAGACACAGACAAAGATTTTAAGCGCGATTGCACATGCTGCCGCCAGTTGTAATTCATCAAAGTAGAAAGCAGGGAATGGGGAAAGTCAAGGTTCATAGTACCCCGTTGGTCTTAGAGGCAACCTAGAATGCACAGCCTCCTAATCCGCCATCGTTTCCCACATCCCGCCGATCTCCTTGGGGTCAAGCGTTGACCTGGCTTATCCCTCGCTCACCGGATGAATAGCAAACACCAACAGATCCTGTTCACCCAACCGCACTTCTAAGGGATAGGTGCGATCGGGGACAAAATCTCGAATTTCTAAGCTCAAGCCCCCAGCGGTGTCGCGGTCTGCCAGCGACCGAAACTCTTCACCCTGAAACTGAAGACTGCCACCACACGGAAGCTCTGCATCCACTCGCAGCCGCACCGTCCCCCCACCAAAGTGATAGTGCGATCGCAGCGAAAAGGCTCCGAGTTCAGTCAGCCATTCTCGCTCTAGCTGAGGGTGCTTGGGCGACACCGTGAGGGTCAGCGTATTCATAATGTCCCGCGCTGCCAGCAGAGACAACGCCATCTGCTGGGTCTCGATCGCCGCTTCATACTGATCGGGAAACTCAATCCCCGCTTTGGCGGCGAGCGCTTGTAAACTTGCCATCGAAGAGCGAGCCGGGGAAACCATAACGTATCCCGCAACATCGTTGAGCAGTTGCGCCTGTCCTGGGAACAGCGTATCAACGGCTTTCACGAGCTTTGCCCCTTCTCGGAGCGATGATGTGACGATTGCCTGACACCGAGTTAGCAATTCGGTTAGAACGTGCTCTGGCATTGGCACAGGTAACTGTAAATCGCGCAGTTGTGTCATCCACACTGAAGTCGCTGCAAACACAGGGCGAGGTGCTCTCTCCCCGACAGCCTCAGCATCATAATCCGTAATTTCTTTCTCCCATGGAAAAAGAGGCGGTTTACGCTGAGCCTCAACTTGAAAACGACGTTTCAGCAGCGCATGAAAACGATCTTGCACAGCAGGTATCTCTCCCGGTTTAAGTAAAAAGTCCTCTTGAAAGAGGCTGGGTGGAGCCTCGATAGACTCCCTCACCGCATCACGGCTCGAAACTTCTGCAACAGAGTCAGACTGAGGAGATTGCCCCGCTAGCCCAAGGGTTTGCAGCAGATTTAAAAGGATTTGCTTTTTAGTTTCAAACTCGCGATCCATTTGTGATAACACCCTATTCATCAAGAGATTCACTTCCTCCGGAATCTTGGGTATTACGAATTTCCCAAGCTTGTTCCAGAAGCTTAAACCATTGTTTCTGAACCTGATTTGGCGTGCAGCCGATCTGATGGGCGATCGCGCTTTCAGAGGTCTGCTGCTGCTTCAAGCTCAAAAGCTCTACCTGCTGGGGCGTCAGCCGATCATGCAGACTTTGCCACTGCCGGTGAGATAACCCCAAGTTCCGTTCTAAGTCTACCTCTAACCACTGGTGAACCAACTCCCAATGGTGAGAGAAAGAAAACCGGATGAGATGGTACTTAAATCGTTGTTGTAAGTAATCCCGTTGGCGGGGCGTGAGTCCCAAAATCTCTTCGATTTCGTTAGCGGGTAAGTCTTGGAGCCGCAGCGTAAAGTAATCAATGCAGTCGTGCTGTTTGCGGTCTTCCAAATAGGCGATCAGTTCTTTCACCACTGTCTGCCGTAGAGTATCTTCTGCCAATTCAGGTTCTTGGGCAACCATCTGCTCCCGAACTTGCTGCATCGAGGCGACACTCCAAGCGCTGTCTGAGTCAGACATCGACCCCTCAGCTGCCTGCTCAAAATCTACGAGAGATTCGGTCGGCTGCTGCTGAGAAAACGTTTGCGATCGCAAGATAATCAACTGCTGATTGCGATGCCCCGGTAGCGGGATGCGCCGCTTGCCATAGCGCTCTGTAAACGCCATATATTCTGCCAACTCCAGCACCGACTGCGGACTATAGGTTGGCGGTAGCTGCGATTCCCGCCGGAAGGCATTGAGCGCTTCCATATAGAAACTTTGCAGAAAATCCTCAATCAAAGTCAGTCGGGCTTGATAGCTCGATTGGCTTTGAGACGGCGTAATGTAGCGATAGACCACAGCACTTAAATTGCTATGAAGTTCTACCCGCCCTCGCCGAGAACCAAGTTTATAGTAGTGCAAACATTGCTGAAGCCGATGCCGTGCCAGAGTTGTTGCCCACGTCTGGACTTCGCCCGACGCTTGAATGCGCTTACTCTCCGAACAAATGCGGACTACCTCTTGAGCTAACCGATCTGCAACTTCACGACAATTTGGCTCGGATGCTTTGGTTGCCTGTTGCAGTTCGTTAACTAGAAGCTGAAAGATTGAGTCCACGCTCTGGCAGATTTCCCCCACGATATCTAATGTCTTGCAAATCAATGGAATCGCTCTCATTACTAGCAGGAACATTTTTGCAATCTGTCGATCACAATGGTGGTAGAAGAAATCCCTGATTATTCACTGGATGCTGGAATGAACTTAGACCAACAACTTCAAGACTTGATTGATCATGCACCTCAAGACGGCTCAACCCCTCAGATTATGGAGCGGGTAGCGCCGGTCATTAAAACTATGGCTGAACGGTTAAGGCATCCGCAGTATTACGTGGTGCAGACGCTTGATCAAAGCTGGGTGATGCTGACCCTGGCTAATCGTACCCAAAGCGATCGCGAGAAAAACGTAATTTACGCGTTCCCAACGCTCCAGGATGTAGCATCAAGTCCTTACAATGTCTCCGATCCAAGCCTGATTGCGTTGCCCGTTCCAGTGACCCACATTTTGTTTCAGATGTTAGCGATGACGCAAAGCGACAGCACTATCTTTTTTGAAACGCCAGGAGATGTGACCATTGGTACGGAAATTCAACGAGCAGAGATGGAGCAACTCATTCAAGAAGGTTGGCAAAATCAGGCAGATGCAGACCCTCAATACAATATTCCAAGTGATATTGCTTAGGGGGTTTTAAGGGTTGAATTAAACGTAAACTTCATCAAACAAGGGCTGCAAATTTTGAATATTTGCCCTGCAAAACGAGTGGTGAGCTTGATTTGCAGTCCTAACTTGGAAGAGATAAAGCGATGTGTAAAGTCAACCGTTAAATCACGAATCTTCTTGATTGTACCTGCTCTTTTCTTAGTAAAAGTTCCGGGCGAAAATCCAAACGGAATCATTAAACTTCAAGCTACTGATTTCATAGAATCTTTATATATTCAGTCCTGGATTTGCGCCGAAGTTTGGTAAAAGCAGAGCAAAATTGCAATAATCCTGCGCCCAAACCTGATAAAAACGGCGAACAAAACTGCATATCTGCTCCTAAAAAATTTATCTTTTATTTCATAACTTTAGAATCATCAAGGGTTCTGTTTGAGGCATTGTTCGTAATTCCTCACATTAGCTTGTGTCAGATTTTAGACCATCACAATGCCTTTTGACTTTAAGCCCAGATTCTGATCCCAAGTACGTACTCTGATGTTAGATAGGCACATTCCTACGTGCTGAAAGCTAATGTTAAGATTAATAAGATTTTCTAAGTTTCAATTAGTAAACAATAGAAAAAATGACTGAGTTTTTACCTACGGCTAATCTCAGCCTGATTTTATGCTGCTACGCCAACTTAACACCGCAAATGCAAATTATTCGGATTGCAAATAGTCCAGATTTCTATTTAGAACGAGTGGCATTTCCGGGAGAAAAGCTTTTGTTTAGAGCACCCTTTGATGCCCAGTTAGAAGTTCATACAGGGATGTTTGTGAGTTCTATTTTGTCAGATACGATCGCGTGTCAGACCTTAAAAGTGAAGCAGCCCGATGCTCTCGGCGCGATCGCTGATCGCCTTGATTAGGGTTTTGCGTCTCTGTCATACCATTTTGGCACCTAGGACGAGATCACTCGCTGTTACAATAATTCAGGCAGGTTCTTCTTGGCTCAGCTTGCGTGAGCAATTTCTGTATTGAGTAATTCTACCCATGCGTAAAACGTCCGATCTACATGTTGTGGAAACCAAGCGGCTCATGGCTCCCACAGCATTAAAAGCAGAGATCCCCATGACTGAGACCGCCGCTTCGCTTGTGGCTCAGACTCGCGATCGCATTCGTCGCATTCTCCGGCAAGCCGACAACCGCCTGCTCGTTGTAGTGGGACCTTGCTCAATTCATGATGTGAATGCAGCCTATGAATACGCTGAAAAATTAGCACCCGTCCGCCAAGCCTTGTCGGATAAGCTGGAAATCGTGATGCGCGTCTACTTTGAGAAGCCACGCACCACCACCGGCTGGAAGGGACTCATCAACGACCCGCATTTAGACGAAAGCTACGACATCAACACAGGGCTACGGTTGGCTCGCAAGCTACTTCTAGACTTAGCCCAACTCGATATTCCGAGTGCCACCGAGCTACTCGATCCAATCATTCCTCAATATTTAGCAGATCTGATTTCGTGGAGTGCGATCGGTGCTCGAACCACCGAAAGCCAGACTCACCGCGAAATGGCATCTGGTCTCTCAATGCCAGTCGGATTTAAAAATAGTACTGACGGCAATTTGCTTTCAGCCGTCCATGCGGTGATGGCGGCAAATCATCCCCATCGGTTTCTGGGCATCAATGCCGAGGGCATGGCAAGTATTGTCGCTACGACAGGCAATCCTGACTGTCATATCATTTTACGGGGCGGCAAATATGGCGCTAACTACAGTGCCGCCGATCTGGAGAGAGCCACTGCCGAGTTGACCCAGCAGAACATTATTCCCCGTGTCATGGTCGATTGTAGCCATGGCAACAGCAGCAAAGATTACCGGCGTCAATCCATTGTGCTGAAAGACTTGGCAGAACAATTAAAAGCAGGTTCCCAGCACTGTATGGGAGTCATGATTGAGAGCCACTTGGTCGCGGGCAGCCAATCTATTCCCAACGACTTGAACCAATTGACTTATGGGCAAAGTATCACCGATGCGTGCGTCGATTTCTCGACAACGCTTGACATGCTGCATCTGCTAGCCGATTCGGTTGAGCATCGAGCGGCAGGAGTCTTGTGCTAAACGGCTCAGAGGGAGAGAGTTTGCTAGCTGCTAAGAACGCTATGCTGGCTAGCAGCAGTGGACTTTAAGAAACCCCATGATTGATCTCTATACTTTCACTACTCCAAATGGGCGTAAAGCTTCGATCATGCTGGAAGAGGTAGATTTGCCTTACCAGGTGCATGTGATTGACATCACTAAAGGTGATCAGTTTAGCCCAGATTTTGTGGCGATTAATCCTAACAGCAAGATTCCAGCGATCGTAGATCCCGATATCCCGATCACCGTGTTTGAATCTGGAGCGATTTTGATCTACTTGGCAGAGAAAACCGGAGCCTTTATGCCATCGGATCAGGTTGGGCGATATCAGGTCTTGGAATGGCTGATGTTTCAGATGGCAAGCGTGGGACCGATGTTTGGGCAACTCAATCACTTTAAGAAGTATGCTCCTGAGAAGATTCCTTACGCAATTGAGCGGTACGAAAAGGAGACGCTGAGGCTTTATGGAGTGTTGGATCGACAACTCGCGCAGCACGAGTACCTTTGCGGCGACTATACGATCGCAGATATTGCGACGTTCCCATGGGTTGCGGCTTATGAGTTTCAAGGGCTGACGCTGGATGAGCATCTCAATCTGAAACGCTGGTTTGACGCGATCGCACAGCGCCCCGCCGTGCAGAAAGGGATGAACGTGCCAGAGCAAAAGTAGGGGTTTGTCAAGGTTGAAATAAGAGACTAGGAGTGGATGGGTTGGTCAGAAATCGAACCCATCCACTCATGTACCCATGCCCCATCAACGGCTGTTCCAGATCAGGGTAACCCGTTGAAAAAAGCTCAGCGTGCGATTTATAAAGTGCGATCGCTTGCCAAACTCTTAGGCGCTTTCTCCAGCCAGCCTTTAAGACTCAAACGTTCGGGCAGGAATGATTCGGACTTTGAGAGAAATAGGTGCACCTAACTCGGCTTGCAAAAATTCTTTTACTAGCCTGATTTGTTCTTGAGAAATAGAGTTGAGCGGAGTAGTCACTTCTAAATTGATCAAGAGTCTATCCCTTTGTTGACTAACCGCCAGATTTTGAATATCAACTCCAGCAAACGTGACCGTTCGAGTCCGAATCAGACGATCCACACTGGCTTGTGCCTGCCCTCGAAGCACGATCGTTTGGAGGGAAAATCCTAGCGGAATTGCCAGCACCATAAGCGTTGCGATCGCAACAGCAAGCCCGTTTTTAGCGCGGGTTAAAGAACCATAGCGATGACATAGAAACACCACACCGCCGCTAAAAATAATCCCAACTAGGTTTGTAAAAAATAGCACAGTCGCGCCGATGCTCACTGAAGGCGACCCTTGAGCAAGACCAATCCCAACCACGCTGAGGGGCGGAACCAGCGCTACCGCGATCGCAACCCCCGGCAAAGCATCTGCCACCGCCTTACGAGACTTGGCAAATGCCCCTGCTGCCCCTGCTGCTAATGCAACACCGAGATCCATCAGCGTGGGCTGCACACGCCCCATCACTTCTGAGCCAAGCGTATTTAGCCCAACCGCTTGGGTAATCAGCATTGAGATGCCAACGGTTAAGATGATGCCTGTAAACAGGGTCAGCCCAGCGCGGCGCAGCAGCCGCCGATTGCCCGATACAATGCTGTATGCGATCGCAATAATCGGTCCCATCAGAGGAGCCACAATCATCGCACCAATAATCGTGGCAACGCTATTGGCCAGCAATCCGAGTGCCGCAATAATGCCAGACAACGACAGCAACGTAAAAAAGCTGACCGAAGGCACTGACCCCCGCCAGAGACTCCGATTGAGGCTTGTCACCGAAACGGGCTTTTCAGCGAGCCACGCCCAGTCTCCACTGCTGTGACTCCACAGTTGAGTGAGTCTTTGGTAACCCCAACCCCAGGCTTTCTTAGAAAAGGTTTGCAAAATTATCATAGGGTGAAGAAAGTTGAATCCTAAAGGTCAAAAAACTGGAGGTCGAAACTCTGGGAATGGTCAGATTCCGACTGATCATAGTCGGCTTTCTTGCCGTGTGAAAATTGACCTCAAGTAGAATCTTCTGCTTCTGAAGGCAGGTAGAGCAAGAAAATCGGCAACAGGTCTGTTTTGTAATGGATGCAGCATCATCTTTTAGCACGGCTCAACGAACCCTCGCTTTGAGAATGGGGATTTAGCAAAATCTGGAGTTGCCCCCACCCTAATGACTCTCCTTAAAAAGGGAACCGAGGTCTTGCTTGCTTTTCCTGCGGCAGAAAGCTTGCAGATGAGGGCAGCCGAACGTGTGCAATGACCAACGTTATTTAACTGGCGTTCCTTAGCATTAAGAACATGAGGGATCGTTAACAAAGCGCCGAAAACAGTTACGCTCCAGGCTATGCTTTTAAGTTGCATCAGGTCAAGCGTTGCCCGATGCTAAACAGTAATACCCCTACGAACGACATAACCATGAGCGACTGGACTCAAATTTCTGGTGGAGTGACCGCGCCCAAAGGATACCGAGCCGCAGGTATCATCGCCGGGCTTAAACCCTCTGGGTTGCCAGATTTAGCCTTGATTGTTTCAGAGGTGGATGCGATCGCGGCGGGGGTCTTCACCACAAGTCATGTCCGGGCAGCCTGCGTGGATTATTGCCGCGAGCAGTTGCAAGCCAAACCAACGGCGCGTGCCATTTTGTGTAATGCTGGGCAAGCCAACGCTGCCACAGGGCTTCCAGGCATTATCGACGCTCAGGAAAGTGCTCAACTCATTGCCCAAGCTTTGAACATTTCCTCGGATTTGGTGCTGTTAGCCTCTACCGGAGTGATTGGGCAACGGATCAAAATGGACGCGCTGCGATCGGGGATTCCGCGTTTGGTTGAAAGCGCCAGCGAAACAGGTTCGGCGGCGGCAGCCAAAGCGATCGCGACGACAGATCTTGTGACCAAATCAGTTGCGCTAGAAACGATGATCGGCGATCGCCCAGTTAGAATAGGCGGAATCGCGAAGGGATCAGGCATGATCCATCCCAACATGGCAACGATGCTGGCGTTTGTCACCTGCGATGCGGCGGTTTCTCCTCAGCTTTGGCAACAGATGCTCAGCCGTGCTGCTGATCAGAGCTTTAACCAAGTCACGGTCGATGGAGATACCAGCACCAATGATTCGCTGATTGCCCTAGCCAATGGGCAGTCTCGCACGCCTGCCATCACCGAGATGGGCGCGGAAGCCGAAAAATTAGAGGCGATGTTGACCAAGGTGTGTACTGATTTGGCAAAAGCGATCGCACGAGATGGAGAAGGCGCAACCTGCCTGATCGAAGTTCGGGTGACGGGTGCATCGCACAACGAAGCAGCGCGGCGAGTTGCCCGCACGATCGCTGGGTCGTCGCTGGTAAAATCCGCTATTTTTGGACGCGACCCAAACTGGGGCAGAATTGCCGGAGCCGCCGGACGAGCCGGTGTGCCGTTTAACCAGGAGGAATTGCAGATCAGGCTGGGCGATTTGCTGCTGCTGAAAAACGGGCAGCCCCAAGCTTTCGATCGTCAAGCGGCAAGCCAGTATCTCAAGCAGCAAGCCGATGCGAGTATAGGGTCGCCTGCCGATCCATCAACTGGGAACGGGGCAACGCAGTCAATCGATCATCCCGTTGTTATTTCGGTGGGAGTCGGCACTGGCTCTGGGCACGGTATGGCATGGGGATGTGATCTCAGCTATGACTACGTGAAGATCAACGCCGAATACACAACATAACAGTTTGATACACATATTCTCTAGATAACATCAATCGTGATTAACAATGTATTAGTCATAGATTTGAAGCGAAAAATGGCTCGCTCTACACACATCAAACGCAATTACTTTACATTTCTTTTCACAAGCGGTATCAATCCAAAGGAATGCTGCGATCGCAGCTTGTGTTCTCTAAAACAAGCAAAACTATGATTCCTTCTTTTGATTGGATGATGACCTATCTTGAGATAGATCAGATTCTTGAAGGCAACACGCTAAATTATTCATGTGAGCAAACGAAAGCCAGACGGAACAACTCTTCTGAACGCGATCAACTGCAACCCATTCTATGATTCTCACCTATATCTAACCCCTTATATCTAACCGAAAGAGTGTAGTAGGCTTAAGTCTGCTGCACTCTTTTTAGATGGCTAATATAGAGGGTTCAAAGAGCACTCAAATGGTTTTAACGGGGCAGTTCTAAAAAACTTAAAGGGGTTTAGGCTGTCGGTTTTTGTGCCTGAATCGTTTGCAAGCTACCTCCGGCATAAAGAGCGCGATCGCAGTTTTGAAAGCCAGCTTCTGTGAGCAACGTTGGCAAATCTGTTTTTAGCAATTGCCAAGCGGTTTCTGTTTCAAACAACCAGAAGAATACCGTTAAACCAGGGATAAATAACGGGTTGGTTGGCAGGTGAAAATCAACCATGGCAAAAAAACCGCCCGGCTTGAGAACCCGGTAAACCTCCTGAAAAATCTGCCTCAACTGCGGAGTCTCCATCTCATGCATCGCCGCACTGGTGTGAACCAGATCAAACCTATTGTCGGCAAGGGGAATTTCTTCGGCAAACGCTTCTACATAGGCAGCTTGCGGAACATTTTTTTGAGCACGTTTGATCGATAGCGGAGACGCATCAAGCCCAGTAACATGGCGCGATCGCTGCACTAAAAATGCGGTCGTTTGACCACTACCGCAGCACAAATCCAGCACCTCTGTTTCCGCCTCAAGCGGGAGACCTTGCAGCGCCAACTGCCGAAACCGAGCTTCCCCACCTACAGCCACAGCCGCGAGGCGGGAAATGCTGTCGTAAAGCCACTGATAGCGGTAGCTGAGGTCACGGAGGATGGTTGCCATCGGCAGAAAAGAATGAGGGACACCTACGGAAACGGTCACACCGAAGCGTGAAAAGAGGCATGAAGATCGGGCGCGCAGCAGAATGAAAGGTCACCTAGATCTAGTTTTTGTGCAACAACGCCGACCGTCTGGTTTTCTATCTTATTGTCTCATTGCCTGCCCATTGCTCTGGCACTCCCCGCCTAGAAAGGGCAAGATCGACCGCTTGCTGCTGATCTCGTGCGGTAATCCACTGGTGATAGGTGCGAGTGTGAACCGCCACCGAATGCCCCATCATCTTGGCGGCAACCGTGTCTGGCAGCCCAAAATGAATCGTTCGCACTGCCCAAGCGTGGCGCAAATTGTAGGGTGAAAACGGAATGCCATACCGACGAAACTGGGCAGTGACTCGTTGACCGATGCGTTGCAGGGTTGTTTTTGTCAGATCGGTTTCCAGATCGGGAAGTTGAATTGTCCTCAACTCAAATTCCTCGATCCACTCTGGGTAGAACGCCCAAACTTGATGGCTGCCTGTTTTTGTCGCGGGTAAAACTTCGATCATCGTGTCGCCCCTGGCGGTTTTGGGTTGGCAGAGGCTAGAGAAATTGCAGAAAAAAACCTCATGATTTCTTAGCCCATAGGTTGCCATGACACCATAAACAAACCGCCACGCAGGATTTGGAATGTTTTTCCAATGAGACACAATTTCCTCATCAGACGGTAGCTGCCGCGATCGCACGTTACGACTGCCATACTCTCCGGCCAGCACCTTGAGATCGTGAGGCAGGGGAAGCATGAGAAAGGCGGCTAACGCGCTTAGGGTTGTGCAGCACAATTGCCGACTTCGAGAATTTAGTTCCGTCGCCTGCACCGTTTTATAAATGGCTTCAACAAGCGTGAGGCTAGGATGCTCAGCCGCGATCGCAGCAAGTTTCCTCACGTAGGGCGCATAGGCCGAGTTCCATGTGGTTTTCGTCGCCGCAGGGTTGCTCTGCCGGGGCAGTTCCGACAAAAAATGCTGCTCAAATGCCTGTAACTGCTCGGCTAGGTTCATCTGGCTGAGGCGCTTTCCTCCAGAAAACGTCAGGTAGTTGTGCCAGTCAAAGCTATGTTGCAGCAGTTGCCCTGCAATGATTTTGACTTCCTGTTCGGCTTGCTTGAGTCCGGTTGGGGTGGCTGGAAGCCCCAAACAGAGACGTTGCTGATGGGGGCGCAGTTTGGCACTGGCGGGGCGGGGCGGCAGGGTGCCTCGAAGGTTGAGCTTGGTGTGACGCCGTTCGATCTGTAGCCCTAGCTGAGCCGCTTTGAGTCGCTGGTTAACCTGCACAATTTTCTCGTCTAAATGATCTGCTTTTGCCATAGTCCTCAACTTGTCGTCTCCGAGCCTACTAGATTGTCAACGTTGAGTGGACTGTCTCCGAACTTACTGCTTCCGAACCCAGCGCCGGTTATTTTAAGTGAGATCCTTAGCACATGTTTCTCAGCAAATGTTATCAATCGCTCATGCGCTATTGATCAATTTAACTTTCTTGACCTATCTAAATTTTTGATTGATCCAAGTTTAGAGTCTGTAAAGCTTTATTATTTAGCCACCGCCCTGTATTGTGAAACAAAATTGACCGTTCGATCAACGGTTTAATCTTCGAGGGTTGCAGTGCAAGAGACGGATGCTTTCTTCCAACGAATGGGGAAAATATTGTTAAAATCAGTAACAAAGCTGAGAAAAAAAGGAACTTTCATTAGCTATGGGTCGAATTGGGGTTTTATTACTCAACTTAGGGGGACCAGATAAGTTAGAGGATGTGCGTCCCTTCCTTTACAACTTATTTTCTGACCCTGAAATTATTCGGTTGCCGTTCTCATGGCTTCAGAGTCCTTTGGCATGGATGATTTCCTCACTTAGGGCGAAAAAATCGAAGGCAAATTATCAGCAAATTGGTGGGGGTTCTCCTTTACGACGCATCACAGAGGAGCAAGCCAGCGCCTTAGAAGACAAATTGCGCCAGCAAGGGCACGATGCCACGGTATACATCGGTATGCGCTATTGGCATCCTTTTACAGAAGAAGCGATCGCACAGATTAAGCGCGATCGCATCGAAAAACTCGTGGTGCTTCCCCTCTATCCTCAGTTCTCAATTAGCACAAGCGGGTCGAGTTTTCGTCTGCTAGAGCAACTGTGGGACAAAGATCCTGCCCTGCAAGCGATCGACTACACCCTTGTGCCGTCTTGGTACGAGCGATCGGGCTATTTGCGAGCGATGGCAGATTTGATTGCTGACGAGATCGATCGCGCTCCTGATCCTGATGGTGTGCATGTGTTCTTTAGTGCCCATGGTGTGCCAGTCAGCTACGTAGAAGAAGCAGGCGACCCCTATCAGCGCGAGATTGAAGACTGTACAACGTTGATCATGCAAACGCTCAACCGCCCCAACGAGTACACGTTGGCGTACCAAAGCCGCGTTGGTCCGGTAGAGTGGCTCAAGCCGTATACCGAAGATGCGATCGAAGACCTAGCCGCGCAGGGGATAAAAACCTTAGCGGTCGTTCCGATTAGCTTTGTCTCAGAGCATATTGAGACGTTGCAAGAAATTGATATGGAATATCGAGAGATTGCAGAGGAAGCCGGGATCGAGCATTTTCAACGGGTAGCCGCCCTTAATACGCATCCAGTGTTTATCGAAGATTTGGCAAACTTGGTGACGGATGCTATAGATTCACCTGCAATCCAGTTTTCCGAGGTCATTCGTCCAGAGAAAAACATGAAGATGTATCCCCAGGAAAACTGGGAGTGGGGCATGACCACCTCGGCTGAGGTCTGGAATGGGCGGTTGGCAATGTTGGGCTTGATTGCGCTACTAGTCGAAATTCTGGTGGGTCGCGGGCCTCTCCATGCCCTTGGCATTATGTAGTTGATCTGCCCTGATACGTTAATCAAGTTGAACCTGAGCAACGCGATGAGTTAATAGTTTGAATTATCAGCCTACTGCGCTAGAAGCCGCTACCTTTTTAGAATAATCAACCTCGCCCTTTGCAACGCAACGTGAAGATTTGCATCGAAGGCTAGGTCAATGGGAGACAGATTGGTATTTTTTCTTCAGTCTTTAACAGGCAGATGCGGAAAAACAACATGTCTAACTCTTTGTTGGCGGACGCAGGGCAGCGATTGGAGCAAGCGTTGAAATATACGTCGCTGTCTGAAGACGCGATCGCATCTCTTAAATATCCGAAAGCGAGCCTTGCAGTTTCGATTCCTGTGCGAATGGATGATGGATCGCTCAGTGTCTTTCAAGGCTACCGAGTCCGGTATGACGATTCGCGCGGACCGGGAAAAGGGGGCGTACGCTATCATCCCAGCGTTACGTTAGACGAAGTGCAGTCTCTCGCATTTTGGATGACGTTTAAGTGTGCGGCGCTAAATTTGCCCTTTGGTGGAGCAAAAGGCGGCATTACAGTCAATCCTAAAGCCTTGTCACGGTTGGAATTAGAGCGATTGAGCCGGGGATATATCGACGCGATCGCAGACTTTATTGGTGCAGATGTTGATATTCTCGCGCCTGATGTCTACACCAACTCAATGATCATGGGTTGGATGATGGATCAATACAGCATTATTCAGCGGCGATCGAGTCCGGGGGTGGTCACCGGAAAGCCAATTGCCATGGGCGGAAGTTTAGGACGAGAGAGTGCAACTGCCATGGGCGCTTTTTTTGCGATCGAAACAATTGTGCCAAAGTTTGATCGCCGCCCTCAAGACACAACGGTTGCCGTGCAAGGATTTGGCAATGCCGGAGCAACGATCGCAGAACTTTTGTTTCATGCTGGATACAACGTTGTTGCCGTTAGCGATTCTCAAGGAGCAATTTATGCTCAATCAGGATTAGATATTCCTAAGATTCGGCAGTTTAAGAATAATGCCCGCAGCATTAAAGATATTTACTGTGATGACACTGTTTGTAGCATTACCAATCATGATGTTCTTAGCAATGAAGAACTTTTAACGTTAGACGTAGATATTTTGATTCCTGCTGCATTGGAAAATCAGATCACAGAAGCGAACGCAAGCCAGATCAAAGCCAGACTGATCTTTGAAGTCGCCAACGGACCGATCACTTCTACAGCCGATCAGACGCTAGAACAAAACGGAATATATGTTTTCCCCGATATTTTGATCAATGCTGGAGGCGTAACGGTTAGCTATTTTGAATGGGTGCAAAATCGCAACGGCATGTACTGGACGCTCGATGAAGTCAATCAACGGCTCCGGCGCAAAATGGTCGAAGAAACCGAGCGAATTTGGGCGATCGCGCAGTCTCGCTTTATCCCCATGCGAACGGCGGCTTATGTTCACGCCTTAGAACGGTTGGGAGAGGCACTCGACGCGAAAGGAACCCGCCGCTATTATAACGGGCATTGACGGGCAGTAGAGGCGAATAGACCACTGCTCAAGGCGGGTCGATTCTAAACGTGAGGACATACTCTGAAGTTATGAACCTGGCACTATTCGATCCAACCTCCAAATCGCGTTAGGAAAGAAGCTAGATGAAATTACTTCTGAAATCGATCAAAAGCGCTATTCTGCGGGGGTTGGTTGCGATCGACCCAACCTTGTTAGAACCCGAGGTTTTGTTGCGCCCCTCGCAGTTTGTGCGCGTGCTCAAGTCTCGACCCAGCCGCGTTGTGCAACGTCTCACCCCCCACGATCGCAGCCCCGAATTTACATCCGTGAGGTTGGCTTGGGGCGTCACCATTCGAGTCAGACCGGCTGAATTTGTGGGAGCGTTTATCTACAACCGGGGTCTTTATGATATTGATGTGTGTGAGACGATTTGGAGGCTGTTAGATGCCGGAGAGTGCGCGGTTGATGTGGGTGCAAATATTGGGCAAATGGTCAGCCTCATGGCAACGAAGATCGGGGTGCACGGACGTGCGATCGCAGTAGAACCCCATCCAGAAATCTATCAAGAACTCCTATTCAACACAAATCGCTGGGCAAATGAGAACGATATTGCGGCGATCGAATGTTATGAAATGGCACTAAGTGATCAACAGGGTGAAGATTTTCTAAGAGTTCCGAAATGCTTTAGAGAAAATCGAGGAGTCGCGGCTTTAGACGCATCAGGAGATGGTCGTGATGATGTGAATGTGAGCCTTATTAAAATCGAAAAAACAACACTAGATCACATGGTAGATCATCAAACTTCTACAGTAGGAGTAATGAAGATTGATGTAGAAGGACATGAACTTTCCGTCTTAAAGGGAGCATCTCAGTTAATCGAGCAGAATAAGATTCGAGACATTATTTTTGAGGAGCGCGCTAACTATCCTACGGCTGTAACACAGTTTCTAGAAAGCTACGGCTATACCATCTTTCACTTATCGCACACGCTCTCTGGATTAAAGATTGAACCGCTCGCCGGAAAACATCTCACCATTCCATATTTTATCAATTGCTTGGCAACGGTTGATCCAGAGCGAGCGCTAGAGCGGTTGGCAACACAGGGATGGCAAGCTCTAGGCGTTCCTGCGGTGGTGGGGAACGTGCTATCTTTTGCGAGCCGGTCTGCTGGGCAAATTTCCCTTTAGGAGTCGGCTGTGTAGGCATAGAAGTTGAAGCGCGATCGCAGTAGCGGTGTGCTAATTGCTCAGGTGCATCTAGATGCGATCCTAAACCCTACAACCCCCTAAACTTCATTCAATCTTTAAGAACATTAAGCAACCATGAGCTTCTTACACAAGTACAGATCGTTAAAGGTCTGTTAGCGAGTTCTTAAAGTTCGTGTGAGATGAATGAGACTTGCTCGGCTCTATGCCCTGAGCTAATCTCATTTACCCAAAGCGGAACCCATGGCTTTTCAACTCCAAATTCTTCACGCCTCTGATTTTGAAGCTGGTATTCCAGCGATTGACGACGCCGTAAACTTTTCCACTGTTATTGACGCGCTCAAAGACGATTACGCCAATACCCTAATTTTGAGTTCGGGCGACAACTACATTCCTGGTCCATTCTTCTCAGCATCTAGCGATTCTGCCTTGCGTGACGTTCTCGGTCGCGAGGGCGTTGGGCGAGCAGACATTGCCATTCTCAACGAAATTGGGTTTCAAGCCTCCGCCTTGGGAAACCATGAATTTGACCTTGGACCCACAACGATCGCCAGTGTGGTTGGAGTTGACCGAGACTATCTAGGAACTCAGTTTCCGTATCTCAGCGCCAATTTAGACTTTGCAAGCGAGCCTGCGCTTCGAGACTTGGTGGTTCCCGATGGACAAGCACCGCTTCCCAACAGCATCGCCAAAAGCACAGTCTTGACGATCGACGGGGAAAGAGTAGGAGTAGTGGGAGCAACAACGCCAACGTTGCCAGCCATTTCTTCACCGGGTTCAGGAATTAGTGTGACGCCTCAACCCTTTTCGGTAACACCAACATCAGAACAACTAGATGCCTTAGCACAAACTATTCAAACAGAAGTAGACAATCTTGCCAATGCTGGAATTAATAAGATTGTGTTGCTAGCGCACATGCAGCAGTTATTTATTGAGCAAGAGTTAGCAAAACGCTTATCAAACGTTGATATCATCATCGCGGGTGGTTCTCATGCGCTGCTGGCAGATAGTAGCGATCGCTTGCGTCCCGGTGACACCGCCGCAGGAGTTTATCCCCTGATCGAACAATCTCCAACGGGCCCTGTGCTGGTGGTTAACACCGCCGCCAACTACGAATATGTGGGGCGCTTGGTTGCCGAATTTGACGAGCAAGGCAACATTGACCTTGCCAAACTCGATCCCTTAATCAACGGCGCTTACGCCACCGATGCCGCTAGCGTTGCCGATTTGGTTGCCACTAATCCGGGCACGCCTGATCCTGAAGTGGTCGCAATTCTTCAAACCTTGCGAGATAACGTGATCGTTCCCAAAGATCGAGCAATTTTTGGCAGCACTAGCGTTTTTCTCAATGGCACACGGGAAGACGTGCGATCGCAGGAAACAAATTTGGGCAACCTCACAGCCGATGCCAATTTATTTGCGGCAAAGCAGGTTGATCCGGGTGTGGTGATCTCGCTGAAAAACGGCGGCGGCATTCGAGACAACATTGGTCAGGTTAGCGGCGCGGGAGGCATCACCGGCGCGGTCGATCGGCTGCCACCCCCCGCCAACCCCCTAGCCGACAAACAAGAAGGACAAATCTCTCAGCTAGACATTGAAAATTCCCTACGATTTAACAACGGGCTGACCCTGGTCACCGTCACCGCCGCACAACTCAAAGATCTCATCGAGCATGGTGTTGCTGACGTTGGTGAGGGCGCTACGCCCGGAGCCTTTCCCCAAATTGGGGGCTTCAGATTTAGTTTTGATGCAAGCCGGACTGCCCGAAGTGAGACCGGTGCTGGCGATCGCGTTCGGTCGTTGACCATTACCGATGCTGATGGAACTGCGATCGATTCTGTCGTCAAAGATGGACAGATTGTTGGCGACCCCACTCGGACGTTCCGCATGGTGACGCTCAATTTTCTGGTCGGGCAGCCGGATGCAGCAACAGGCGGCGACGGCTATCCGTTTCCGCAAATTATCGCTGAGAATGGCGCGTTAGCTGATCGCGTTGATCTGGTGCAAGCCACCGATGCCACCCGCACCGGGGACGCCACATTTGCCCCCAACGGCAGTGAGCAAGATGCGTTTGCAGAATATTTGAAGGCAATCGGGTCGTTTGATGCCGCCGATGTCGATGCCCCTCAAGATCAGCGAATTCGGAACTTAGCCGTTGCCCCTGAATTCACCGATCGACAAAGCGCCCTCCGCAAAATTGGCACCCTAGCAGGCACCGGGGCGGAAATCTCGGCGTATGATGCTGGCACGCAGCGCTTGTTTGTGGTGGCGGGTGGCACGACCGTAGAAGTGCTGGATCTGAGCAATCCGAGCCGCCCGACCTTGGTGCAAACTTTAGATCTTTCTGCCTACGGCGCAGGTGCAAATAGCGTTGCCGTTAGTGATGGACGGGTTGCGATCGCAGTTGCAGCAACGGTCAGTACAGATCCGGGTCAGGTGGTCTTTTTCGATGCCGATGGCGCAGTTCAAGGAGCCGTCACGGTGGGGGCATTGCCGGATATGGTGACCTTTACGCCCGACGGAACCCACGTCTTGGTCGCCAACGAGGGAGAGCCAAATAGCTATAATCAGCCCGATTCGGTCGATCCGGTGGGGTCGATCAGCATTATTAATCTAGCCAATGGGATTGCCAACGCCACGGTAAACACCGCAGGATTTGAACGCTTCAACGGTTTGAAAGCCGAACTGCAAGCCAAGGGCGTTCGGATCTTTGGTCCGAATGCGACGGTTGCCCAAGATTTAGAACCGGAATACATCACGGTTTCGGATGACAATAAAACAGCATGGGTTTCGCTTCAAGAAAATAATGCGATCGCAGTGGTGGATATCGCCAGCGCCAGCGTGACCGACATTCTACCGCTTGGCTTGAAAGATCACAGCGCCCCAGGAAATGGGCTTGATCCGAGCGATCGCGACGATGGCATTAATATTCGCAATCAGCCTGTGTTTGGGTTATATCAACCCGATGCGATTTCCAACTTCACCGTAAATGGAACCACCTACCTCATCACCGCCAACGAAGGGGATGCCCGCGACTACACTGGCTTTTCTGAAGAAGTTCGCATTGGTGACAGCAGCTATGCCCTCGACCCAACCGTGTTTCCCAACGCCGCAGACCTAAAGCAAAATGCAAACTTGGGTCGGCTACTGGCGACCAATGCCACGGGCGATCTCAACGGCGATGGGTTGTTTGAGCGCATTGAAGTGTTTGGAGGGCGGTCGTTCTCGATTCGCGATACGAGCGGCAACCTGGTATTTGACAGCGGCGATCAGTTCGAGCAAATTACGGCGGCTGCCTTGCCTGCCAATTTCAACTCTGACAACAGCGAAAACAATTTTGATAACCGCAGTGACAACAAAGGGCCCGAACCCGAAGCAGTCACAGTTGCAGCAATTGACAATCGTTTCTATGCCTTCATTGGGCTAGAGCGCGTTGGCGGCATTTTGGTCTACGAAGTCACCAATCCTAGCAACCCTGCCTTTATCGAATATCTCAACCCGCGCGATTTTAGCGTTGATCCAACCTCTGGAAACACCGATTCAGGACCAGAGGGCTTGACCTTTATTTCTGCCAACACCAGCCCCAACGGCAAACCATTGTTGGTTGTCACCAACGAAGTGAGCAACACTACCTCAATTTTCGAGTTTACGCCCCCCGTTCTAGCCAACCCAGAACAGAACGGCGCAGGCGGGCAGCAAACCTTTGAGGTGAAGTTGGGTGAGCAGATCACGATCGCAAACTTTGGGGGCGTGGGTCGAGGGATTAATCCTGACCTTGAGACCCAGGCAGAAATCGATACGCTGAAGTTTTCAGGGGCAGACTTGGTGGCGCGCAACCTCTTGCTCACCCAACAAGGCGATGATTTAGAGGTGGCTTTTGAAGGGATCACCGGCACTAGCGTTGTTCTCAAAGATTTCCAGCTAGATCAACTCGATAATCTCCCCAAAGCGATCAGCGCATCTAGCGCGCTTGGTAACATTCTGTTTGACGGTCAAAGCGACATTAAAGATAGCTTTGATGTGTTTGATGCAGATGACCTGCGCGATCGCATCTTTAACCGAAACACAGTCACGTTTTTGAATGATTTGGATAACACCGTTAGAGGATTCAACAACTCTGATGATGTGATTAATGGTCAAGCGGGAGACGATACGATTTATGGTCTCAGTGGCAACGATCTGCTGCGGGGCGGCAGTGGCAACGATCGCTTGTTTGGCGGGTTGGGTAACGACATTCTCATGGGCGGCGATGGCGATGATCTCCTTGATGGTGGCTTCGGCAACGACTTTCTACAGGGCGATGGCGGCAGCGATACGTTTGTGATTCGTCGGCAGTCACGCACTCAAACCATCGCTGATTTTGAAGTCGGCACGGATCGGATCGGCTTGGCAGGAGGCTTGCGCTTTGATCAGTTGACGATTGTCCCCGGCTCGGCAGGCAGCGCTGCCCAAACGCTGATTAGCCTAACGCGGACAGGAGATGTCTTAACCACCTTAATGGGGGTGCAGGCAAACACGATTACGAGTTCTAGTTTTACCGCGCTCGCCTAATTTCATCCCGCCCGACTTAACATCGGGATAACCTCTCTCATTTTAGTGAAGCGATCGCAGCTAACCTTCTTTTAGTGCGATCGCTTTGCTGTTTCCACAAACATCCAAACCCAATTAAAATTCAGCCATATGTCCCCTAGCTAGCGCTCAAAAATTCCTTCACCACTTGCTTAACATCTTCCTTCTTGCCATCTACACGAAAATTGAGTTCACGCATTTTCGCTTCAGAAAGCGTGCCGCCAAGCTGGTCGAGAATTGGACGCAGATTGGCATGTTTTTGAAACACATCTTGACGGACAACCGCCGATGCTTGATAAGGCGGAAAATAGCGTTTATCGTCTTCAAGCACGACTAAATCTTGCGACGACAATAAGCCATCGGTTGTGTTGCCCCCCACAAAATCTACCTGTTTATCTTGCAGCGCCCGATAGAGCAAACCGAGATCCAGCACTTTGGGGGCTTGGGCAAATTTGAGGCTGTAGGTTTTTGCCAGTCCTGGAAAACCATCTTCGCGGTTGAGAAATTCAAACCCAAATCCAGCCGTCCATTTTGGGGTTTGTGCCGCCGCTTGAGACAACGTTTTTAAGTTGTATTGACGGGCATCTTCGCCGCGAATCACCATCGCAAACCCGTTGCTAAAGCCAAATGGCGTCGTCCATTCGAGGTTAAATCGCCGCATATATTCTTCTTTTGTTTTCTCAAACACCTGTTGCGGATCGGTGATTACTGGCAGCTTGAGAACGGTTGTATACGCTGTTCCAGAATATTCTGGATAGAGATCAATTTGACCATTAACAATCCCGTTGTGACACACAAATGTTCCACCAAGATTAAACTTTCGATCAACCTGTAGTTTTGTGTTGCTTTCTATTTGCTGCGCCAGGATTTCTCCTAAAATAATTTGCTCAGTAAAATTTTTTGTGCCAATGACGATTTTATCTTGCGTCGGTTGACAAGCCGCGATCGCACTTGCCAACCCCACCGCCACCAGGAACCAGATGATCAATCTCTTGACGTTCATTTCTTCACCGTAAGACGACGTTCAACCCAACCGAGACCCCAATCTGCCGCGAGCGCCAACAGTGCCGCCGGAACCGCCCCCGCCAGGATAAGTTGATTATCCACCACAGCGACCCCCCGAAAGATAAACGTGCCCAGCCCGCCCGCCCCCACTGCCGCCGCGATCGTTGCCAGCCCTATGCCAATCACGGCTGCCAGCCGCACCCCTGCTAAAATCACGCCCAACGCCAACGGAAGCTCGACTTGCAGCAACAGTTGGCGATCGCTCATGCCCATGCCCCGCCCTGCTTCCCGAATGGCTGGATCAACGCTGACGATGCCTACATAAGTGTTACGAACGATCGGCAGCAGCGAATAAAGCACGAGCGCCACGATCGCAGTTCTCGCGCCAATGCCACCAATGACAGGAATTGGGAGCAAAAATCCAAACAACGCCAGACTAGGAATGGTTTGGAGGACATTCACAAAGCCCAAGATCACCGATTTAAACTGGGGTTTGCGCGTGATCAAAATACCGAGGGGAATGCCAATTAGAATCGCGATCGCAGTAGCGGTTAAAACGAGCGTTATATGCTCTCCAGTGCGTTGCAAAATTTCGTCGGCGTAGCGAGTGAGGAAGTCCATGGAGAGTATTTGAAGATCAATTATTTCTGGGTATTAAGAAAGGCTTGGGCTTCTGGATGCTGCGATCGCTCAAACAGTTCAGGGGTTGCTAGCTCGACGAGCCGACCAGCCTGCATTAAGCCAATGCGAGAACCCAGGGTAACTGCTTCTCGAGTATCGTGGGTGACAAAGACAACCGTTTTTCCCAACTGTTGCTGTAAATGTTTGAATTCTCGCTGAAGTTCGACTCGCGTGATCGGGTCGAGAGCGCCGAAGGGTTCGTCCATCAATAGCAAGGGTGGATCGGCGGCTAATGCTCTGGCAACGCCAACTCGTTGTCGCTGCCCACCAGAGAGTTCGTGGGGATAGCGGCGGGCAAAGCGATCAGGATCTAACCCCACAAGATCCAGTAATTCATAGACTCTCGATCTGATTCGGGTCGGATTCCATTTTTCCAACCTGGGCACAATGCCAATGTTCTGCTCGATCGTAAAATGGGGAAACAACCCAACCTCTTGAATGACGTATCCAATTCGTCGGCGTAGGTGAATAGGATTCCATTGTTGTGTAGAAACTCCTTCAACTCGGATTTCTCCTGCCGTTGGTGTTAGCAGATGGTTAATCAATCGTAACAGTGTTGTTTTTCCGCAGCCGCTTCGCCCCAAGAGCATCAGCGTCTCGCCTCGGTGAATCGTGAAGCTCAGATCAAAAAGTAAGGGGCGATGCTTGAAGGAATAGTGGACTTGGCAGAACTCAACAACCATAACTTCGCGCTGTGTCATTTGTACTGGCATTGTGGCATGAATGCTAGGAGCCGAATAGGCGGAGATCGATCAACCAACACCCGCGATCGCGGCTCTACAGGGTATCGCATTCTTCTGTCCCATCGTCGCGGTTGATGATGGCGATCAACCACTGGTTTTCAGGGTTCTCCCCCAACTGGGTGAAGGCGTGACCTCAAAATCCGACATACTGTAAAACTGAAGCCAAACATTGATTTGGTTGGGTAGTTGATACGAGGTAGGAGGGCTTGAGGATGCTGAACCTGACGGTATCCCCGGTAGCGCTATGTTTCTGGGATTGACCCAGCTAGGGCGCTATTGGCTAAAAGTGGCTGTCATTGCGTTGGCATATTTTTTGAGTGCCAAATTTGCCTTTGCGATCGCACAGCTTGGCTCTCGTGCCGCCGCGTCTGTTTTGTATCCACCGATTGGCATTTCTTTGGCAGGGGTGCTTTTGTTTGGGCGAAACACATGGGTGGGCGTGCCCCTAGGGGCAATTTTATTTGCGCGATCGCTTGCCAACGTGACCTGGTTAACAGCGTTTGGAGCCGCGTTTGGCAACACCATTGAGATCGTCAGTGCATCTCTCCTGCTTCAGCAGATCGGCTTTCAACCCTCACTTCGTCGCATTCGGGATGTTTTAGCATTGGTTGGGTTAGGGGCAGTGGCAACAAGTTTAAATGCAGTCATCAGCACGGTTAATGGCGTTTTGGCAGGGCTTGTCTCGCCAGACCAAATCGTTAGCCATTCCCTGGTCATTTGGCTAGGAGACTGGGTGTCGATTTTGGTGCTAACCCCTGCCCTTTTGGTGTGGTTGGGAAGCGCCGAGCCAATGCCAAACTCGCTAGCAGCGCTGAAAAAGGCTTGGAAGGCACGTCCTGCCTTTCGTCGCCGGATCAGAGAAATCACGCTTTGGTTGGGGTTGCTGCTGATCTGTAGCGCCATCAGTGCTGGGAGCAACTCGCCCACAACCCTGCTAGGGCATTCACTCACAGTCTCCCCCGAACTAGCTGGCATTGCCCGCCCTTTGTTACAGTATTTACCCTTTCCGTTTATGGTGTGGGCAGCCTTGCGCTTAGGGCTACGGGGAACTGTGTTTAGCGCGGTTTTGTTATCCTTAATTGTGATTTGGGGAGTTGCTCATCATCCTCGCTCTAGCCTAGGAGAGAATGATGTCCAGCAAGCGCTGTTTCAGCTACAGACGTTTTTAGGCGTGATGACCATAACAGCACTGGTGTTGGTGGCTGCGATCGCAGAACGAAGCGCCGTCGAGGCTGAGTTACTCAGACGCATTCAACGGGATCAGCTACTGGCAGAAATTACCCTCCGAGTCCGGCGATCGCTAGACGTTACAGAAGTTTTAAACACAACCGTGGCAGAGGTGCGACAGTTTTTGAGCGCCGATCGCTGTCACATTGCCTTGTTTGATTCGCAGGGCTATAGCGAGATTGTTGCCGAATCGGTCTCTTCTAAATGGCGATCCACGATTGGGGAGCGATCGCCGTTTCCTATTTTCAATGACATTGCTGAGATTTTTAGGCACAAGTCGATCTGGGTTACGCCAGACGTTGCACAGCTTAAGCAGAATAATAAGTTTTTCAATAGTTACTACGAGACGCATCAGATCAAAGCCAGTCTGAGCTTGCCTATTCTTCAAGATGGAAAATTGTTTGGGGCGCTAAATGTACACCAATGCTCAGGGGCGCGCCAATGGCAAGCGTTTGAAATTGAATTGCTCGATCGATTGGTAACGCAAATAGAATTAGCTTTGCAGCAAGGACGGCTTTATCAACAGATCCAAAATTTTGCAAACAACTTGGAATATCAAGTACAAGAACGAACCCTACAACTTCAACACCAAATGGGAGAACTGGAATCGATCAATGCAGTAAAAGATACTTTACTCCATGCGGTTGCTCATGATTTACGCACCCCAATGATGGGAATGAAAATGGTTTTGCAACGTCTAAAAGATAAGCCAGATGTGCATGTCTCAGTTTCTAAAAACACTGTTGACCTAATGGTTGAGAGTACCGATCGCCAGCTTAGTTTGATTCAGTCTCTTTTAGAAGACGCTGCTACCGAACCAGAGCCTTTAATTCTCGATTACCAAGCTGTAAACTTTGTCGATTTAGTGCAAACTACACTGTCTGCCCTAGAGCCACAGTTAGCCGAAAATCAAGTCGTTCTAACTCAAGCGGTTTTACCTGACTTACCAGCCTTATCTGCTGATCCAGTTCACATTAAACGAGTGTTGGAGTATTTGATCATCAATGCGTTAAATCACAATCGTCCTGGTATTAAGTTAACTATTGACATTAGCGTAATTGAAACTAGCCATCACTCAATGTTGCAATATCCAATGTTGCGGTGCGCGATCGCAGACAATGGCGTTGGCATGGCTCAAGAGCAGTGCGATCGCGTGTTTAAAAAGCCGTATCTTCGCGGTTCTTATAATCGCCATCGCACTGGGTTGGGATTGGGGCTATTCCTTTGCTCTCAAATTGTCACGGCTCACCGGGGGAACATTGGGATAATTAGCGAGCCTCATGCTGGCACAGAGGTTTGGTTTACCCTGCCCCTTTGCCTGCCTCAACTGCGCCATCGATCAAGCCGTTGTTAATACCCGGTTAATACCCGTTGCGATCGCGATCTTCGCACAAAATATCTACTTCATAACGCTCAGTAGCAAGCAGCACTTGCATGCCGCGCTCTTGACACACCTCAGACAGAGCGTGAACCTGAGATAACGTCGCTGCTGAGTTGCTTAGCTCAGGGTGCATGGCTTGTAAGCATCCCTTAAAGCCTAAGCACGCCAATCCATAAATTAACCGCTTACTTAAATCGGCATGGTCGTTGTAGATATACCCACCGTGACTGTCTAAATTTTTAGTCGAAAAAATTCGGGAAAACCGTTCTCCAAATCGCTTACTAGGTCTGCCAAATCCATAACTCACAATGCCAACTTCTTTGCCAGTCTTTCTATTAATTTCAGTGTAATTTGTACAGTCGAAACAGGTAAATAGTTCTGCGATCGCGCGTCCGCCAACGCTTACTAAATCTTGACGGCGAGACAAGGGAATATCTCGACTAATGCACAAATAATCTAGATAGTTAGGGCGTTTTATATCGGTGCTACAAACTGTGTCTAAATTGACGATTCCAAACCTGGTTTTGTATCGCCTTCCTAGATCGTTTTGCACCTTTTTTGCACAAATAAAGACATTACCGAGCCGATAGCCACCTTCTCGCGTTTTGGCAGGAAAACTAAAGTAATTTGCGATCGTAGAGGCGAGTTTAAGAACAGTGTCATGTTTGTTGACAAATAAATAGGCTTCCTCAAATCGGCGCAGGGACGATCGCAAGGTATTTGCACGACCTGAAATAATCGTATCGACTGGAATATCAGGCGCAATTAACACCAATTTGCTCAACCGAAATACATTGCCAATATCGGGCGATGGGGTCTTATTTTGCGTGTCCATACTAAGACTTCCAATCGAGTCTTGATCAAACACATCTGACAAAATTCGGACTGCATTGGTAGTTACAAATGCGCCCATGCTGTGACCAATAAATGATAGTCGAATCCGCTTGTTTTTCCAATATTCAGCACCTTTTTTAGGTTGAGTATGATCAGTGTTTTCAACAATTGCTAAATCAAGTTGTCGCACAAGCTCAACCAAGTCAGGCACACCATAATGATTAGCTCGCCAAATGTCTCGAAAATAAACGGTCAATCGTAAAATGATCAGAGTAACGATAAACAGAATGATTGGAATAGTCAGCACTAGAAGAAACCGAAGTGGCGTCATAAAAACGCTAAATAAGCTGATCACAATACTCACGGCAAGAAGCACTCCCATGATCAGCGGAATCGAGTTTAGGGTATACATTGCTTTATGCCAAAAGCTACCCGATTCATCTCCGCTAAATTTTTCGGATGACCATCGATAGCCAACCACAACCAAACCTTTGGGAATGCGATCGCAGTACTTATCTCGCAGGTATTCACACGCCGTTACATACCAAGTGTTTGCTCCGTTGCAGTCGGTGTTGTAGCCATGAGTCAATACCAAAATTTCTGCATCATCGGCATGATCTCTTAAGTGTTGTGCAATGTCGTTAATTAGCACTCTTGGCTCTGTTAAAATATCTTCTTCGATCCGATCTTCAACATTGATCGGAGCCGTACTCGTAACTAAATACCCTGGGCAAATCCCATCCTGAACGTTTAAAGAACGAATCGTTAGTAGATGATTACTCATAGCAGGTTGTGAGGGGCGAAAAAATAAAGGCAAGCCGCGCGATCGACGTTGCCAGTCATTGAAGAAATGGCAGGGCGACGTTTGACAGAGCGCGCCGCAATCATAGCTCGGTTTTTTAACTGCGATGAACCAGGTTAAGAATACCTACAAAAAACCCTCTCGATTTACGCAAAACCGAGAGGATGTAAAGTAGTTAGTCCTAGCGCGATCGCAGCAACCCTCTAGAGTTATTGGGGCTTACAGATCATCATCGATGCTGTCATCAATTAGATCATCATCGTCATCATCAGCAATCGGCAAAAAGGGCGATGGGGTGACGGGGCTTTCCTCAACGATCGCATCAGTTGGTTCTGTCGCGCCAAAGCTCTCGAAACTAAAGCTTGGACGATCCTCAAAACTATCCAAGCCATAGGTACGAGCGGTGCGATCGTCAAGCACCATTTCCGAAAAATCGGTGTCATCATCAAAGATCGTTGGGTCATACACCGGATCGAGATCGGGGCTACCCACCTCTTCATAAGCATTGAAGCCCGTTCCTGCCGGAATCAGACGACCAATGATCACATTCTCCTTGAGACCGCGCAACCAATCAGACTTGCCCTCGATCGCCGCTTCCGTCAACACACGAGTGGTCTCTTGGAAACTGGCGGCAGAGATAAAGCTATCGGTATTGAGCGATGCTTTCGTAATGCCCAACAGCACCGGCGTATATTGAGCAGGCGCACCCCCCGTGATCGACATAGCCTCATTCACCTGGTCGATCTGGTACAACTCGACCAGTTCTCCAGGCAGCATAGTTGTGTCGCCACCGTCATCAACGCGCCCTTTCGAGGTCATCTGGCGCACCACCACTTCGATGTGCTTATCCGAAATGTCAATCCCTTGAGATTGATACACCGCTTGCACCTCGTTCACCAAAAACATCTGCACTTCCCGCAGGCTAAACAGCGATGCCTCGTGACTGCCCACTTCCTCAGTCTTGGAGAGGAAAAGAACTTCTAGCAACTCGTGAGGATTTGCAGGACCATCGGTAAGCCGCTCCCCTGCCAACACTTTTTGCTCATCAGAAATAATCACGTTTTGCCCAGGACCAAGCGGATACTCGGTGATCAAGCCATCGCGATCGATGACCTTCACCTCAACCGAGTCATCTTCCCCATACACCACTTGCGCGGTTCCGGGTCGTTTTGCCAGCACACAGGCCTCTTTTGGCTTGCGCCCTTCTAAAAGTTCCTCAATTCTCGGCAAACCCTGAATAATGTCGCCAGTCTTGGTGCGCTCAAAAATCAGCAGCACCAAATTGTCGCCCCGTTGCACCAAGTCGCCATCGTCTACGTGCAAAACGGCTCCCGGAGAGACCCGATAAGGGCGGGCAACCCGCAGCGTCACTTCTTTGCCATCTACCTGTAGCACCTGACCCGAATCTTCCAGGGGTTGCTTGGGTGAAAGCTCCATCCCAGCAATCATCAAATCGCCCGGACTGACCGACGGCTCACCTTTAGCAGCGATCGTGACTGTATCTGCCTCCCGCACAACCAAAATGCGGCGAATCGATTCCATGCCCTCGCGAATCCCCTGCACTTCTCCCGCTTCCTTACACTGAATTTCAGTGCGCGCTACCACGGCTCCGGGGGCAATTTGATCCCCATCTTCTACCAAAAGATGAGTTTTAGTGCTGCCCTGAGTGGTGTCGGCGGCAATATCCCGACGAATCACCAGCGATTCTAGAATCACTAACTGCAACCGCTGCATCCCGTCCTCATCGAGGTCAGGCACAACTTCAATATCGGCAGCCAGAGCCGAATCTTGATCAATCTCTAGCACCAACTGAGTCCGCAGCAGATCATGCCCTTCCACAGACTTAACCCGTTCCCCATCTTTGTAGGGCAAACGTTGCACCGCCCGTAGACGAATTGCCCGCCCAGACTCTTCGGCACTCGATTCTTGGCTAGGGATAGATGGCTCATCAGGAACGGTAAATTCCATGACCGGGCGCAGCAAAATCGCCGGACCTTCCGGGGTTTCAACGTACTCCGCATAGCGAAGCTCATCGACGGTCAATCCAGGCATGACTTGCTGCCCTGGGTTAACCAAAACAGCTTCTCCTTTGGTGATCACCTCATCGAGGCTATCGATCATGTGCAAATCGCCCGGCTTAACGACGATTTCCCGCAAGATATCGTTCTTTTGGGTGACTTCGACCACACCATTGCTCTGACAAAAGATGTCTTTTACAACTTCTGTGCCAGTTTCAACATACTGACCGTCTTCAACCATCAGCAAGGAAATGTCTTTGTTAACCTCATGGGCTTCTTCAGGAATCCACAGCAGCGTGCCGCCTTTGGTGACTTCGTACCCCAGCTTGGCTTTCCCTTTTTTGCCAGTCTCTACCCCAGAGTATTTGATAATGCCGCCCGTTGCCGTGTGGTAGCGATCGTCCACCAACTCAGCCACAACCTGCCCACTCACCACTTCTGTGCCGGGGGTTGCCTTGAGCAAGAACACCTGGTTGTTGGTGGTTTCTAAGAAGTACTGATCCCGTCCTTGGTTGCTGTCTACCCGCACTTTGGCTTGGTCGAGCATTACCGATGCTGTGATAATCTCAACTTCCCGCCCCCCTTTGCTGTTTTCGCTGGTCTCAGGCAAACGGACAATGCCACCATTTTCGGTGACGACTTTGGTTTCTGCGATCGTACCGCCTGCCTCAACGCGATCGCCGTTTTTGACGATGGGTTCAGCCCCTGGCGGTAAGTTATACACTTCTCCAGAAAGCACCCACATCAAGCCGCCGCGCTGAGCGATGCGGGTGGTGTTGCCTTGGCGGTCTTTTTTCTCTTCGGGTACCACATCGGCAAACTTTACTTCTCCTGCCAGGTCAGAAGCCACGTCTTTGGCAGCTTTTTCAGTGGTCTTGCGACCGCGCCCGGTCAACGGCACTTCTGCCAAAATTTGTCCTGCTTTGACCTGTTGCCCGTCTTTAACCAGCAGAGTTGCCCCTTGAGCAACGGTAAAGCTTTGCTGTCCCTCCTTGCCATCTAGGGTGATCTTGAGGTCAGAGCCAGCGCTCTCAACGATCAGGGCATCTTCGCCGTGGCGAGTCCGGAGCGGTCGAGTCCTCAACCGTTTCGGGAATTTGAGCGTGCCTGCAAAATTGGCTTTTTCCTGGCGCGCCATTTCTCCAGTAAACACGCCGCCCGTGTGGAACGTTCGCATGGTTAGCTGCGTGCCTGGCTCGCCGATCGACTGCGCGGCAATGATTCCCACCGCTTCGCCAATATCGACCATCTGGTTGTGAGCCAAGCTCCAGCCATAGCAGTGCTGGCAGACCGAGCGTGCTGCCTCGCAGGTCAGCGGCGATCGCACCACCACTTCTTTGACCTTGGCTTTGCCAATTTGCTGCGCGATCGCGTTAGAAATTGCTTCGTTGCGAGCGATGATCACCTCTCCGGTCTCAGGATGCACCACATCAACTGCCACAACTCGTCCTAAGAGACGGTCTTTGAGCGGAATCAAGGTGCGATCGCCATCCATCATCGGGCGCACCGGAATGCCGCGCTCTGTGCCACAATCAACCTCACGGATAATCACATCTTGAGACACGTCCACCAACCGGCGCGTCAGGTATCCAGAGTCCGCCGTTCGCAGGGCAGTATCTACTAGACCTTTGCGCGCCCCATAAGACGAGATGATGTATTCAGTGACGGTCAAGCCTTCTCGGAAGTTGGTTTTAATCGGCAGGTCAATGATTTCTCCCTGCGGATTCGCCATCAGACCCCGCATTCCGACCAACTGGCGCACCTGAGAGATGTTTCCCCGCGCTCCAGAGAACGCCATCATGTAAACAGAGTTCAACGGATCATTCGATTGAAAATGACGCACCACCTCATCTTTAAGATCTTCGCTGGTTCCGTTCCAGGTATCGATCACTTTTTGAAATCGTTCTACTTCCGTGATTTCGCCGCGTGTATATTTTTCTTCAGTTTCGCGAATCGTTTCTTCGGCGGCGTCTAGCAATCTGCGTTTGCTCGGAGGAATTTGCAAGTCATCAACGCTGATCGATACACCTGCTTTTGTGGCATATCGAAATCCCAAGTCTTTGACCAAATCGGCTAACTGAGCCGTCCGTGCGGTTCCATACTGGGTGAACGACCATGAAATCAGGTTGGTCAACTGCTTTTTGTTGATTACCCGATTGCGAAACACTTGCTTGTCTAAACTTTGCTCTGCCATCGGTTGCCCCGCTTCTACCATTTACAATTTAGGAAGTTGAAGTGCGGAGGTGAGAGTGAGACCCAAATCTCATCTCCACCCTCTACACTTGCTCTAGCCCATTACCGCATCAAGAACTGTCTTGTTGTAAATAATGCGTCCTGGCGTTGTTTTGATGTACTGAGAAATGAGATTGCCGTCTTGGTCTTCTCGCACCCGGCGATAGTTGTAGAGTTTGGTCACGATGCCATCGGGCGATCGCGTTTCCTCGATCACGACGTGATCGTCCTCCTCCATCTCAACTTCACCATCAAAGCGCACCCAGACATAGGTATGAAGGTCAACAATCTTCTGCTCATAAGCATTAATAGCGTCATCCAAATTGGTAAAGTAACGCCCTTCTCCTCTCGTCGCTTTTGGGTTTTCGGCGGTGAGATAATAACAGCCCAACACCATATCTTGGCTTGGTGTGATGATCGGACGCCCCGTCGCGGGCGACAGAATATTGTTGGATGCCAGCATCAGCAGTCGGGCTTCTGACTGAGACTCGATCGAAAGCGGCACATGAACTGCCATTTGGTCTCCGTCAAAGTCAGCGTTAAACGCAGGACAGACCAACGGATGTAGTTGAATCGCTCGCCCATCGACTAAAATCGGCTCAAACGCTTGAATACCAAGCCGGTGCAAGGTTGGAGCGCGATTTAGCATCACCGGATGTCCTTCGATCACCTCTTCTAGCACATCCCACACGGTCGGATCGTTGCGCTGAATCAGCTTCTTCGCCGCTTTGATATTGTTCACCAAGCCCTGACGAATCAGCCGGTGAATCACAAACGGTTGGAATAGCTCGATCGCCATTTCCTTAGGCAACCCGCACTGGTGAATCTTGAGCTTAGGACCAACCACAATCACCGATCGACCAGAGTAGTCTACCCGCTTGCCCAACAGGTTTTGGCGGAATCGTCCCTGCTTTCCTTCAATAATGTCAGACAGCGACTTAAGGGGGCGATTATTCGCGCCGACCACTGTCCGACCGCGACGCCCATTATCAATCAGAGCATCGACAGCTTCTTGCAGCATCCGCTTCTCGTTCCGCACGATAATCTCAGGCGCAAGAATCTCCTGCAATCGCGCTAGACGATTGTTGCGGTTGATCACTCGACGGTACAAATCATTTAAGTCAGAGGTCGCAAATCGTCCCCCGTCAAGCTGCACCATTGGACGGAGATCCGGCGGAATCACTGGAATCACATCCAACACCATCCACTCAGGCAGCGACCCGGTAGCAATAAAGTTGTCTAGCACCCGCAACCGCTTGATCAACTTGGCGCGTTTTTGACCTTTAGACACCGCGATTTCCTCACGCAGTCTCTCTGCTTCTTCATCTAAGTTGATGTCCTGCAACAGTTGCTTTAGCGCTTCTGCTCCAATTCCAACTTCGACTCCGGTGAGTTGAGAATCTTCGCTGTAGAGTTCGTCCTCAATTTCAATCCACTGATCTTCGGTCAGCAGTTGCTTGTAGGTCAAGTTCTCAGCATTACCGGCATTGAGCACAACATAGGCGTTGAAGTAGACAATTTGTTCGACATCGCGCAAGGGCATATCCAGCAAAATTGCCATATAGCTAGGGATGCCCTTGAGATACCAAACGTGGGCAACCGGAGCCGCCAGCTTAATAAACCCCATGCGGTGACGCCGAACTCGTGATTCGGTCACTTCTACGCCACAGCGCTCACACACAATGCCCCGGTGACGCACGCGCTTGTATTTGCCGCAATGACATTCCCAATCTTTGGCAGGTCCAAAAATTCGCTCACAAAATAAGCCATCCATCTCAGGCTTGAGCGTGCGGTAGTTGATCGTTTCGGGTTTCGTAACCTCGCCTACAACCTGCCCGTTCGGCAAAGTCCGCTCTCCCCAATGACGAATTCGTTCGGGAGAGGCCAGACCAATTTTTACATAGTCAAACCGTTGCTCTAGCTTTGGCATCGCGTCGTGTCCTTATAGTCCGATTAGCAGCGAAACATAGGAAAGAAGGCAAGGATTAAGGAGGGGGCTTTGGCTGGGTGTGCGAAGCGGAATACCAGTCATGGGCATTCCGTTTCGCCACAGGTTACCCAGAGAACGTTTCCTATCCTGTATTCTTAGTCTTCGTCGTCTTCTAGAGACTCTCTAGAAATCGATTCGTAGGTTGGGCGAGAGGGAGCGCGGCGATTGTTCACATCTGCCATCAGGTCAACTTCCATGTCACTGCTGCTGCCATCGTCTTGGGTATCCACTTTGTGAACCGCAACATCGAGACAGAGAGACTGCAACTCACGCATCAACACTTTGAACGATTCGGGTGTGCCGGGGCGCGGAATGGCTTTGCCTTTTACGATCGCATTTAATGCCTCGTTTCGTCCCTGCATATCATCCGATTTCACCGTCAGCAATTCTTGCAGCGTATAGGCTGCGCCAAATGCTTCTAGTGCCCACACTTCCATTTCCCCAAAACGCTGACCGCCTTGCTGCGCCTTGCCGCCTAGGGGCTGCTGAGTCACCAAAGAGTAAGGACCCGTCGAACGGGCGTGAATCTTGTCGTCCACCAAGTGAACCAGCTTCAGCATGTAGGCTTTACCCACCGTCACCGCGCGATCGAACGGTTCGCCTGTGCGCCCGTCAAACACCTGAATCTTGCCAGCATCGTCAGGGTTGTAGAGCCACTCACCATGGCGACCTTCACTGCTTGCAATCCGAGCATCCCGGCACTCTTGCAGCTTGCCATGTACCGTTTCCCTCGATTTCTGCTCTCCGTGCATCTCATCAAACGGGATGACCTTAAAGCGAGAATTTAGACATTCGGCCGCCCACCCTAGCAAGCACTCGTAGACCTGACCGACGTTCATCCGGCTCGGTACACCCAACGGATTCAACACAATGTCGAGCGGGGTCCCATCCGGTAAGTAAGGCATGTCCTCGATCGGCAGAATCCGGGAAATAATGCCCTTGTTGCCGTGGCGACCTGCCATCTTATCGCCGACTTGGATCTTCCGTTTCTGAGCCACGTAAACGCGGACGACCATGTTAGCACCCGGCGGCAATTCATCGCCTTGCTCACGGGTAAAGACTCGCACATCGACAATGCGACCTTTTTCACCGTTGGGGACGCGCAGCGAGTTGTCTCGCACGTCTCTTGCTTTCTCACCAAAAATGGCACGCAATAGCTTTTCTTCAGGCGGCTGATCCGATTCTCCTTTCGGAGTCACTTTGCCCACAAGAATATCGCCCGACTCAACAAACGCCCCGATCCGAATAATGCCGTTCTCATCGAGTTGCCGCAGCGAATCTTCGCCAACGTTGGGAATTTCACGGGTAATTTCTTCAGGACCAAGCTTCGTTTGACGCGCTTCGATCTCAAATTTTTCAACGTGGATCGAGGTGTAAACGTCGTTATAGACTAGCCGTTCGCTGATGAGAATCGCATCCTCATAGTTGTAGCCTTCCCACGGCATGTACGCCACAAGAATGTTTTGACCGAGGGCAAGCTCACCTCGCTCTGTCGCAGAGCCATCTGCCAAGATTTCTCCCGCCACAACCTTGTCGCCCACAAAAACGATCGGGCGTTGGTTAAGACAAGTATCTTGGTTCGATCGCTGATATTTCTGAAGCGAGTAGCTCAGTTCTTTCCCAGTCTCGGCACTCCGAACCTTGATCGTATTTGCATCGACATAGGTAACTTCCCCATCCGATCGACTCACAATCACCATTCCAGAGTCACGAGCCGCTTGTGCTTCTAAGCCCGTGCCCACTAGTGGGCGCTCTGGGCGCAGCAGAGGAACAGCCTGACGCTGCATGTTTGACCCCATCAGAGCGCGGTTTGCATCATCGTGCTCTAAGAACGGAATCAGCGAGGTGGCTACAGAAATAATCTGTACAGGGGAAACTGCCACGTAATCCACCTCTTCAGGGGAGGCGGTGGTAAAGTCTTGGCGATAGCGAACTGCGATCGATTCTCCCAAGATCTTGTTGTTGTCATCGGTAGTGATGTCGCCTGCTGCCACCCGCAGATCGTCTTCTTCGTCTGCGGTCATGTACATCGGGGCTTGGTCTTTGAGAACACAGCCGTTCTCGACCTTATAAAAGGGCGTTTCGATAAAGCCGTACGCATTCACGCGAGCGTGCGTCGCCAAAGACCCAATCAGACCCGCATTCGGACCTTCAGGCGTTTCGATCGGGCAGATGCGACCGTAGTGAGATGGGTGAATATCTCGAACGGCAAAACCTGCACGTTCACGAGTCAGCCCACCCGGACCTAAAGCACTGATGCGGCGCTTGTGAGTCAATTCGGCAAGCGGGTTTGTCTGATCCATAAACTGGGATAGCTGCGACGATCCAAAGAATTCTTTGATGGCAGCCACAAGCGGTTTCGGATTCACCAACGAGGCAGGGGTCAAAGAATCGGAGTCAGAAACGGTCATTCGCTCCCGAATAATGCGCTCAAGACGGTTTAGACCAACCCGAACCTGGTTTTGCAGCAGTTCACCAACCGATCGCACCCGCCGATTGCCTAGGTGATCGATGTCGTCGATCATGCCAATGTCAAACTCTAGGTTAATCAGATAATCGATCGACGTGAGAATATCTTGTGGAGTTAGAACACGAGTTGCCTCTGCTACGTTGAGCCGAAGCTTTTTATTGAGCTTGTAGCGCCCGACCTTGCCCAAGTCATAGCGCTTGGGATCGAAGAAGCGAGAGTCGAGCAACTGTGCTCCGCCATTCACGGTTGGAGGCTCCCCCGGACGGAGTTTCCGGTATAGCTCTAGCAATGCTTCTTCTTCGCTGTACTGCCCTTCTTTCTCGATCGTTTTCTGAAAATATTCTGGGTGACGCAGCGAGTCAAAAATTTCGTTATCACTCAGCCCTAATGCTTTGAGCAATACCTGAGCCGACAGCTTGCGAGTTTTGTCAATCCTGACCCAAACGAGATCGTTTTTGTCGGTTTCAAACTTCAGCCATGCGCCTCGGTTTGGAATCAGACTGGCATTATAGGTACGGCGTCCGTTCTTATCAGTTTCAGACTTATAGTACACGCCAGGGCTACGAACGATCTGGTTGACGATCACCCGCTCTGCGCCATTGATAATAAAGGTACCGCGCTCGGTCATCAAGGGCAGATCGCCAATGAAGACCTCTTGCTCTTTAATTTCTCCAGTTTCTTTATTGATCAAGCGAGTCGGTACATACATCTGTACCGCGTAGGTGCTATCCCGACGTTTTGCTTCATCGACATCGTATTTCGGGCGCTTCAGCTTATAGTCTTTACCAATAAAGTGAAGCTCTAGCTTTCCGGTGTAATCTGTAATGGGTGAAAAACTATCGAGTTCTTCGATCAAGCCTTCTTGCAGAAACCAACGGAAACTCTCCCGTTGAATTTCAACCAAATCAGGCAGAACAAAGGCGGGGGTGGTGTAGGTCTGCTCAGTCATGCGTCTCCTCTGAAGGGTCACGCGAGAACGCGAATCCCAGATTTTACGGTATTTGCAAAAATATGTCAATGCAAAAAGTTTGGAGTTCCTAATGAATTCCAAATTTACGAAATATTCAGTTTTAGGTAATCAGTAGCCAGGTGAGCCTCCAAAATTTCCAACTGGTTGAGGAAAACAAGGGGAGCCGGGCACGGTTGCCGCTGACACTTGCGAAGCGGATCGCTCTGGAAGATCAAGCTCTGATCGAAATGAAGTTAAAAAGGCGGTTGGCATTCTAAGTCTGGCTGCACTCCTCCTCATTATGGCGCAGAATTTTGATTTGTGTCTTGACGAATCAGGAAATTTGTGTGATCGACCCGTTAAAATTTTAGACCCCAAGGGGCAATTTTAGGGAACAGTGAGCCTGAAAAGAGCACAGGCATTTTGAGTCGTTTGCGCTGCCACCTGTTCTAGTGGAACATCGCGGAGCGTCGCCACCTGCCGAGCAACGTATTGAACGTAGGATGGTTCATTTCGCTTATCACCGCGCTTGGGCACGGGCGATAAGAAGGGACAGTCGGTTTCAATGAGCAAACGATCGCAGGGCACAATCTTTGCAGACTCGTGAATCTGCTTAGCGTTCTTAAACGTCACCGTCCCACTAAAACTGACATACAGCCCTAAATCTAGAAACCACTGAGTTTCTTCCGAGGTGCCGCCCCAACAGTGCATCACCCCCTTTACCGACCCATGATCCTGCCAAGATTGCCGCAGCACGTCTGCCATTGTTTTAGCAGCGTCGCGGCAGTGGATGATCACCGGCAGATCGAGGTGACGTGCGATCGCAAGGTGCGCTTGGAAGGCTTCAATCTGCTGATCTCGATTCTCCGCTTTAAAGAAATCTAACCCCGTTTCGCCAAGGGCAACGACCCGCGAATCTGATTGAGCCAACGCCAAAATTTCCGCCTGGGTAGAATCGGGCGACCACTTGTCCTCCACGTCGAGCGGGTGTAACCCCACAGCAAACGAGAGTTCGGAAAAGCGATCGGCAAGACTCTGAATCGTGGAAAATTCCGACGGCTCGACGCACGAATGCACTAACCGCACCACGCCTGCTTCACGCCAGCGAGCCGCGATCGCGTCTAAATCTGGCTGAAACGCCTCGAAATTAATATGAACGTGGGTGTCGATCAGGTGCATGGGGAACGGGCATCAAGACGCAGAGTGTAGAGATGGGCAAAGCTTGAAACCCAACAGGTCGAAGCATTTAGGAAGCTGATGCTGCCTCATGCTGCTTCAACACCCTTGCCAAACGCGACTTTTTACGAGCGCCATTGTTGCCATGCAATACACCGCGCTTCACGGCTCTATCAATCTTGGAGACAGCGGCAGACAGGGCGGTTTGGGCTTCTTGCATCGCTTCGGGCGACGGCTGAGCGGCATACTGACTCACTGCCGCCAGATACTTTTTGGTCAGTGTGCGGACTGCCGACTTGTATGCCTTGTTACGTAAACGGTTGCGCTCGGCAATCAGGACGCGCTTTTTTGCAGACTTAATATTAGCCACGGTTATCTCAGAGGAATTCTACTTACGGTAGGTGGATACAAAATCGTCAGATAAAATACTATAACATCCAGCGCCATCGATCGCATGATCCCCAAAAAATCCAGGTTAAGCTAGGAAGCACAACTCAATAAAGCTAGATAGAATAGTGATTGCGGGCTAACTCAAGCCACGACTTAAGCCGCTAGAATTCTTCAGACGAGTTCTTTCTCACGACGGACACTGCAAAACTCCATGCTGCGAATCATTACTCAGTGGACTGAGGCGAAAGCCGAACTGCGACGGATTTGCGATCGCACCCATGACGACCAAGTTATGCACAAGGAAGCGACCGTCCGGGAGGTGCTGCAAGCTGTGAAGCGGCAAGGCGATCGGGCACTGCTAGACTACACTTTAGAGTTTGACCAACAACATCTAACGCCCGAAGATTTGCGAGTTGGGGGTGCAGAGCTTGATGCTGCCTATCAGCAGGTGACGCAGGAGTACATCGAAGCCATTCGGCTAGCCAAGCAACAGATTGAAGCCTTTCATCGGCAGCGTGTGCCTAAAAGCTGGGTGCATTTTGGGGAAGACGAGATTGTTTTAGGCAAACGCTATACACCTGTCGACCGGGCTGGGTTGTATGTGCCCGGTGGAAAAGCCGCCTATCCCAGCACTGTATTGATGAACGCAGTTCCGGCTAAAGTGGCTCAGGTTCCAAAAATTGTGATGGTGACGCCGCCCGGAAAAGAAAAAACAATTAGCCCAGCCGTTTTAGTCGCCGCCCAAGAAGCTGGGATTACAGAAATCTACCGAGTCGGCGGAGCGCAGGCAGTGGCAGCCCTTGCCTATGGCACAGAGACAATTCCAAAAGTAGATGTGATCACGGGACCTGGCAATATTTATGTGACCCTGGCAAAAAAATTAGTTTACGGAACGGTAGGAATTGACTCGTTGGCAGGTCCGTCTGAGGTTTTGATTATCGCCGATCATACGGCAGAACCCAGCCATGTGGCGGCAGATCTCTTGGCTCAAGCTGAACATGATGCCATGGCAGCCGCCATCCTAATTACGACTGATGCGATGATCGCCCGTAGTGTTGTTGACGAAGTGGAGCGGCAGTTGGTCGATCACCCCCGGCGGATCTTAACGGAAAAAGCGATCGCCCACTACGGCTTGGTGATCACGGTCGATTCGTTAGAAGCTGCCGCGGAACTATCGAATGAGTTTGCCCCCGAGCACTTAGAACTCGAAGTCGAAGACCCGTGGAGTGTGCTGCAAAATATTCGCCATGCCGGAGCGATTTTCTTGGGTGACTCGACGCCAGAAGCGGTGGGAGACTATTTGGCAGGTCCCAACCACACATTACCCACGTCGGGTTCTGCCCGCTATGCCTCGCCCCTTGGTGTAGAAACCTTTCTAAAACACTCTAGTTTGATCCAGTACTCCCCAACTGCTTTACAAAAAGTAGCCCAGGCGGTTGATACGTTGGCAAGCGCAGAAGGTCTCCATTCTCACGCCTATTCGGTGCGCGTTCGGATGCGCGGCAAGCTGAGTTCAGACGGCTGATGTTGCCTCTCCCAAGTCCTTTTCCTGAACGGGTTGAGAGGGTTGCATCAGTCCTCTCAAATTTTTAGGTGCTGCCAACCGCTTGAACTTTTGAAAGACTGGTGTAGAGTCAAGTCAAGGGTTTAACGGTCAGTGTCTAGGAACGCGAGATGCGATTAGCGCTTCGCGCACCTCCGAAGAAATTGCAAGGAAAATGCACATGCTCAATACGGTTTTGGTGGCTTTGGATATTCGGACAGACGCCGCAATGAGTGCAAAGCGCACCTCCGATGGCACCGCGAAAGACCCGCTCTGCGATCAAGTGCTCAAAGCCTTGGGGCAACTCCAGCTTCAGCAAAATACTAGAGTGGTTTTGGCTCATAGTGTGCCAACCGATGCCAGCGACGTAGACATCAGTGCCGATCGCCCTCATGCCAATGTGGAGAGCTTTCCTTACGCTCAGATTGAGCAGCAACTGCGATCGTATCAAACCCAGTTGCCCTACCAGAGCGAGATTGAAATTGTCAAAGGTGATCCGGCAGAAGAAATGCTGCGTCTGGCAAACATTTACAAAGCGGACTTAATCATTATCGGCAGCCGAGGATTGACGGGAATTCAACGTATTCTTCTTGGTTCGGTGAGTAGTCAGGTTGTGTCAGATGCGCCCTGCTCGGTGTGGGTCGTCAAGCCGACGGAAGGCTAATGCAGCTAGGCGAGTAGAAGTTGCGCCAAAGTGTTGCTGGGGGCGAGGTTAGAGATTGAGCAGTTGGGCAGCGTCGTTAAAAAATTGCCGACAGATGCCGCTGGTGAGCGCGATCGTAACTACTAGGGTTGAAAATGCCAGCATGATCAAAATAATGATTTCTAGCGCGATCGCTGAAACGGGGTCTGCACCGCCCAACAACTGACCGCTGAGCACAGTTGGTAGAGTTGCTAGTCCCACAATGGTCATGGTGTTGAGGGTGGGCAACACGCCAGCGCGAATGGCATCTCGGCGATGGGCTGCGATCGCGTGCGTTGGCGTCGCCCCTAAGCTAAGATGGGTTTCGATTTCAGCCTGGTGGGAGGCAAATGCACTGACCAATCGTTCTCCCGCGATCGTGGCTCCGTTCATCGCATTGCTCAAGACGATCCCACTGAGTGGAATCAAAAACTGCGGGTCATACCACGGCTGCGATCGCACGATCAACAACTGTGTATAGCCGACCGTTAGTGCCGTACTCACCAGTACCGATCCGATCACCCAAGGCAACAGGCGCGGCAGCTTTTGACTAATGCGATTGCGAGTGACGATCGCCGCCACGATCAGCAAAATAGCCACGACAAATAAGATCAACACTGGACTTTGCGGCGGCGCAAACACCACACTCAGCACGTACCCCAGCACGATGAGTTGCAGAACCGCTCGTCCAGTGGCGATCAAAATATTGGGCACGAGTCCGAGGCGTTGCCACCGTGAAAGCGCGATCGCTGCCACCACCAACCCCAGCCCTGCCACCACCGCTCCAATTGCCGTTTCAGCTTGCACAATGCTCTCTCCTTATCTTGCCATCTTGCCAAATCGCCCCATCTTGCCAGATTTTATGTTTGTTGAAACAATGTAGACACTTCCCGGTCTAAAGATTCATTAGATCATCCTAAAGGTACGTGGTGCAACTGAGTGAATACCATTCCCCCTTTTGACCTTTCAGAACAGTTCAAGACCATTGGTTCCGACATCAATCAAGCCGTTTTAGAAGTGCTTGCCTCTGGTCGCTACATCGGCGGCGCAACGGTTGAGAATTTTGAACACCAGTTTGCCACCTACATTGGAAATTCTGAGTGTGTGACCTGCAATTCGGGCACAGATGCTCTTTATCTTGCCCTGCGATCGCTGAACATTGGGGCAGGAGATGAAGTCATCACCTCGCCATTTACCTTTATTGCTACGGCAGAAACGATCAGTGCCGTTGGCGCAACGCCGATTTTTGTGGACATTGATCCGCAGACGTTTACCTTGAATCTCGATCAGGTTGAAACGGCGATGACTCCCAAAACCAAAGCCATTGTGCCGGTGCATCTGTTTGGGCAACCGGTAGACATGACGCGCTTGATGAGCATTGCAGCAACGCATACGATCGCCGTCATTGAGGACTGCGCCCAAGCCACCGGGGCAGAATGGTCTGGTCAAAAAGTCGGCAGCATTGGGCATATTGGCTGTTTTAGCTTCTACCCAACGAAGAATTTAGGGGCTTGTGGTGACGGGGGTGCCATTACAACCAACGATCCTGAGCTTGCCGCAACGATTAAAATGCTTCGCGACCACGGGCGACGCAGGGGTTACTATCACGAAGAACATGGCGTGAATAGTCGATTAGACGCCGTTCAAGCCGCAATTTTGCAGATCAAGCTTCGTCACCTAGATGCCTGGAACGAGCAGCGCTGCCAGATTGCCGATCGCTACCATCGGCTTCTATCCCCGCTTCCTGGCATCGTTCTGCCTCAGCAACTAGCGGGGGGGCAGTCTGTCTGGAATCAGTACACGATTCGTGTTAACGAAACCGAACCGGGTCGGCGGGACGCCATCAAAAGCGCGATCGCACAGCAAGGGGTGATCTCTATGATCTACTATCCGTATCCCCTGCACCAACAGCCGATTTACAAGTCCCTGGGCTATCCCATCGGTCAACTGCCAGAAGTCGATCGCGCGGCGCGGGAAGTGCTCTCCTTGCCGATGTTTCCAGAGCTATCTAACGAACAACAAGACCAAGTTGTTTACAGTTTGAAAGATTCTCTGGGGTAACGTAGCGTCAAATTTTGCTGACGAAGAATGCTCAAACCTCTCGTGCATTATCGGTTTGAGCTTTGTTTTTGTGGCTCAATATTGTTCTAGAAGTTGTAGTTTTATATACTAGAATGAGATAAAAGCAACAAATAGTAATCATTCAAAAAGCAGTCGGGCATCAAGGGATTCCCTGAACTTCTGATCGCTAAACTTTTGGTTTAAAGGTAGAGATAGAAGTGGAAAGTACGGTTGCAAGGCTCAACTGCTGTTGATGGTTGTCCGCATCCTTCGTTTCAAGAGGTAAGATAAACCCGTGGGTCGAATTTCTTTGTCTCACCTGAGACGCTACGACGCTACCGAAATCGCCCGATATTATGGTCTTCGTCCCTGGTGGGCAGTTTGGCGATCGCTTCGGATCATTTGGTATTTCGCTGGCTTTATTCTTGGACTCAAGCTCGACCCATGGTTCGATCGCAAAGCGCAAAACAAGCTTCGTCGTGCCGCGCAATTGCGCCAAATTTTGACCACGCTAGGACCAGCCTACATTAAAGTTGGGCAGGCACTCTCTACGCGCCCTGACCTGATTCGGCGTGACTATCTAGACGAATTAATCAAACTGCAAGATCAGTTGCCCCCGTTTCCAAACGAGATCGCTTTCCGCATTCTTCGATCAGATTTAGACGCCGAAATTGACGAGGTTTTTGATGATTTCTCACCCAATCCCATAGCGGCGGCGAGTTTGGCGCAAGTTTACAAAGCGCGGCTCAAAACCGGTGAAGAAGTTGCGGTTAAGGTTCAGCGCCCAAATCTTCTGCCTACCCTGACGCTCGATCTGTATCTGATGCGATGGGCGGCGGGCTGGCTAGCTCCTTGGCTACCGTTGAATTTGGGTCATGATCTGAGGCTGATTGTAGACGAATTTGGCACAAAACTTTTTGAGGAAATCGATTACCTCAATGAAGGACGCAACGCCGAAAAGTTTGCCACACATTTCCGCAACGATCCGACTGTGAAAGTTCCTAAAATCTATTGGCGGCACTGCACCCAGCGCGTTCTGATCTTGGAGTGGATTCATGGCTTTAAGCTGACTGACACGGCGAGCATTGAGCAAGCGGGGCTAGATACCGATGCCCTCATCCGAATTGGCGTAACGGCAGGCTTACGGCAACTGCTGGAATATGGCTTTTTCCATGCCGATCCGCACCCAGGCAACCTCTTTGCTGTGCCCGGAGAGAACGGGGGGAAAATGGCATTTATCGACTTCGGCATGATGGATCAGCTAGAAGAAGAGGCAAAGGAAACGCTAGTGGATGCCGTTGTGCATCTGATCAACAAAGATTATGTGGATCTAGCGCACGATTTTGTCAAACTTGGGTTTTTGGCTCCGGGTACTGATATTTACCCGATTGTGCCAGCGATCGAGTCGGTGTTGGGCGACATCATGGGCGATAGCGTTCGAGATTTTAACTTCAAAACAATTACTGATCGCTTTAGCGAGTTGATGTATGACTACCCGTTCCGAGTGCCTGCCAAGTTTGCGTTGATCATTCGATCGCTAGTTACCCAAGAAGGCTTGGCGATTACGCTCAACCCAGATTTTAGAATCGTTGAGGTGGCGTATCCTTACGTTGCTCGCCGGTTGCTGACTGGAGAATCTCCAAGATTGCGGCGTCGCTTGATTGAAGTTTTGTTCAAAGATGGTAAATTCCAGTGGCGGCGATTAGAGAATATGATTGCGATCGCACGCGCCGATGAGACCTTCGACCTCCTACCGACCGCCCAACTTGGCTTGCAGTATTTGCTTTCTGATGAAGGAAAATATCTCCGACGGCAGCTACTCTTAGCGCTTACCGAAGACGATCGCCTCCATACCGAAGAAGTTCAACAATTGTGGAATCTGATCAAAGACGAGATTCAACCTGCCCGGATCTTTAACGCTGCCCTAGGCGCGATCGCAGACTTTTCGACCGCTCGCGCTGCCGCCTTTATGCCGTCAGTGGTCTCTCTTACCGACTTTAGATAACCTTTCCTACACTCTAGTAGTAAGAACAATCTAGGAGTGAGCCATGCCACTGACCAATGATGAAGGATTGACGGTAGGATTGAGTATGACAAAAAGTAACGGGTTTCCCGTGTCTGCCCTTTAGCCCCTCAAGACGAACTGTGAACTACTTTTTCCCTCAGCCCCCCTATCTTCTCCTATGTGCAGGTCTGCTTGCGAGTCTTGCGTCTGGGCTTGCGTTTCAGGCAGTCTTAACGCAATCTGTGCAAGATTGGTCTAAAAATCGTTCGACTCGTAGTTTGGCAAATATGCGCGGGTTTAACCTTTTCTTACCCTTTTTGGGAATGGCAGGCGGCTCTTGTTTCTTTTTGGCATCTGGTGTTGAGATTTTTGGGTTTCCAACCAGGCTCGCCTATGCGATCGCAGTGCCGATGACGGCGTTTGTCAGTTGGCTGGTGTGGTCGCAATTGGGCAAAATTCTAGTTCAGCTAGAAGAAGGGGGGTCTGCGGCCCTAGATCTCGATTCGTTTCGATGACAGCGTTTGCAAAGTTGGTCACGCCTATTTTCCTGATCAACGGCTTTTATCGACTACGCAGGCGTTGAAGTTGCTGTTGCGTTTTCGTTGCCCACTGCGAATTGCCTTGAGCCGAATATAGGTTGCCAGCGTAGGCGAGAACTCGTTGGGCTTCCTGGACGTTTCCTTTTCGGACAAACGCTAGACCTGCGGCATAATAAGCGTTGGCAAATTTTGGATTGGCTTGAGTCGCTTGTCGAAAGGCAGAAAGCGCGCCTTCTAAATCGCCCTGAGTGTAGAGAATTGATCCCAAACTATAGTGAGCGTCTGCATAGCTCGAATTGCGCCCAATCGCTTGTTTGAATGCCACGATCGCATCGTTCGTTTTGCCTTGGCGCTGATAGACTAACCCTAAATGATAGAGGGGTTCTGAGGCATTGGCGCTCAGTTTTGAGGCATTTTGAAACGCTGCGATCGCGCCCGGCAGATTGCCTTCTCGCCCCAACAGCAAGCCGAGATTGTAGTGAGACAGTCCTAATTTTGGATCGAGTTCTAGCGATCGTTGCAAATAGTCTTTGGCTTGCTGTAAATTACTTCCTTCTAATAGCGCGGCTCCCAAATTTGCATAAGCTAGGGCAAAATTTGGACTCGATTGGGTGGCTAGATAAAACGCATCGGCAGAGCCTTGAAGTTGTCCTTGCTGGCGAAGTGCTAGCCCTAAATTGTAATGGGCGGCGGTTAAGCGTGGATTGACACGAGCGGCTTCGCGGAAGACTGCGATCGCATCACTCAATCGCCTTTGCTGAACGAACTGCAAGCCTTGAATTACCAATTCTTCACCCGATTTTCTTGAGGTTTGTGCCATCAATCTAGATTGAGAAGGCAACAGGCTAGGACTGAAGGAGAGCAACCCGCTCACAATTAGCAGAGTTAGAGGTTTCAGAAACAACTGAACAGACATAAAAACTTACACGCAAAGAGTGAAAGTGCGACTTGCAAAGGATACGCAGCCAATCATAACAGCAGAAGATCGCTTAACCCACATGAGCGAATCATAATAGAAAAATAGAATTTCAGAAACACAACCCAGACCAACGCTATGGCTCTTGTTTCCACAGAGTATAAACATATTCAAATCGACGAAAATAACGTTCCTAAGCAAGGCGTGCTGAGGCGGAAGAATCTCCACTTATAGCTAGATTGCAGCAGCAAGGATTGCTCAGATGAGCGTTGCCTTTTATCTCTGAATGAACACGTTCATCGAGCGATCGCAACCGAATTACGCCGTCGTGGGGTTGATGTATTAACGGTTCCAGAAGAAAGACAGCAAGGATTGTCAGGATAACCGTCTATCATGAACGACGATTGCAAGATTAGGCGTTAGTCAGTTAGTCAGAAGGCGCGATCGCACCCAATCGTTGCATGGCAGTTAATTGAGCCATCGTCAGACCAACCGCTCCGGTGAGATTCAATCCTTCGTAAGGACGGGGAACCCGTAGCGTTTGGATTAGAGTCGCCCGATGTAAAGGAATGCTATTTTGCTGATCTGGCAGTTGCCACAGCTTAATGGTTTCATCTTGACTACAACTGGCGAGAACTCGCCCCTCCGAGCCATAGCAGAGTTCCCGAATCCAGCGAGAATGTCCGCCGAATTGTGCAGTGTAGGTGGCAGGGGTCTCTGTCCAATTCCAAAAGCGAATCGTGGCATCAACGCCGCTACTGACAAGAATAGGGCGCAGTGGGTCAAAGGCTAGGGTGAGAACGGGTACGGCTTGGGCTTGGAGGGTCTGAGCGCATCGCCCGTTTGCTAAATCCCACAGCTTAATCACGCCATCTGCGCTACCGCTTGCTAGGGTTTTCCCATCGGGGCTAAATGCTGCACAGCGAACCCAACTGCGATGATCGGCGAGAACTTTGATGCAGCGTCCGGTAGATAATTCCCACAGGCGAATCGTTGTGTCTTGGCTGCCACTGGCTAAGGTTTGCCCATCTGGACTCAGCGCGATCGCCCATACACCGCTGCGATGTCCCTCCAAAATCTGGCGACACTGAGTCGTCGGGATATCCCAGATCCGCAGTGTCCCATCAAGGCTGCCACTGATGAGCGTTTGTTTATCTTGGCTAAACACGACTGAAAGGACGGCATCACTGTGACCGTACAGCGTAGAGAGCAGTTTGCCAGTCTGAGCGTGCCACAGCCGGACGGTGCGATCTTCGCTGCCACTCGCTAGCAGATCACGGTGAGGACTAAACGCCACTGACCACACCCAGCTTTCGTGTCCTCGCAGGATTTTTTGAGGCGACTGAGGCTCTTTTGACTCAGAAGCATCCCAGGCAGGGAGATGCTGAAGCGACCAGAGGCGGATCTGACCGTCCTGATGTCCACTGGCTAACTGCCGAGTGTCAGGACTCAACGCAATCCCCCAGACGCCGTTACTGTGTCCTCGAAAGGTCTTGATGCAGCGATGGCTATGACCTTCCCACAAGCGCACGGACTGATCTTCACTGGCGCTGGCAAGTACCTGGGTGGCTGGGCAGATCGCGATCGCAGAAATCCAGCTTTGGTGTCCCTTCAGCACGCGCAGACATTCGCCCGTATAGTAGTTCCAAACCCGAAGGCGATGGTCATCACAGCCAGTGACTAAGGTTTTGCCGTCCCTCGCAAAGGTGACAGCGCGAATCTGGTGAGGATGAGCCGCGATCGTAGCCTGACAGTGCCCAGACTCGACCTGCCACAGTTTGACGGTGCGATCGCGGCTACTGCTGGCTAACCAACGACCCTCCGGACTAAACGCCACCGAGAACACCCAGCCCGTGTGCGCCTTGAGAATCTTGAGGCACGTTCCACTTTGAACATCCCACAGCCGCACGGTGCGATCGAAACTGCCGCTTGCCAAAAGATATCCAGCGTTAGGAGACGGCGGCTGAGTCACGGCTGGATACCGATGAGGCGCAAAGGCAATCGATCGCACCTCACAATCATGCCCCTTGAGGACATGCACCAGTTTTTGGGTTTTGATCTCCCAAATGCGAATCAGCCGATCTTCGCTGCCGCTTGCTAACAGCCGACCATCCGGACTAAACGCTAGGGAAAACACGCGATCGGCATAGCCTTCAAACGTGTGCAAGCACTCTCCGGTTTGCACATCCCACAGGGCGACGGTGCGATTGGCGCTACTCGCTAGCCAGCGACCATCCGGGCTAAACGCCACCGACCATACCCAACCCGCTTCCATGCGGCAGCTAAACAAGGGCTTCCCATCGATCACCTGCCGCACATGAATCTCGTGGTTGATATCTCCTGTTGCCAGGAGTTTGCCGTCCAGACTGAATGCGATCGCGAGAATTTGGCTAAAGGACTCCTTAAACGCCGTTTTTGAGACATCCGCTTGGCTGAGGTTGACGTGATGCAACACCGCTCCTCGCAAATCGGCTTGCCAGAGCGGGAGTTGAGAGAAGTCCCATCCGGTCAAGTCCACCTGAAGCTGAAGCAGCAGATTGAGCAGATTGCCACTGAGATAGCCCACCTGCGTTTTGGGCTGTTCTCGAAATGCCTCCAAAGCCCGCCGCACTCCGGTTGTGAAATCCGCTAAACCTTGCTGGCTCAAGCATTGATCGACAATGGGCTGAAGCAGAAGGCGACGCTGCCAACCGCGAAGGTAGTCTGGGGCGTCTGCCTTTAAGAGGGCATGGGAGCGCAAGAGGTGAATGTGGGGATCTGCCTGCCCTAACGTCTCTAGCTCGTGGGATGCCTGCTTGATCAAGCCTTCAGTGAGGTATTCTAGCACCACAGGCTGAAGCGTAAACCGATTGGCTTTTCGTTCGATCAGCGATCGCGCCTGTAAGGAATTTAACGCTTCGAGCAAATCGCCTAACCTCACCGAGGGCAGCAGATCCGATCGCAAGTCTGCCAGCGTTCCTGATTCCCGGTAAATGGCAAACCAGTACAGGACGTGCCGTTCTAGATCCGACAGTCGATCGATCTGTCCGGTGAGCAGTTGTCGGATATCGTCAAAGACAGACTGCCCCTGGATCAGCAAGTCTAGAAATGGCTCAATTTGTCCATCAAAACAGCGCCGAACCACCGCCGCTACCATCTTTAACGCCAGAGGATTGCCGCCGTAATGGTTGACCAAAGTGTGCCACTGGTCAGCCGTGCCGATAAACTCTCCTTTCAGCTGTACGAGTTGCTGCCCAGTCTGAGGCGAAATTCCGTTGAGATAGAGCGATCGGATCGGGAGTGTTGTGCCTTCTTGGGTTGCCATCTCGCGAGGCTGTTCTCGACTTGTTAGCAACACCGCACTGCGATGGTCGCGATCGCACAGATAGCGCCAAAGCTGACCATAGTTTTCGTATCCGACAGAATAATGTCCCGCCAGATGTCCTGCCTGCATAATCGTTTCGGCATTATCAAGAATCAGCAGCCCCCGTGAGTGGCGGAGAATGTCGAGCAATTGCCGGAGACCCGCCTCTACCGTATCGGGAAGGTCGGTTAGAGATTGAGGGCGAAGCGATCGCAGCAGATCGCTGAGCAGATCTTGCAACGTCGGCATGTGTTGGAGCGATCGCCAAATTACCCAGTCAAAGCGATCTTGAAGTTGGCGTCCAAATTGGATGGTTAAGGCAGTTTTGCCAATGCCACCCATGCCCAAGATTCCGACAAACCGACAGCCTTCCTGCATCAGCCAGCCTTCTAGTTGCTCCAGTTCTGCCACTCGCCCATAAAAAATCGACGTGTCGGGCGCATCGCCCCAGTCTATCCGGGGTTGGGGCGTGAGAATGGCAGGAGGGGGGAGCGGTTTGCTCCGATCTTGACGCTGTAAAACTTGATGCAGATTGTGTTTCGTGACCTTCTTCCCTAATTTCTGCGAAAGTTGCTGCCAGAGATGAGCGCCCGTTTGCTTCACATACCCCACTTCATATCCCGTGATGCTGGCAATTTCTTGATAAGACTGATCTTGCCAAGCATGGTGTAGGATAGCCATTTGCAGCCGATTGAGATGATGATCATCGAGAACCGTTTCAATGAGTTCTAGGGCATCTTCAGACTTCATAGATGTGCGAAGCTCCGGTAGAGAGGCTCACCAACTAGCGGTTCTTTCAAAGTTGTGCGAATCGCCAGCAGCCTCTAGAGGACTTGATCCTACGCAGGTTCCGAACCCGAACTTTGTTATAGAAATTACTTTTCTCGCACCTTGGGCTAACTTTTCTCGCACTTTTTCATATTTCTAGACTCGGTTCACCCTGGTAAACTCTCCGTAATTTCAGCATCTCAATCTCTTTTCGGAGGGGAGTTAGCATGACGCACAGACAGGCTTTCTATCTATCACGGCGGCAGGTCATGCGGGGGCTGTTAGCCGCATCTGCCTTGGGGGTTGCTAAATTTGGGGCAGGTTGCACTTCTGTAAACAGCAACGCCACAGGCGGCAAGGGCGAGCCACTCACCGTCGGCTTTATCTACGTTGGACCGAAAGACGATTACGGCTATAGCCAAGCCCATGCTTTGGGGGCAGCCGCGATCGCTAAAATTCCGGGTATTCGGGTGGTGGAAGAAGCCAATGTTGCCGAAACTAATGCGGTGCAAGAAACGATGCGGAGCATGATTAATTTAGATGGCGCAACGGTGATATTTCCCACGTCCTTCGGCTATTTTGATCCTCATGTTTTGGCAGTGGCAAAGGAATTTCCCAAGGTGCAGTTCTTTCACGCGGGTGGGCTGTATCAAGAGGGGGTTCACCCAAATAATGTCGGCAGCTATTTTGGCTACATTGACGAAGCCCAATACATTGCGGGTATCGTCGCCGGACATGCAACTCAATCGAATAAGTTAGGGTTTGTGGCGGCTAAGCCCATTCCTCAAGTGTTGCGAAATATCAATAGCTTTACGCTGGGGGCACGCTCTGTCAATCCAACGGTGAAAACCCAAGTCATTTTTACAGGCGAATGGTCAGAACCCGTCAAGGAAGCTGAAACCACGAACAGCATGGCAGACCAAGGGGTCGATGTGGTGACCTGTCATGTGGATAGCCCTAAAGTGATCATGGAAACGGCGGAGAAACGCGGCATTTATTGCTCTGGCTATCACGCGGATCAGGCGAGCCTTGCTCCTAAAGGCTATCTCACGGGCGCAGAGTGGGACTGGTCAAGCATCTACACTCAATATGCTCAAGAACTTTTAGCCGACAAAACCTTGATGGATGACAGTATTCCTCACTTGCTGCGGGGCGGTCTCTCTAGCCAATTCTGCAAGCTTTCCCCTTACGGTGCTGCGGTCACAGCAAAAGCGAAAGCAGATGCCGAGGCTGCCAAACAGCGATTGCTGAGCAACGAGGTGGCAATCTATAAGGGCGAAATCAAAGACAACACAGGCAAGGTGCAAATTCAAGCGCAGCAGGAAATGAAGCAGCAGGCGATTGAGCTAGAGAAGATGAATTGGCTGGTGGAAGGAGTTGACGGTAAGGTGACGGGATGATGGTGAAACACTGGCGAAAAACCTTGGAAGCGATTTGTATCCCTATTGGGGCGTTGCTTGTTGCGCTCGTTCTGTTTGGTGGGTTCTGTGCGATCGCAGGTGCAAATCCATTCGGGGTGTATTCCTCGATTTATCGAGCGGCATTTGGCACCTGGAGTTCGTTTCAAAATACCTTGATTCGAGCCGCGCCCCTAATGCTCAGTTCGCTCTGTACAGCCCTTCCGGCACGGCTTGGACTGGTCATCATTGGCAACGAAGGCGCGATCGTGATTGGCGGACTCAGTGCTGTCGCCGTTGGGCTGTTCCTAGATGGCAGTGCGCCGACGATCGTTCAGATTGGCATGGCGCTAGGCGGAATTGTGGCAGGTGGACTGTGGATTGCCCTGGTCGGGGCGCTCCGCCACTACCGAGCGGTCAACGAGACGATCAGTAGTTTGCTGCTGAACTATATTGCGATCGCTATTCTCAATCAGCTTGTCTCAGGTGTCATGCGCGATCCGAGTTCGCTCAACAAGCCCTCGACCTATCCCATTGGCATGGCGAGTATGTTGGGCACCCTGCCGGGGACGAGGGTGCATTACGGACTGCTATTTGGCATTGTTGCCTGTGGGCTGGCTTATCTGCTGATTCAGCGCACTACCTTTGGGTTTGCAGCCCGGATCGCGGGGGGAAATCTTCGCGCCGCTCGAATTGCGGGTCTGCCCGTTGGCAAATTAACGATGGCGATTTGTTTTTTGGGCGGAGCCTGTGCGGGCTTGGCTGGCATGGTCGAAGTGGCGGCTGTCCACGGACGGGCGAATGAATCTCTCAATGCTAACTATGGCTACGGCGGCGTGTTGGTGGCATTTGTGGCACGGCACAATCCCTTGGCGGCTGTCTTGGTTTCGGTGTTGCTGGGCGGCATTCTCGCCAGTAGCGGAATTTTGCAACGCAGTCACAACTTGCCTGATGCGACAGCGCTTGTTTTTCAGGGATTGGTATTTCTGGTGGTTCTCTACAGCGAATCTCTTTACGGAAAGTTTGAGATGTTTAAAGAACGGAGTGCGATCGCTCCGAGTGTGGCATAGCCGTTTCCTGCGGAGTTGCGCTCTGCACTCATCGCGCCCACAGCTAAAAAGAACACTTAATCTGGAGAATTGGGTCATGACGACTGAAGTTTTGGGGTGGTGGGGCGTTCCGCTCGGCATTGTGGCAGGAACTTTGCGCGGCAGTGCGCCGTTTCTGTTTGTTAGTTTGGGGGAATGTCTCACTGAAAAGAGTGGCAAGATTAACCTCGGTTTGGAAGGGACGCTGCTCATGGGCGCGATGAGTGCCTATGCCATTTCCTATCTCACCGGATCGCCGTGGCTTGGGGTAGGGGCGGCAGGGCTGGCGGGGCTGGGGTTTGGCTTAATTCACGGCATCGTTGCTCAGCGTCCTAGAGTCAATGATGTTGCGGTGGGCATCGCCATGATTATCTTTGGTAGTGGCGTGGCATTCTTTTTGGGGAAACCTTTCATTCAGCCTTCTGCTCCCCAACTGCCGACGCTGGATTTTGGTGCTTGGAGCAGCCTGCCTGCGGTGGAGTCGGCGCTGAAAGTCAGCCCTTTGTTTTTGTTGGGGATTGCGATCGCGCCTCTGATGCAGTGGTTTTTTCGCTCGACCCGTTGGGGCTTGCTGATCCGAGCGGTGGGCGATAGTCCAGATGCCGCTCGTGCGATGGGAGTGTCGATCTATAACGTGCGGCTCTTGAGCATCATGGCGGGCAGTTTTCTAGCGGGCATTGGCGGCGCATCTCTTTCTCTGTTTTACCCCGGTAGCTGGACAGAACGCATTTCAAGTGGTCAGGGCTTGATGGCTGTGGCGCTCGTGATTTTTGCCCGGTGGAATCCGATTCAATGCCTCTATGCTTCCCTGCTGTTTGGGGGCGCTCAGGCGATCGGGCCTGCCCTCCAATCGGTCGGCGTAGACTCTTACTATTACCTCTTCAACGCTTCTCCCTATATTTTGACGCTGCTGATTATGATCCTCACCTGCTCTCCCCAGCGAACCTTGGCGGGAGTGCCAGGAGCCTTAGGTAAGCCCAGCGAATCTCGATTGTAAAGTGAGAGCCAAAACGATGCTCGATAGGGTGAACCTTGCGGTGAATGGTACGCTGATGCGCGGCTTGGAACTCAACGGAAATTTGCTTGCCGTCGGAGCAACCTTTGAGCGAGACGCCCAGACCAAACCGACCTACCGACTGTGGTCAATTGGCGATCGCCATCCTGCGATGATGCGCGTCACGGGTGGAGGTCAGGCGATCGCGCTCGAAGTTTGGAACGTTCCCCTCCAAGGACTCGGCACCATTCTTTTGCAAGAACCGCCAGGGCTGTGTATTGGAAAAGTCTGTCTAAACGATGGGGAGGAGGTTTTAGGCGTTTTGGGAGAAGCCGCCCTCTGTGAAACTGGCATCGAGATTACTCACTGGGGCGGCTGGCGGGCATATATCGCAGCGCGAGTGAAGGAGTCGAAATAAACATCGGAGAGACATCATGAGCAAATTTGTTGCCGCAGACCCTTATCCCTATCCCTATAACGGCGATTTGCGTCCTGAAAATACCGCGCTGATCATCATCGATATGCAGACTGACTTTTGTGGCATCGGGGGCTATGTCGATCGCATGGGCTATGATCTGTCGCTGACCCGCGCCCCCATTGAGCCGATTAGCAAAGTCTTGTTTATGGCGCGGCAGCAAGGATTTCACATCATTCATACCCGCGAAGGACATCGCCCCGATCTCGCCGATTTGCCAGAAAATAAGCAGTGGCGATCGCGGCAGATTGGGGCAGGAATTGGCGATCCGGGTCCTTGCGGTCGAATTTTGGTGCGGGGAGAACCCGGCTGGGAAATTATTCCAGAATTAGCGCCCCTAGAGGGAGAGGTGATTATCGACAAACCTGGAAAGGGATCATTTTACGCCACCGATCTCGATCTGATTCTGAAGCGTCAGGGCATTCAAAACATCCTGCTCACCGGGATCACAACCGATGTCTGCGTCCACACGACGATGCGAGACGCCAACGATCGCGGCTATGAATGTCTGCTGCTCTCAGACTGCACCGGAGCCACCGATTATGGCAATCATTTAGCCGCTCTCAAGATGGTGAAGATGCAGGGCGGTGTTTTTGGGGCTGTAGCTGATTCATCTGCTTTGTTAGAAGCCATAAATTTTGTGTAGTTTTGAAATTCATAAAACCATAGTAAGACTGATTCTTATTCTGAATAACTTTTGATTCACTTAAGTATTTCATCTGGAGATCTCGTGATGCTCTCTGACCTTTACTCTTCAACTCAAACGCCGGATTTGAAAGTGATTGACCTCGCCAAACAATTTGGTAGCTTGATCGCCCTCGATCGCGTCTCCCTACACCTACAACCCGGCAGTTTTCACGCTCTACTCGGTGAAAATGGGGCTGGAAAAAGCACGCTTGTGAAGTGCATCATGGGCTTCTATCAACCGACCTCTGGTGAGATCTTGATTGAGGGGCGATCGCAGGAGATCAAAAGTCCTTCTGTCGCTCATCAGTTCGGCATTGGCATGGTCTACCAGCACTTTACGTCGGTTCCAGCGATGACCGTGGCGGAAAATTTGGTGCTATCGCGATTTGACAGTCCCAAACTGATCAACTGGCGGCAGGAAATGGAGCAACTTCAGGCATTTATGGAGGCTGCCCCGTTCCAGATCCCCTTGACTCGACCGGTTTCTCAACTCGCCGCCGGAGAAAAGCAGAAGCTCGAAATTTTGAAGCAGCTTTATCTCAAAAGCCGAGTGTTGATTTTAGATGAACCGACCTCGGTGCTAACGCCCGGAGAAGCAGATGAAATTTTGGGTCTGTTGCGAAAAGAAGTCACCGCAGGGCATTTGAGCGTGCTGATGATTTCTCACAAGTTTCGCGAGGTGATGGCGTTTGCGGATGAAGTCACGGTCTTGCGAAAGGGACGGCTAGCAGGGCAGGGTTTCGTCAAGGAGTTAACGATCGCTGCGATGGCGCAAATGATGCTCGGAGAAGAGCGAACGGCAAAGACTGTCGCCAAGGCAACGTTGATCGCCGAGACGCCCGTACTAGAAATTCACAATCTCTGTGCGGATAAAGATAATGGGCTGCCTGCGATCGCAACCCTAAACCTAAGCGTTCACAGTGGCGAAATTGTTGGCATTGCCGGGGTGTCTGGCAATGGTCAGAAAGAATTGGTGGAATCGTTGGCAGGTCAGCGGGTGCCGACGGCGGGGCAGATTTGCGTCAACGGCGAACCGTATACTGCCACTCGCGCTCAGATGTTTCGGCATCAGGTCTTTGTGCTGCCCGAAGAGCCGCTGCAAAATGCCTGTGTTTCCCACATGAGCGTCTCCGAAAATCTAGCGCTACGCACGTTCGATCGTCCGCCGCAATCCAAGCAAGGATTTCTACTGCTGCGCGTCATGCGGCAGATGGCACAGACTTTGGTGCAAACGTTCTCCATTCGCACCCCTTCAGTCAACACGCCCGTTGGCAACCTGTCAGGGGGCAACGTCCAGCGAACGGTCTTAGCGCGAGAGCTATCCTCCGATCAAATTCGGTTATTGATTGCGTCCAATCCCTGCTTTGGTCTGGACTTTGCGGCGGTAGAGTACATTCACAGCGAAATTGTCGCCGCCCGAAATCGAGGGGTTGCCGTCTTACTGGTGAGTGAAGATTTAGACGAATTGCTCACCCTCGCCGATCGCATCTTGGTGATGAGCGACGGGAAACTGGTTTATGAAGGTGCGATCGCAGAGGTCGATCTCACAACAATTGGTCGTCGGATGGCAGGTCACTCCTCTTAAGCAACGTCATGCTGCACTCGCTCACTTTCCAACAGTGTCTAACCATTGCCCATCATCAAAACGACTTGCCCTGGCAACCGTTTCGTCCGGGTGTCGAAATCTATCGCTTTTATGAAGACGAAACGGGCGCATCTGCCGCTGCCCTTTTACGCTATCAGCCCGGTGCCCAAGTTCCCCATCATAGCCACCCTGGATTTGAGCATATTTTAGTTCTGTCCGGGTCGCAACAAGATCAGCGCGGCAGCTATGAAACCGGAACGTTGGTGATTAATCCTCCAGACACCCAGCACAGCGTCACCAGCAAAGACGGCTGCATTGTTTTAGTGATCTGGGAAAAGCCCGTCATCATCCATGACCCTGATTCGCCCTCCTTGCCCCTCGCTCACGAACCATGAACCCCATTCCAGCCCAACCTTACGACTATCCTCTGCCCGAACATCCGAAACTTGCCCTTGTGATTATTGACATGCAGCGAGACTTTTTAGAACCCGGTGGTTTTGGGGATGCGTTGGGAAATGATGTCAAACGACTCCAAGCGATCGTACCCGCGCTCAAGCAACTATTAGACGCATTCCGTGCCCTGAACCTCCCAATTATCCACACCCTCGAAGGTCATCAAAGCGATCTGTCCGATTGCCCTGTAGCCAAGCAGCAGCGAGGAACAGGCAATCTAAAAATTGGGGATGCAGGACCGATGGGACGAATTCTGGTGCTAGGAGAACCCGGCAACCAAATTATTCCAGAACTCGCCCCCCAACTGGATGAACTCGTAATTCCCAAGCCTGGAAAGGGAGCGTTTTATAAGACGCCGTTGGAGGAGCATTTGCGCGATCGCGGCATCACTCATCTACTGATCACCGGGGTCACCACAGAAGTTTGTGTCCAAACGACCCTACGAGAAGCCAACGATCGCGGCTACGAATGCCTGTTGGTCGAAGACGCAACGGAAAGCTATTTTCCGCACTTCAAGCAAGCCACCTTAGAGATGGTGCGATCGCAAGGTGGCATCATTGGTTGGACAGCCTCGACCAATGCGATATTATCTGCTCTAGAGTCGTTTCCATCTGCTAATAGCAGTTCTCAGTTGAGTTCGGTATAGGTCGTGAGGAGAGGGACGCTTGCGGCAACGCTTGGTAAGGATGAAGGACGGTTTGAACGCTATCCTAGAGATCAGACTAGGTTCAGCGTACTACCTTAGATGAAACTGCTCCTCACCGACGATGAATACTCAAGCTCGAAATCCGGTTGTGCTGGTTCACGGCATCACCGACACGGCTGCCATCTTTCAATTGATGACCACCCGATTAAAGCAACTGGGCTGGACGGTCTACAGCTTAGATCTGATTCCGGCTAACGGCGATCGCACCCTCGATTTTCTCGCCCATCAGCTTGCCGATTTCGTCAATGCAAAGCTGCCAGACTCACAGCCTTTTGATCTAATTGGATTCAGCATGGGCGGACTGGTGAGCCGATATTACGTGCAGCGCTTGGGAGGGGTGAATCGGGTGCAGCGTTTTATCACCATTTCATCGCCTCACAATGGCACGCTGACCGCCTTTTTATCTCAGCGTCCAGGATGTTTACAAATGCGTCCTCAGAGCGCTTTTCTTACCGATCTCAATCAAGATTTGTCAGCGCTAGAGTGCATCAATTTCACATCGATTTGGACACCGTTAGACACCATGATTTTGCCTGCCCGGAGTTCGCAGCTACCCGTGGGGCGAGAGATGCAAGTGCGAGTGCCGCTTCATGCTTGGATGGTGACCGATTCGAGAGCATTTAATGTAATTCTTGAAAGCTTAATGGAGCCAGTTGCTGCTGTCCTTCAAGAGCCGATCAACCCTTAAGGGCTAAGAGCGCGATTGCTACGCAAACTCCGAAGGATCGCCGATTTGAGAAAACTCGCGATCGCCAAAAATTGCTGAAGGGTAAGCGTAATATTTATATTCCATCAAATTGAAAAACGGATCGACTAAGAAAAATGTCCGGTGTTCGAGGGGCGTGCCGACAAAGCGCTGCTTCGATGGTTGGTAAAACGCTAACTGCTGCTGCTGCGCCCGTTCTAAAAGATTTTTCCAATCTGATTCGTCGGTAAACACCAGCCCAAAATGGCGCGGATAGATGCCGCGTTGGGTCGTCAACGGCTCATCCGTAACGTGAGCAACTAGCTGATGACCATATAAATTCAGAATCACAGAATGCGCGTTTTCTCGCCCCAAGCCACAGCCCAAACCCTCGACATAATATTTTTTAGTCTGAAAAATATCGCTGACGGGAAACGAAAGATGAAATAGCGTTGACGACATAAAAAATAAAGATGAATGGCAAAAAGATGAACTGTAAAACAGAGAGTGTCAAAATAATTATGGCGAATTTCTGGTGGACGCAATGTCAGAGCTTGTTCAAATTCCAACCCTGCTAGATGGGACTGTTGCTGTCGTCCTGAATTCTGCTCTTTTAGGACTCGCGGCTATTGCGCCCAAAAAATTACTCACTACCGCAGGGTTAGTCCATGCTTGGGTTCTAGGGGTGTTGCTGTGGCTGTGCCTCGGTTGGCAAGGCTATCTGTTGGTAATGTTCTATTTTTTGGCAGGGTCGGGCGTCACATTTATCGGCAAGACACAGAAAGAGGAATTGGGAATTGCAGAGGCGCGATCGGGCGCACGAGGACCGGGCAATGTCTGGGGTTCGGCGCTGGTTGGGGCGATCTGTGCGATCGCAGTGCTCTATCTAGCGGTGCAACAACAGCACGCCAATTGGATTTCGCTGTTGCTATTGGGATTTGTGGCAAGTTTTTGCACAAAATTATCAGATACGTGCGCTACGGAAATTGGGAAAGCCTACGGGCAGCGCACCTTTTTGATCACAACATTGAAGGCTGTGCCACGGGGAACAGAAGGCGCAGTGAGTTTGGAAGGAACCTTGGCAGGGGTTGTGGGAGCGGTGGCGATCGCGCTAGTTGGCTGGATCGTGGGATTGATCGCCCCTCTGGGAATTGTGATTTGCGCGATCGCAGCCTTGGTTGCCACCACGATCGAAAGCCTGATCGGAGCCACAATCGAAGATAAAATTCCGTTTTTGACGCATGATGTCGTGAATATTGTGAACACGCTGATCGGTGCCATCGTCGCGATCGCCTTAGGCTCAATTTGGTTTTGATTCATCGGTTTACACCGGTGTGGCGCGTACCGAATTAGGGACTGACGTAACGGCGCATAAAATTCTCTAACGATTCCAGTTTGAACCCATAAACTGATTCAATTCGCGCCACTTCTTCGGGCGTGATGTAAAACTCGTTTGCCAACAACGTTCGCAGCGTTCCCAACGATTCCTTAACGGTCGGATTGAGGAGACCAATCGCAGTTCGCAGCCCATCAAATGCCAACAAAGGAGGATTGAGAATGATCGGCTCGCGATCGTAAATCCGTCCAAAAATTTGCGGAATGGCTTGGCGTTGCAAAATCTCTGGACCCCCGATCGAAAAAATTTGGTGATATGCAGCTTCGAGGGTCGGAGACGCGATCGCAATGCGCGCTAAATCATCGGTGCTCACAATCGATGAGCGACTTTGCGGATCGCCAATCAACAAATACACTCCGGTACGCTGAAATTGCTCTGCCAAGGAAATCAAATTTGAGGCAAACCCAGAGGGGCGAAGGATCGTAAAGTTAAGTCCACTCGCTTGTAAATATTTTTCAACTTCCCGTTTCGCCTTAAAAGTCGGCGCATCTTCGTAGCCACGATCCGTTCCCAAAACAGAAATAAATACAAAATGCTGAACACCATGTTCTTTCGCGGCATCAATCAAGTCAATATTGGCACGGTAATTGAGTGCTTCACGTTCACCACCATGAGCGCTAATCACAAATTGAACCCCTCGCACCGCTTTTTCAATGTCCCGAACCTGGGTTAGTTCTCCGATAAAAATTTCGGCTCCTCGGTTCTCTAGCTCAGAATAGTCTGACCTCAAACGCACAAACGCCCGAACACAAGACTCTTGTAATCTTAATTGCCGCACGATGCGCCGCCCAAGTTGTCCGGTTGCTCCAGTAACGAGAAACATAATAATTTGCTCTTAATTGCCACTTACGTTAACAAAGTAAGCCAAGTTTTTCCCTAAAATTCTACGATGACAGGCGCGTGATCGCTGGGCTGTTCAAGCTTGCGGGGTTCTTTGTCGATGACACACGAGATCGCACGGTCATACAAATCAGGCGTCAGGTAGTGATGGTCAATCCGCCAGCCTGCATCTCGCCGAAACGCCCCCGATCGGTAGTCCCACCAGCTAAAATATCCACCTTCCGTCGTAAATTTGCGAAACCCATCGCACAAGCCAAGTTCCAAGACGCTGCTTAACGCTTCTCGCTCAGCATCCGTCGCCATAACTTGTTTTTCGCGCCCCTTCGGATTGTGAATATCAATATCTTCTAGCGCAACATTAAAGTCACCACACACGAGCAAACTCGGCGATTTTGCCAGTAAGACTTGCAAATATTCTCGTAAAACTTTTAGCCAGCGCAGTTTATAAATGTACTTGTCGCTATCCAACGATGACCCGTTGGGAACATATAGGTTAACGACCTGGATGCCTGCTATTACCCCCGTGATCACCCGCTTTTGCTCATCCAAGTCGCCGACCAAACTCTCTGGCAACACGGCTCCAAAGCCCATCTGAACCGCGTCCAACGGCAATCGGCTCAGCAGCGCCACGCCGTTATAACTTTTCTGACCATAAACATAACTGCGATATCCCACCTCAGCAAAAGCAGCCTGCGGAAACAAATCATCGGTGACTTTCGTTTCTTGCAAACACAGGACATCAGCAGAACTTGCCGTTAACCAGGCTGTCACATGGGCGAGGCGAGTGCGGACAGAGTTAACATTCCAAGTGGCGATTTTCATGAAGAAGCTGAGAAGTGGGTTGAGGGCGCTACCCCGAATTAGCATTCTAAAGAAGAAAGCTCTTCGAGAAAAGGGGTCGGGGAAAGTTTACCTCCCTTATCGCACTGGTCAGACCTTTGATGCTTTGAGTCAGAGCAGCCTTGGCTCTCACAGGTCTTCTAGCGCTGTTTGAGGATTGAGTGCAGAGTCAACCCCTGTAGCCAACGGAGCCGCGCGATCGCAGCGATTCGCAGGATTGCCCATGCCCGGTATTCTTGATAGAAGCAGGGAAGCTGCCGAAGGTTTGTCGCGCTCTGACGGAGCCGCAGCAAAGTGAATCTGAATATTTGGTCCAGAACGGGCTAAGCGAATAATCATACCGTCTTGAGCCGAGACTTGAGCAATGCGCTTGCCGTCTACATACGTGCCATTTGCACCCAGACTCACCACTTGCCACCCCGAATCAACGTGCTGCATCTCGACGTGATAGCGAGACACAACAGCACTATACAGAACAACATGATTTTCGGTTGAGCGTCCAATCCGTAAGATTGGCTCTGTCTCAAACGTCCAATGTTGAACAGGGGTTAACTGAACAGGATGCAATAGGGTTAGTGTAATCACACAGTCACACCAGAAGCTCTGATGGGGATTCCGTTTCTCTTATACCCAAAATTCGCCGTTTGATCCCGTAGGCGCGGTTCCCCATTACAAATTTCACGCCATTTGAAACAAGAATGTCACTTTATCGCCTTTACCCAGGGAGATGCGATCGCCAGCCCTGAGCCGATGCCGATCTCCCATGGGCAGGGGCACATTATTGATATACGTCCCGTTCGAGCTTCCCACATCCTCAATGTAGTAAGCATCACCCTCAGCACGAATATCGGCATGAATGCGAGAGACAATTTCCGAGTCAGGATAGCCCGACACATCAATATCGGGAGGAATGCGATCGTTGGGTTTGCCGATGTGAATTACCGGAAGCCCAGGCGGAAGTTCAACCACATTAGTAGTTTGCAGGTGCAAAAGCCGCGCGGAAAATTGCTGTAGCTGCGTCGTCATTGCCGGAGCAGAATTGGCTGACGTCATAGCCAAAGGATGGGGCTGAGCGCCTGAAGCAAGGGACGGCAAACCTTCCGGGGTATTCTCGCCCATAGCCGAATCAGGAAACACGAGTGGATCAGGCGGGATCAACGGATCAGGCACGATTGGTTCAGGGGGCATCGGTTGCGATTCGGGCGTTTCAGAAGGATTAGGCATCGTGGAAGTTCCTGTTACGGTTTTCAAGTTAAAGCCGCACTGTCCACAAAAACTAGCATCGGTTTGCACCGTTGCCCCACAGTTTGGACATTTTATGGTTGCGGGGAGGGGCGTATAGCACGCCTCACACTGGATTGCCCCAGAAGGGTTTTGGTGATTGCAGTTAGGACAAACAAGCATGGAATACGGGTGTGGTTCGTGATTCGCACAGGGGGCGAAGAGGGCTTAGACGCCGAAGAAAAGAGGAGGACGATCTTGTGTCTCTCTGTATCCTTCACTGGCTCAGCCCAAAAATCCGCATGCGGCGGAAATCCAATTCGCCACTTGCCCAATCTTAATGTTCTCAATCGTAAATTGTAAGGTTAGTCGCTCAAAGCGTTGGATTTTCGTACTCGATTGCAGCAACTTTAAATTCAAAAGCTAAGAGGAATCAGTAGATTGAGCAGGCAGGGAGTCAGAGAGCATGAAATCAAGTAGCTGTTGCCAGCTTTCAAACCAGAGGTACTTGGTCAAGGCGAGGATATCTTGGAAAAAGCCCTTGCGGGTTCCTCGCTTCTGACGAATCTGCTGATACGAGTCGTCTACAAGATGCAAGACGGTGTGAAAGAGAAACGCCAAGAGATTGAGGGTGAGTAGACTGGAGGCTAAATGGTGTTGTCCATGTCCAAAGTTGTGTTCGAGGTGATAGCCCTTACGTCTTGAGGACATTATGATTTTCGTTCTCGGTTTTCCAACGGCTTCTGCCTGCGCTAACGACCTCTACTTTACTGAGATTACGCTGCGTCTTTCTGAGAGTACAGATACTGCTGAAACCCAATGAACACGGTTCTGATCTCGTTCACGCTGCCCAAGTCGGACACTGCGTCTCTAATGTTGTGATATTTTAGCTCCAGCAGTTGAGGCAGCTTATCTTGATCGAGTTCTCTGACTCCTGCTTTGATGTACTGCTCCAGTACAAAGTCTAGAAATTCTTGCTGCTTGCCGAAATACCGGGAGAAGATTAAGGCTTTGTGAGCCATGACGCGATCGCGACGGCTAATCGGTTCAGACGCATAGGCGATATAAGTCAGCACGTCATACAGGTCGCTTTTCTCAGCGTCGATCAGTCGGCTGATTTCAATCAGTTGTTCGTTGCCGTATCCTTTCTCAGCGAGTCCTTCCAGTAACGCTTTACGAGTGTCGGGGCGGCTCCAGAGCGATCGCAGTTCATCTTCATTCTTGAACAGTGCTGGAATCTCACCAAATAAGCGTTCTACAAACTCGGCTGCGGTCATTGGTTTGCCATCTGGACTCCAAAAGCTGGTAGACATTTGGTGCTGGAGGGTGCGATTTTTGCCATCCGCCAGCTTAATTTTGATGATCTCAGGATGATGGTGAACTGTCGTGGTTTCATCCCCTTCATCGCCTACAGTCGTGGTGCGATCGCGGTTTCCATTTCCTAATTCACGCGGACGAGCAATGACGGGAACAGATTCAGCAGGCTCACCATCCCATTCTCGGTCGTTGAAGTGTTCATAAGCTTTGACGAAATCGTAGATGGTGAAGTAGTCTTTGCCCTCGAACAGACGAGTACCACGACCGACGATTTGTTTGAACTCGATCATTGTGTTGATTGGGCGCATCAGCACGATATTGCGAACGTTTCGCGCATCAACTCCGGTTGAGAGTTTTTGGGAGGTGGTGAGAATTGTGGGAATGTTTTTCTCGTTGTCTTGAAACGTGCTGAGGTGCTGTTCGCCGAGTTTGCCATCGTCAGCAGTGACGCGGACGCAATAGTTTGGTTCGGTGCTAACCTTCATTTGATTGATCAAATCCCGCACAGCGAGAGCATGATCTTGAGTGGCGCAAAAAACGAGGGTCTTCTGATTTTGGTCGATTGCTTCCATGAATAGCTGGACTCGGTAGCGTTCGCGATCGACAATCTCAATAATGCGGTTGAAGTCTACTTCGGTGTAAGTCCTGGCTTCGTCGATCGCACCTTCAATCAGTTCGTCTTCGGGGCTGTAAACGTAGTCGTCTAGATTGGTGTCGATTTGCCTAACTTTGAAGGGGGTGAGGAAACCGTCGTTGATGCCATCTTTGAGGGCATAGGTGTAGACCGGATCGCCGAAATAGGCGTAGGTATCAGCGTTGTTAGCACGTCTTGGGGTGGCGGTGAGTCCCAACTGTACAGCAGGTGAGAAATATTCTAGAATGCCGCGCCAGTTGCTTTCGTCGCTGGCTCCGCCACGGTGACACTCATCAATGATGATGAAGTCGAAGAAGTCAGGAGGATAGTCGCCAAAGTTGGGGGTTGGGTTGCCTGCGTCGTCGCCGCCTGCCATGAAGGTCTGGAAGATGGTAAAGAAGACGCTACCGTTTTTGGGAACTCTGCCGCGTTTCTTGATCACTTCAGGATCAATCCGCACGAGGGCATCATCTGGGAAGGCGGAAAAAGCGTTGTATGCCTGATTTGCCAGAATATTGCGATCGGCGAGAAAGAGAATTCGGGGGCGGCGCGTGGGTTGGCGGCTGAGGTTCCAGCGGCTTTGGAAGAGTTTCCAGGTGAGTTGGAAGGCGACGAGGGTTTTGCCTGTGCCTGTTGCCATTGTGAGGAGAATGCGATCGCGTCCCTCAGTGATTGCTTCTAGAACGTGTTTGATGGCGTTGTGCTGGTAGTAGCGAGTTTCCCAGGTGCCGCTGCGGGTTTCAAAGGGGATGTCGGCAAAGCGATCGCGCCATTGGTTGGTTTCGCTGAAGGTGGCGTTCCAAAGTTCATCGGGGCTGGGATACTGACTGACGTAGCTTTCTGCTCCCGTTCGCATATCGATCTGATAGATGCGATCGCCGTTTGTGGAGTAGGCGAATCGGGCTTCTAGTTTTTCGGCGTATTTCTTGGCTTGACCCACACCCGCAGTATCAGGCAGGCTGCGTTTTTTGGCTTCGATGATGGCGAGTTTTTCGCCCCGATAGACCAGGACATAATCAGCAATGTCTGATTGAGTGCGTTTGCCGCTGCCAACTAAGCGACCGGGGGCGATGACTTCCCGACGGATGCGGCTACCTTCGACAACTCCCCAGCCTGCGGCTTTGAGGGCGGGATCAATCAGTTCGGCGCGGGTTTCGGCTTCGTTCACTGGGCTTCGTTGATGGCTAAATGCTCAGCCAGAGAGGTTTGAATGATTGTTTGAGGCGTTACCCCTAAACGGCTGGCTTCTTGATCGATTCGCTCAAGCATCCAGACTGGTAGATCGATGCTGATAGTCTTTTGCTCAGACTGATAGCGTTTAGCTTTAGATAGGTCAAGTGCTTGGGTAATGTTTTCCCCATCGTCAAATTTTCGATCGAATTCTTCAGCTTTCATATAGGGCAACCTCTTCTATGCGCGATCGACGGACGGAGATGATCCGAATGTTTTGACCTCGGTAGGTGATGACCGCTGACCAATGCTTGTCCTCTATTTTACCCACGATCAAAAACCTTGTCTCGTCTTGGGTTCTGGCAGGGATTTCTAGCAGGTTGGGGGTGTTCCATAGCTTTTGTGCTTCTATGAAGTCGATCCCATGTTTGGCGAGGTTGGATTGACTTTTGTTTTCGTCATATTCAAAAACGGGCATGATCTAAAGCTTGCGATCGATGTTTATATCCACACCTTCTCACATTTCTGAAAGCGGAATGATTTGCCCTGCTAAAGCTTCGCGTAAGCCTTGATGAATTCCTTCGATCGCAATTTCGGTCGGTGTTTCGTCGGGGTCGGCTTCGTCATCTTCGGAAATTAAGATGATGAGGCGAACGCGCTGCGGTTTGATTACGCCAAGCGATCGATCGAGCGTCAGTTGCCCATTTTTATCAATGGTTGCTGTGGTTTCAATTGCTTTCATACAGAGTGATGATGTGGTTAAACATTGAGCTAATTCAGTCTGATTCTTTAGGCGGCGATCGCTTCCTCCGCTTTTTTTGTCGTCTGGTTAGCGGTATCGGCGGTAAGTTCGCCTGTGAAGGCTTTTTGCAGGATGGATTGTTTGAGTTCGTTGAGAGCAGCGAGTTTTTGGCGGTAGATGGCTTCGAGGCGTTGGGTTACGATAGCTAGTTCATCAATACTTGCGACAATGTTATTTTGTTCTATAAAGGAAGGAAAACTTACCGTAATTAGTGAAAGCCCTTGCTGATTAAGGCTACTAATATTAATTCCGCCTCCACTCTCTGTTAGCTGTTTTCGCAACTCTCTAGATTTTAGAAAGTGAACGATAAACGGAAGATGAATATCCTCTCTTTCGATGCGAAGTCTAATTGTAAATCCAGAGTGCGAGGTTCTTTCGGAAAGATCACCCACCAATACACAACGTCCAATTAATTCTCTGTTTCCATTCGATCTGACAGTTAATATGTCTCCTTTCCGCAAAGCATCTATCTCTTTTAACTCTCCATCTAGTGTCACAGACTCTAGTTGATCTTCCTGAATCCAGAAATTGTTCTGAAAATCTTTAACGCCAACAATTCTGATTGATTCACCTTTACTATTTTTCGTAAAATTGAGACCGTTTCTAAATGCCGCTATATCCCCTAACTTTTTCTCTATCCACCCATCACCTTTCTGGGTGAAAATCTCATTCAGATGGCTCTCAAAAAGTTCGCGGGCGTTGGTGAGGTTCTTTTTGGTGTTGGCGATCGCTCTATCAATCCCCTCAAATGCCTGGTCTACGATCGACACAATCTGCTTCTGTTCAGGAAGTAGAGGAATGGGAATTGTGATATTTAGTATTCTCTTTGGAGCTGTATGGCGAACCATTGTCCCTGTAGCTGTCTCTTTTACTTTGTCTGCAACCGTTTTTGTTTGAAGGAAGTAATAAAGATATTTTGGATTTATTGATTCATCTTGAAAAAGAATTCGTCCAATTCGTTGGTTGTGCAAGATGTTGGGATGGTTAATGAATGCAGGTTTCCCTAAAATCTTCATTTTTGAAGAAAGATCGGTCATAACTACTGTTAAATCACCTACATCGAAAAAGTAACCGTCTGGCGGAACTTTACCGACTAATCGCTTTGTGTTTTGTGCAGTGAAGTATAATTCACCATTCTCCGAATAGTTCCCTGGTGTGAGAACAATTGGCTTTTCTAAGTCATCGCTTCTATTAAAGTCACATCCTTTGAATGCGTATCCGTGCGAGATACCAATCAAGTCAGCTAATTTCTGCTCAACCCATCCCTCTGGCAACTGCTTATCATTAATCTTTAACGACATACCATTCCCCCAATTCCAGCCAAAATTTCTGCGCTCTCCGCATCCGATGCCGCGATCAAAGCCGCTATTTTTCTACACCTGCTCATAAGCGGCAATAAAATCATCTCGTGAAATACCAGATTGAGTGCAGATACTTCTGAGCGTAGAGCCTTTGATGCGCTTGTGATTTGGCAACGTTAAAGGAGTGCTAGTTCCGTCAGAGTTTTGCCGAATCATAGAGATATGCTCCTTCTCCCTAACAATCTCAAACCCAAAACCCTCAAGCACTCTAATCACCTTTGCTTTGGTCGCATCAGCCGGAAGCTTTGCCATTAAACGTTTGCCTCTGCCACAAAGGCTTCGAGGATTGAGGAATCAGATTCAAGTACCGACTGCCCAAAGGTTTCGACATGAAACAAAATCGCCGATCGAACATCATTTAAGGCTTCTTCATAAGTGTCACCTTCACCCACTACCACCCCTTGAATTCCGAGCGGATAAGCAACATAGCCGTCAGAGTGCTTCTCTACAATGATTTTGATGTTTTTCATATTCAACTCTCCCAAATTATTTCTAAAACTCAAAGCTAGCCGCCACAGCTTATCGACCGCATAGCAGTCCGTCAATTCCAGCTAAAATTTCTGCACTCTCTGCGTCCAAGGTCGCGATCGCATCCATAATTTCTTGTGGCTCTCGAAGTGCGACTTCTTCTCCTTTGCTCGGATTCTTCACCGACAGATCAAAGGAGTGTTGCTCCACATCAGCAATATCCACCAACCAGGATGCTTCCGTCTCAGCAAAAGTCGTCTGTAGCTCGACAAACTTCCGTAGGTCATCATCATTCAGAGCATTCGTCTTACCCATACTCCGCCCTGGGTCAAGTTGGTAATACCAGATTTTTTGGGTTCGCGTCCCTTTCTCAAAGAACAGCACCACCGTTTTCACCCCAGCCCCAATAAACGTGCCGCTAGGACAATCTAGGATCGTATGCAGGTTGCAGATCGTGAGCAATTCCTGGCGCAAAGCACGAGAGGCGTTGTCTGAATTGGATAGAAAAGTATTTTTAATCACCACTCCGGCTCTGCCGCCCACTTTCAGAATTTTGATGAAATGCTGCAAAAACAAAAATGCCGTCTCTCCAGTTTTGATTGGAAAGTTTTGCTGCACCTCCTTGCGTTCCTTGCCCCCAAACGGCGGATTTGCCAAAATCAGATCAAATCGATTTTTGTCTTGAATATCGCTCAGGTTTTCCGTCAGCGTATTGGTATGAATGATGTTTGGCGCATCGATGCCATGCAAAATCATGTTCATGATCGCAATCACATACGCCAGACTCTTCTTCTCCTTACCCGTAAACGTTTCGGTCTGGAGTTGCTCAAGCTGCTTTGTCGTCAGCTTTCCTTGGCGCAGATAATCATAGCTCTCACACAAAAAACCCGCCGATCCGCAAGCTCCGTCATAAATGCGATCGCCGATCTTCGGCTTCAACACCTGCATGATCGCTCGAATCAGCGGACGCGGCGTGTAATACTCCCCACCATTGCGCCCCGCATTGCCCATGTTCTTAATTTTGGCTTCGTAGAGATGCGATAGCTCATGCTTCTCCTGCTGAGACCGAAACCGCAACTCGTCCACATATTCCAGCGCATCCCGCAGGCTATAGCCACTCTGGAACTTGTTCTTAATCTCGCTGAAAATCTCGCCGATTTTATATTCGATCGTGTTCGGGCTGCTGGCTCGCTGCTTAAATCCTTGAAGATAGGGAAATAGCTCGCGGTTGACATAATCGATCAGGTCATCACCAATCAACGCATTATCATGATCCAGCTTGCCCTCTGCCGTCTTCGGTGCCGCCCAAACCGACCAGCGATACTTCTCATCCAAAATGAATGTATGGGGCTTACCGACCAACTCAGCTTCCAGTGCCTTCTCCTGCTCTAAATCATCCAGATATTTCAGAAACAGCAGCCAAGACGTTTGCTCGGTATAGTCTAGTTCCGTAGTACAGCCTGCCTCTTTCCAGAGAACGTCATCAATGTTTTTGAAAGTTTGCTCAAACATCTAAATTTTCTATCAGAATCCTGGGTAGAACGCTTAAACTAATTTGGATTATAAATCTCTCACAGATTTTAAGCCCATGCTGGTTTTAGAATCTAATCATCACAATATTGCCCATCGGGTTGCTGATTCTAGGGGCAGAAGTTTTATGAATCAAGCTACCCTAAACCAATTCCGCGATCGTATTTAGGCTCACGCTGCTGCTAATTCGCCTGCTTAAACCGCTGTTGCACTTGGTTGAGATGCTGCTGCAAGTCCTCATTCCAGTCCTTCGCAGTAGGAGACTATCGATCGCAATTCGGCAACGCCTGCCCAATTCGCTGTGCCGTCGCTTCACCCGACTCGTCTCGGTCAAACGCCAGAATCACCTAGGGATTTGGCGAAGCTGTTCCCCTGGCGCGTTCCCCGCTCCATCGGTCGAGACATACAGCGTCTTGTGCCGCGTCGGGTGCAACACCGCATAGGAGAGGGTATCAATTGCCGATTCGCACACGACGACTTGCTGCACATCACCTGCATGATTCGATTTAACGTAAAACCAGCCCCCAAAGCGTCGAGAGCCAGCCGCTAATCCTTTGAATCTATTACTCGCTCCCAAAGTTGCCACGCAACGCAGCGCCGGTAATTTCGGGTGCTGTTGATCCTGCAATCAGAAGTGATCGCCGTAAGATAACGCCGGTTTGATAGAGCCAAAATTTGCCCTCCTCTTTAAAGCCGTGGCTCCCGACAGCAACGATGGAATGAGCGCGATCGCACTTGCTTTAACCTATCAAAGGTTTTTGCCAGCCCCATGATCGAGCAGCCACCACAGTTCGCCCTGGGGCTGAATGAGACGCGAGGGATAGGTCATCGGATCGGCATCGGGTGCAAAAATGTGGGAGAGCGCCTCTTGTTTACTGTCGCCTGCCACCATAAACAAATTGGTGCGTGCCTGGTTAATCAACGGTACGGTGAAGGTGATGCGGGGGGTTCCATCTTTGTTGCCCACGGTGATCAGGCGATCGCTAACCTTCAGGGCGTCTGTATGGGGAAACAGCGACGCGGTATGAGCATCATCGCCAATGCCCAGCAAGATCACATCAAAGGCAGGAAATTCTCCCGGCTTGGTGCCGAAGAATGCGTGCAACTCGGCTTCGTGTTTTTGAGCCGCGATCGCAGGATCATCCTCATCGGTTGGCATCGGATGCACATTCTTGGCAGGAATCGGCACTTTATCCAACCAAGCCAGCCTTGCCATTCGATAATTACTATCTGCGTGATCGGGCGGCACATACCGTTCGTCCCCCCAAAAGATATGCAGCTTATCCCAGGGCAAATCTTGTGCGGCGAGTTTTTCGTATAAAGGGGTGGGTGTGCTGCCACCAGAGAGCGCGATCGTAGCTTGGTCGCGCTGTGCGATCGCATCGCGCAATTTATCGAGAACCAATTCCAAAGACCGATCGACGAGGGCATCGAAACTAGGCAAAACTTCAATGTGTCTATCCATGCCATTACGATTAATCACTCCACTCAGCATAGAAGAAGATGGGCAGTTGCTCGGCTTCCTTTAGAGGCATGTCAAGAAGTTAGCCTAAATCTTGTGGCTCGGTGAGTAATGTCAGTCCTGCCAAAATTTGCTGCACTCGTTGTCTTGAAAGCTGACCAATTCTCTCAGTTAGAAGAGACTTAGCCACCGTGATACCAAATTAATCTGTAAATGCTATAGATGTGCGACCTCCCCCAACCCCTCCTTAGTAAAGCGGGGAGCCGGAAAGTCCCTTTCCAAAGACCGATCGACGAGGGCATCGAAACTGGGCAAAACTTCAACGTGCTTATCCATGCCATTACGGTTAATCACTCCACTCAACATAGAAAATATGCACTCCTGCGGAATTTTCTTTGTCAAGCGAATCGATCGGCTCTTTTTAAGATGGATCTAAAAAGTTAATTCAGAAAGAAAGTGATTTTAGCCTGGTTTTGTCGCACTCATATTGACACTGATGAGGGTTTCCAATAAACGCATATTACTACAATCGCTAAATAGTCCAAATTCATCTACAGTCGCGCAGTCAACAAATCCGACTTCTTGCAAATAGGATGCTAAGGTTTCTGGATCAAAACCAACGCGATGCACATCATACTCATTCATATGTCCACCAAACATGATTCGCATAACGTGGTGACGTTGCAGTAGGTCAAGTACAGGATTCATGTACAACCAGCACAAAACCTGTAGATTAGGAACGCTAACCATCAGTTTTCCGCCTGGTTGTAAAACTCGAAACCACTCTGAGAGAGTTCTTAACAGTTCATTATTAAGCCCATAGTGAAAGTGTTCTAAGATGTGACTCGCGTAGATGGTCTCTACTGAATTGTCTAAAAACTGGCTCAAATTCGCAGCGTCAGTGATGATGTCCACTTCTGGACGTTCTTCGATGTCTACAATCTTCCAATCTGGATGAGCTTCTTTACCACCAAGGTGTAGCTTAATTGGGGGCATGGGGGTGACCTCACTAATGTGTTAAATAGAATTCCCACATTTGCTTGTGAACCGGAACAAGTAGAACTAGAAGTAGCAGACCTGAGACAGTAATCTTATCGTGCCAATTTGAAGAAGCCTCCCTTCAAGCAGCCTGATCTTCGGATAACCTTTGCGTGATCAAAGGCGTGATCAACCTTGCATCAATCTTGGTGCGTTTGCAAAGTGTTGCAGCAAATGGAGAAATTAATCGGCTTCTCCGCACTGCCCGCGTTGCCTCAAGAAATGATCGCATAAGACCAATGCCACCATTGCTTCAACCATTGGTACGGCTCTGGGCAAAACACACGGGTCATGACGACCTTTAGCAGCAAGCGTAACTTCCTCTCCCACATTGGTCACGGTGCGCTGCTCTTTGCGAATGGTTGCAGTCGGCTTGAAGGCAATTCGCAGGATGATGTGTTCGCCGTTGGAGATGCCGCCTTGCACGCCACCCGATCGGTTGGTTACAGTGCGAATCGTGCCTTGATCTGAATAATATTCGTCGTTGTGTTGGCTGCCAGTCAGGAGGGTTCCGGCAAACCCTGAGCCAATCTCGAAGCCTTTGGTAGCAGGCAAAGACATCACGGCTTTCGCCAAGTCTGCTTCTAGCTTGTCAAAGACAGGATCGCCCAAGCCTAAGGGAACACCTCTGGCGACACATTCTACAACGCCGCCGATCGAGTCCCCCTGATTGCGGACATGCTCAATCAGATCGATCATCCGATCGCTGCATTCTGCATCGGGGCACCGCACAATAGTGCTCTCAACCTGATCCATCGTCACCGTACCAGGCTCGATCACCGCTTCGATATCTTTAATGCGCTTGACGTAGGCAATAATTTCAACCCCCGCCGCTTCTTTAAGGATTTTTTTGGCGATCGCGCCTGCTGCCACTCGTCCAATCGTTTCTCGCGCCGATGAGCGTCCGCCGCCTTGCCAGTTGCGAATGCCGTACTTTGCGTCGTAAGTCGCATCGGCGTGAGAGGGGCGATATTTCACTGCCATTTCGTCATAGTCTTGCGATCGCTGATCTTTATTTCGCACGACGATCGCGATCGGCGTTCCCAGCGTCTTTCCCTCAAACACGCCCGACAAAATTTCACACTGATCCGCTTCTTTACGAGGCGTCGTAATTTTGCTCTGCCCCGGACGCCGCCGATCTAGCTCCACCTGAATCTCTTCTGCTGAAATCTCAAGGCGTGGCGGGCACCCATCGATCACCACACCCACGCCGCCGCCGTGCGATTCCCCAAAGGTGCTGATGCGAAACAGATGCCCAAAGGTGCTGCCCATAAGTGTCTACTACGAAAGGAGTCTTTCATCGTACCGGAAAAAGAATTCGTAGCCCATACCTCGTATCGGAAAACCTCCTAAGAACGAGTGACAGACTACGAATACATACAAACCATTAGGATTTATGGGTCGCCCGGGATTCGAACCCGGGACCAGTCGGTTAAAAGCCGAATGCTCTACCGCTGAGCTAGCGACCCTTGCGGTGTTTTGACCTTAACCACAATAGCACACATGCCTAGGAAATGGAGGGAAATATTGAAGACTTTTGGTAATATCCCCCTATTTCTGTGCCTCTGCACCGTCCACTCTCTCCCAGGCACCCGCTACCCACAGGCTCATACTTCACCCGCGCAGGCTGACTTTTTATCTGCCTGACGTAACGCAATTTAAACTTTTGCAACTGTCTGAGAAAGCAGGTCAACCCTGTAGAGTAAACTGAGCATTGATTCTGAGATTTAGCGGTTTTTAACCTTTAGATCAAGGGACTACAGATATTGCAACACATAAAGCGCACTAATCTGGAGCCTTTCATAACATGTCGCATACAGTCAAAATCTATGACACCTGCATCGGATGCACCCAGTGCGTCCGGGCTTGTCCCACAGACGTTCTAGAGATGGTTCCCTGGGATGGCTGTCGGGCGGGTCAAATTGCATCCTCGCCCAGAACCGAAGATTGTGTTGGCTGCAAACGTTGCGAAACGGCTTGCCCTACCGACTTCCTCAGCATCCGGGTTTACCTGGGCGCTGAAACCACTCGCAGTATGGGTCTTGCTTACTAAAAGCAAGCCTCTTACGGCAATCATTTTCATTCATGTGGGTTCAAAGTTTACAGGAGGCAAACGCGCCTCCTTTTTTTTTCGACGCAGTGATGAAGAGGTTGAGACCGGTATCCATAACCTTGCGATACTTCATCTCGCAACCTAATGACTATCAATACGATGACTATCAATACGATGACTATCAATACGATGAACGCCCAATGAAATAAATGCTTCTGAAGCAACAATCATGTTTTTTGGATGTCTTTTGTTGAACTGGTGTCTGGCAGCGATGATAAAAGTCAGGCTACAGTAGCGGTTACGATCGCCATCTAGCAAGGAGTGAACGTTTAATGTGCGGAATTGTCGGCTACATCGGAACAAACGAAGCAAGCGGTATTTTACTGGAAGGGCTACGGAAACTGGAATATCGCGGCTACGATTCTGCCGGAATTGCAACCGTTTTGGAGGGTGAAATTCACTGTGTGCGGGCAAAGGGTAAACTGCATAACCTCGAAGAAAAATTGGCAGGTGAAACGAATCCGGCGCGGCTTGGCATTGCTCATACGCGCTGGGCAACCCACGGCAGACCCGAAGAATATAATGCTCATCCCCATATGGACATGGCAAAGCGGATTGCCGTCATTCAAAACGGCATTATTGAAAACTACCGGGAATTGCGCGAAGAGTTGAAACGTCGTGGCTGTGAGTTTCGCTCGGACACCGATACCGAAGTGATTCCTCACTTGATTGCTGAAGAACTCGGCAAAGCCGAAACGGTAGCAGACGAGCCATTGATGGAAGCGGTGCGGCAGGTGGTGCAGAAATTACAAGGAGCCTTTGCGATCGCGGTCATTTGCGCCGACTATTCTGATGAACTAATCGTTGCCCGGCAACAAGCCCCCGTTGTTCTCGGCTTTGGGCAAGGAGAATTTTACTGCGCCTCTGATACCCCCGCCCTCATCCCCTACACCCGTGCCATTCTCACCTTAGAGAACGGTGAACTTGCCCGCATGACTCCCTTAGGCGTCGAGATTTACAGTTTCGAGGGGCAACGCCTGAAAAAAGCACCGCGCACCCTAGATGTGAACCCTGTCATGGTGGAAAAACAAGGGTTCAAACACTTCATGCTCAAGGAAATTTATGAGCAACCTGGTGTGGTGAGAGCCTGTTTAGAGGCTTACTTCGATGGAGATTGGACAGCCGCAGATGCCGCGATCGACAAGCCCCCCACGCATCTTGGGTTACCGCCTGACCTTTTTGCCAATTTGCAGCAGATTGAGATAGTGGCGTGTGGCACAAGCTGGCACGCCGGATTGGTCGGTAAATATTTGCTCGAACAGTTGGCAGGAGTGACTACGACGGTTCACTATGCCTCAGAATGCCGCTATGCGCCTCCTCCAATCGCGCCGAATACGCTAATAATTGGCGTAACTCAGTCGGGAGAAACGGCAGACACGCTAGCCGCTTTGGAAATGGAAAAAAAGCGCCGCTCCGGATTTGATCAAAACCCAGAGTTGCTACCCCGTCTGCTCGGAATTACAAACCGCCCAGAAAGTTCTTTGGGCAATTTAGTAGCAAGCATTATTGATACCCATGCCGGAATTGAAATCGGAGTTGCCGCCACCAAAACCTTTGTTGCTCAAGTTATGGCGTTTTATGCGCTGGCGATCGATCTTACCTATCGGCGGCAAGCAAAGTCTCCAGAGCAGCTAGAGCAGATGTTGGTTGGGCTGAGGCAACTTCCGGCGCACATGGAACTGGTGCTAGAAAGCCAAGAGCGCTATATCGAAGAACTCGCTCACGACTTTGCCGAAACTCAAGATTTCATTTTCTTGGGGCGCGGCATCAACTTCCCGATCGCACTAGAAGGGGCACTAAAACTCAAGGAAATCAGCTACATTCATGCCGAAGGGTATCCGGCAGGGGAGATGAAACACGGTCCGATCGCGCTGTTGGATGCCAAAGTCCCGGTCGTGACGATCGCGATGCCAGGATCTGTGTTTGAGAAGGTTCTTTCTAATGCTCAAGAAGCCAGAGCACGAGATGCGCGGCTCATCGGGGTGACGCCCATGGATGAGCAAGACGCCGCAGACACATTTGATACGCTAATTCCGGTTCCGCACATCGACGAAATGCTATCTCCCATTCTGACGGTGATTCCCCTACAGTTGTTGGCATACCATATTGCCGCAAGGCGCGGTCTAGATGTCGATCAACCCCGTAACTTAGCAAAGTCGGTAACGGTCGAATAGTGAAAGCCTAGTGCAGCATAGGCTGATCAATGAAAATAATGTCCTTTACTAACTGGCGCAGAACACAAATACTCACTCTCGTTCGTAACAATCTGCTCACGAAAGGTTGGAGTAGCAAGGGCGGTTTTGAGACGATCGCTATCCATTGCTAAATCCAGTTGGTTGGGCGTTGTTGAATCTGAGTATGCATCGCAGATCTGACCTCTCCCTAACCCTCTCCCAAAAAGAGAGGGAACAAGAATTTTAGCTCTCTTCTCCCCAAGGAAAAGAGTTGGGGAGAAGGGCAAATCATACTTGCATTTAGTAACGCCCCTTATGTCTCTAACGTATTGGTTCTAAACCCACTACAATTTTAAGTGTCGCGACGCGCAAGGATTGAAGCTATGGCAGTGATCGCTGTGATTGACTACGATATGGGGAACCTGCACTCGGCATGTAAAGGGTTGGAAAATGCAGGTGCAACGCCGCTTGTGACCGATTCGTCGCGGGAGCTTGAACGGGCTGATGCCGTCGTGCTTCCGGGGGTTGGCTCGTTTGACCCGGCAGTGCAGCACCTGCGATCGCGGCACCTAGAACAGCCGATCAAAGCTGCGATCGCAGGGGGCAAACCGTTTTTAGGCATCTGTCTCGGCTTGCAAATTTTGTTTGACTCTAGCGAAGAAGGAACCGAAGCGGGGCTAGGCATTATTCCGGGCGTTGTGCGGCGGTTTCGTCCAGAACCAGAGATTACAATTCCGCACATGGGTTGGAATCAGCTAGATCAATCTCAGGTTGATCATCCCCTCTGGCAAAAGCTTCCAAGCAATCCTTGGGTGTATTTTGTGCATTCCTATTATGTTGATCCTCTTGATCCAAAAGTGCGATCTGCCACAATCACTCATGGAACTCAAACAATTACGGCTGCTATTGCAAAAGATAATCTAATGGCGGTTCAGTTTCATCCTGAAAAATCATCGATCGCAGGCTTGCAAATTTTGTCGAATTTTGTTGAACTGGTGCACTCTCATTCTGCTGTTAGCGTTTGAGGTTGACAATCTACTGGTTTGACGTTCTAACTTTGCGATGTAATTGTTCAGTTTCGATTGCCAATTGCTCGATACCAATTTCACCAATCTCACGAACGTAATTAATTTTAATTTCTTCTAACATATCAATCAGTAATGATTCGATCTCTCTAGTGTTGTGTTTCTTTTGCAACTCCTGTTCTAAAGCATCTCGAACGTTTCGGCTCAGGCGTGTAGTAATTTCAGCGGCAACTGGATCTTCGAGTGTTTGCACTAAGTTGGCATAAGCGATGTGGGAGAGGGCTTTTGCCAAATTATCTGCGATTTGCTGCGGCAGATAACTAATGCCCGGAAGCTGCTGGAGTTGCTGATAGCCTGGAAGTTGCTTAACAGTTGTGACAACGCTATGGTGAACCAAAGCTTGAATGTCGGGCTGCACTTGGGGCAGCACATTTTTGACTCCGATATTGACTAAGCGAGCCGCGATCGCGCTGACTTCGTTTTGCCCATTCACCTGAACATAGTCGCCGCGTGTTTCTGGATACAATAGCCACCGCATGATGTCTCCCCGCCGGATCGACGCTTGCAGTTGATCGATCGCCTGAACTCCTACCATTTCCGTTAATTCGGCAGCAAACCCGATCACAAAGTCGTGCTGGGCTTCGGCTCGCAAAGGTTCGAGGTCGAGCAAATCTGCCTGATAGAGACGAACAGAGACGGGCAACACTCGCAGCCATCGCCAAAACGGCAGCAGCAGAAAGAAATCATACCACCGCCGCAGCGACGCCTCTAGCCAACTTAGCTCTGGCTGACGCTGCCCAATCGCCCGAATCCGGCTCAATGTATCCACGGCAAACAGCAAGATAAACGGCAGATCAATCAGCCAAAAATAATCGACAAAATGCCCAAACCGATCTACCTGGCGGTAGTAATTGGCAGCCAGTAAGGGGCGAATTTGAGTATTCCAGAAGGCGATCGCAGCTTGCCAGCCCGTTTGCGTCAGGTAGGGTTGGCTCCAGAAGCGATCGTAGGCTTCGCGATCAGATGTTGCCCCGGTGCGCGCCTTCAGCGTTTGGTTGATCGTTGCTATGGCATCGCTACGAGAGTCTCCTGCAAACCCATTCTCCTGACTTAGCCCTTGACTCCGCGCCTCCCTTCGCAACTTTGTGAGCGCTGTTTCAACGTCGGCTGACTGTAACCCAAACTGCACAACATGCGACTCTAATGCTGCTACTTGGTCTAAATAAGCCTGAGTTTCAGGGTAAGGGCGAATTCCCTTCACAAAATCATACTTCTGAACCAATTGTGGTGAAACTTGGAGATAAAACGATCGCGCATACAAATAGCTTAGATCGAAAAAGACCAATGCTAAATTGATTGCAGCTAGAACTGCGATCGCGCGTTCTAGCCAATAGCGACGATGACGGACTGGTTGATGTCCTGGCAATAACAGTGACATAAGAGTTAGATCTGGTTGAGGTCTTGAGTTTCAATGCGACCTGGCTCTGCCACAGGGCGATTTTGAATCCATGCAAAGAGGGCTGCCGCACTCACCAATATCACGGTTATAAAACCAACGAGTTGAAGCATGATACTATAGCGCATTGTTTTTCCAGCCTTTCTAAATCCGTGTATTTATCGGTGTAGTTAAGCGAGGTCATAGTGTTCCATATGAACGTTTGTGACCGGCACCTTTAGATCATGCAACGCTCGCTCTACTTGATCCATCATTTTTGGAACCGCGCAGATAAAGTAATGCCGTGTCCCGCGCCGGGCAGGAATGTAGCGCGCCAGCAGATCCTGATCGACGTAGCCTTTCTCCCCGTCCCAATCGTCGGCAGGCTCTCTCAGCACATGCACGATCGTCAAGTCCAACCGTTCGTTGAGGTCATCTAGCGCTTCCCGGTAGGTAATGTCTTCCCACGTTTTGCTGGAATAGATGAGCAGGTAGGGGCGATCGTCTCCCCGTTCGGCGGCGGTCACCAAAATACTCATCAACGGCGTGATCCCAATTCCTCCAGCGATCAGCACAAATCCGGCAGAATCTTCGTAGCGATCGCTCGTAAACACCCCATACGGACCATCTAAATACGCCTTTGTTCCGGGCTTGTAATCCTTAATCTTGCTGGTAAAGTCGCCCACTGCCTTGATGCCAAACTCTAACCGTTCAGAATGCTCCCCGCTCGACGACATCGAAAACGGGTGTTCTCGCATACTGAGCGGCGTAATGTTGAGCGTAATCCAAGAAAACTGACCCGGCTGGAAGCGAAAACCCTCATGCCCAACCGGGCGGAGCGCCAACGTCCAAACGTCTCCCCGTTCGGGCGTCACTTCTTCGACCAGGTAAGTTTTTTTGGTCATCAGCCAAGGCTTAACCAACCGGACATAAACAATCAGCCAGAGCGCCACCAGTGCGATCGCACTCCACAATACCGCTTTCCAAAACAAGCCTAAATAATTTCCCACCCCGATCGCATGCCCCAGCCCCAATCCCACCGCAAGAACCGACAGAATAGAATGCGACAAGCGCCACGGCTCGTAGGGAATCTTCAATTGTTTGCGCCACACCGTAGTGACAATCAGCATGATAAATGCCAGCGTTGCTAAAACCGCCAACCTCGCTCGCCAAGGGGCTTCGGGAAAGTTTAAAAGCTGGATCGTATCGGGCTGTACCCAAAACAAAACCAGTGGATGCACTAACACCATTGCGAATGCAACGAATGATGTATAGCGATGAAATTGCAAAATCAAATCAATGCCATAGGATGCCTCGACACGATTAATACGCGCAGTCAACGCAAACTGCAATGCCATTAATGCCAGCCCAATAAATCCTAACGCAACGGAAAATTCAACCCAAAATCCCCGCTCTCCTGGGGGCGGATAAATCAACAAAACAAGCAATGGCAACAGGGTAAACAGTAAAAATGCAAGAATCCAACAGAGCGCAACGACAATCGGGCTGTGCATCAACAGGTTTCGCATGGCAGTTCTCCGGCAATTTAGCGAGGTTGCGAGGCTTGAGTACGACGATTCACTTCATCCCAATTAACCACGTTCCACCAGTTGTTGAGATATTGAGCGCGTTGGTTTTGGTATCTCAAATAATAGGCGTGTTCCCACACATCATTTCCCATGATCGGGTAGCTGCCATCGCTAATGGGGTTGTCTTGATTGGGAGTAGAAACGATTTGCAACTGCCCTTGAGGATTGCGAACCAGCCACACCCACCCACTGCCAAAGCGATCGCTGCCAGCGGCATTAAACTGCTTGCGAAACTCCTCAAAACTACCAAAGGTTTGATTGATTTCCTGAGCGATCGCTCCGGTCGGTTGCCCACCGCCATTGGGAGCCATGATTTGCCAAAAAATGGTGTGGTTTAGGTGCCCACCCGCATTGTTTCGCACCGTTTGACGAATCGCTTCTGGCACTTGGTTGAGGTCACGTAGCATGGCTTCCACGCTCAGTTTCTGCACATTGGGCTGATCTTTTAGCGCATCGTTGATGTTATCAACATAGGTTTGGTGATGGCGATCGTGGTGGATCTGCATCGTTTGTGCGTCGATCGCTTGATTTAGTGCGTTCGCTGCGTAAGGCAATGGCGGCAATTGCGCGGGTGAAGCGCTTAGTTCGCGATCGGGGTAAGCCACCGGAAGCGTAGTTACTGCCGGGGACGGAGAAGCAGTTGGGGATTGAGATCCGACCGGCTGGGTGGGTTGGCAAGCCACTACGATCGCGCTCAACACCACACCGAGCAAGGCAGTGATTGGATGTCGCAGAAATGTTTTCATTCTTTTCAATTCAAGATTTACAACTTGGAAACGCGGGAGGAATCAAAGTCCTTAGTTTATCAAGTTAGTGGTGAAAAATTATCGAACAAAATTATCGAACAATGGATAACAGGAGCGAATTAATAATTGTCAGCGCAAGTGAGCCAAGGAGCGCACTCCAAAAGCCGTACCGCAGCCGGAAGCCATTTACGATCGCAGCCGCAATTCCAAAGATAATGGCATTTAGAACAAATAAAAATAAGCCAAAAGTAATAATAATAAACGGGAGACCGAGGATAACAAGAATGGGTCTTAGAATAGCATTAAGAACGCCAAATACCGCCGCAGAAAGGGCTGCTTTGCCAAATCCATCAATCTCAACCCCGATCGGTAGTCGAGAAATAATTAAAAAGGTTACGGTTGTAACTAGCCAAGTGATCAGTAGATTCGTCATCATGACCTCATCTAAACGAAATGAGCAGGGAAACAACCCGGTGTCTAGCTTCAGCATCGAAACTAAAAGTGACTCAAAAATGACAGCAGGTTCAACCTAAGTTGAGACCTATCGCATCTCAAAATTTGGTCAGGTTTGGTAAGAACAGCAGGAATAGGGTCTGTTTTTCTAGGGGCAAACTCAGCAGCACTGGCTGCCTAACTCCGACATCTCCGCAGATAGAGGCTATCGATACGCAGATCTGCAAAACTGCCACAATATATATCAATATATATATTGTCAGCGACAGATATTGGAGGAAAACCCGCAAAAATACTATGAATGAGCCAACTAAAAATTTTTGGGATCAACTCCACAACGCAAAGCTCGTTCGCTACTTGTTGTTGTTTGCGCTAGCGTGGGCGATCGTACAAGTATTGGCATATTTTGAAAGTGTTATTATTATTTTTGTCTTTGCCGCAATTTTTGCATTTCTGCTAAATTTTCCGGTACGTTGGGCATCGCGCATCATGCCGCGGGGACTCGCGGTCACGCTAGTATTTTTGCTAAGTTTACTCGTCGTGGGTGGCATTCTGGCAACCTTGGGTATTGCCGCCGTCTCCCAAGCGCAACAACTTGTGAACCAAGCTCCGCAGTTGCTCACCTCCGCGATCGCGTTACTAGACAGTCTACAAAACCTGTTGCAGCGATGGAACTTTAGCGTTGACTTTAGTGAAATTGAGGCGCAGCTTCGTGACCAAGCACTCAACACGTTAGGGTTTGGGTTTACAACGCTCCAGAGTTTGCTCTTTAGCTTATTGGATCTGGTGCTCATTGCTGTCGTTGCGTTTTTTATGTTGCTAGATGGTAAACGCTTGTGGAATCTAGTTCTCAAGATCTTCCCAAGGCGGGTTCGCACTCAAGTCACCACTGCCGTTCGTGAAAATTTTCTTGGCTTTTTCTGGGGACGCTTTTTGCTATCCGTTTTCTTTGCGGTTTCAACGTTTATTGTTTTTATTGTGTTGGGTATTCCCTATGCGTTAGGATTAGCCGCGATCGCAGGTGTGTTTGATCTGATTCCTGGTATAGGTGCAACCCTTGGCATTAGCTTAATCTCGCTGATTGTCTTGCCTCAAGGAATTTTAGTAAGTTTAAAAGTTTTAATTGGCTGTGTGCTGCTTCAGCAGGTTGAAGAAAATTTGCTAATGCCACGGATTATGCAAGGCTCGATCAACATGAATCCGGTGGTGATGTTTTTTGCATTGCTGATTGGTGCTAGAGTTGCAGGACTCGTTGGCGTGTTTCTCTCCATTCCGATCGCAGGGGTGCTGATCAGTTTGTTTGAAGTGGAAGAAATGCAAGGGACAACAGACTGATGCTGAGGGGCAATGGCTTGGGTAACACAGGGAAACGATGGGGTGAAAGGGGGTGCTATAAGATTAGCGTGGCGGAATGGAGGGTACGACACGGCGAACTTCTTCAACTTGCCCCACCTGAAAAACTAGCGTAAATGGCTGCTCCATTTCGCGACTGATGAACTCTTCTAGCAACTCCACTTGGCGCGGGGTGACGACTTCTTTAGCACGCACATTGAGGTACACTTCAGGAGGGTTAGAAAGCCAGTTAACCTCGCTGCGTAACAGTTCTAATTGCTGAAATGTCACCGTGCGATTGAGTAGTGCCTGCTCAATGCTGATTCGCAGTTGCGCTTGGCGAACTAACCGAGCAAAACTAATGCCTAGCGGGATGAGTAGCAGCAACGTTAGTACTGCTGTCCAGGTTAGGGCTTTGCGGGCACGACGCACAGGGATGTAGCCAGCAATTAGAAACGTCAGCATACACGACAACGTAATACCCAACAAATTGGTGAGGTAAAGCAGACCTGCACCCAAACTCAGCGACCCATTCAGTTGCGCCAAACCCAGCCCAACCACACAAATAGGAGGCATCAGTGCCACTGCGATCGCAGTTCCTGCCAAACTGCCTGCAATCTTCGGCTTAATTTTGGCATAGCCGCTAATGCCGCCAGCGGCAACCGCAATTCCTAAATCGAGCAGGTTTGGTTCAGAGCGCGCCCAAACTTCGCTACCGTAGCTGGGCAGCCCAACCAAGAGTCCCAAACTGTAGGAAATTGCAACCGACAGCAGCGTTCCGATCAAGACTGAAATTGCACCTTCTCGAAACAGAGCCACCCGACCAACCAATGCCCCCAAAGCAAGCCCACGAATGGGTAGCATCAACGGAGCCACAATCATCGCCCCGATGATGACTGCCGCGCTATTGCTCAGCAAACCAAACGTGGCGATCGCGCAAGACCCCACAATCAAAACCAAGTAGCTGACATCTATGCAAGATTCGGCTAACAAGTCAGACACAATCTGCTGAAGCTCAGCGCGCGTTGCCCGCCGCCGCCGAAAATTTTTGAATCGATTACGAACGTCTCGGATGATCGTCATTCAGTGTTCAAACTTGAGAGGAATTAGACTGCTTGCATCAATTTATGGGCAACAGATCAGATAGCAGAGGTAGCGGATGAGAAGAGTTTGATCTGACGTTTTATTCATTCAATCCGTTCCATCCGATCCTTCATCCGGTGTCACTCCACGTTTGCAAGCCGTCTACTGTATTTGGGCTTCCTGTATTTTAAATGCACCTCGCATAACGGAATCTCTACCAATTTTTCTACCGAGGCTTCCTGAGTGACCAGAGGCGGATCGTCGTGTTATAGCCTACGCCTTTGCTGTCCATCACTGCCTGCCACCAACTCTGCGTCTTTTCGGTCAGTCGTTGATCGAGGCTGGTTGTAACGTCATCGTCAAGCCCACCCGAAAACTGGTCGAGCCAGTAAATCTTAGCATCAGCAGTGGTGTGATCTACCAGCAAAAGCACACTGTGGTATCCGTCCAGAATCGATAGGGCAAACGCAAACCAGCATCCCTCCGTCTGAGATGCTGCCAGCACTGCATCTTGGACGCTGACCTTCAGCCGTTCAGGTTTAAGCGTTCCGGCTGTACGATCGCGGCGGTCGTAGAAATTGATCTCCGTCGGGGCAACGGTAAAACCCGCTTTGCGGAGTTGCTCCATCGCCTTTTCAATGGTCTGGGTCGTCAGGTTCGCCATCTGGACGCGGCGGCGGCTTGCCCCCCGTGCACGATTTTGCTTTAGACGCAGGGGCAAGAGTTGCCCAAGGGCGACGTTCAGCATGACAATACAGCTACAGCGATCGACACTGTTGGCACTGGCAGCCACTGCATTATCTTCATAGACCTGTCGGACTCTGGCAATATCTGCTGCCGAGAAACATTTTGTCCACCGCCGCCGCCGCGCTTGCTCTCCGGAGAGCAACTCCTCCTCAGCCATAATTCTCTCTGTCAAAGCGATGAGCAGAGGATCGTCTAGCTCGCGTGCTTCAGTGCGATCGCGGCTCTCTTCCGCTTCCAAAGACTCGATGATCTGTTCTTCCGCATCGGGCATCGTTTCATCGTCGAATTGCTCAACTGCTTCAGACTCCACCGCCAACGTCTCATCCTCTTCCCTAGGAGGTGGGGTTGGGGTGGTACCGTTGCCAAGGGCATTGAGCATCTGCACCACGCGCCGCTTAAACAGGCGTCCATAGCGCTCCGAACCACTGACCCGCCGCCCAACAAAGTAAATCGAGCCTCGTGCCGTCCCATTTAAGATGGTTGCATCCAGCGGCAGGGCGAGATAATTACCGCTATGGCGGCTATGCAGACGAACCCCAAGCGCCGGAATAATCAGATCGGTTTCTTGAAAGAGCCGATCCCAATCGGCATTCGTCGTCACGGTGGCAATGCGCTCCGAGTCTTGCCCTGCCCAGCGTCGCCGATAGTCTGCAATCACGGGATGGGCAATAGGATGATTCTGTATGTACTCGATCAGATGCTTGTAAGCAGCGCGAAACGTGGTTTGAATGATGCCCCGCCCCCGGAATTTGAAAAAGTCGGCTTCTAGAATAATGCCGCTCGTTGCCGGATCGGTAGAGGTGGGAAAATCGTTTTGTGGGTATTGGTCGCCACCCCAGCGTGCATCGGTCGTATTGCGGATGCGATCGCTGAGCGGCAAGTGCCCATGAGCCGCCAGAAAGTCGCGATCGTTGAACAGGGCAAGGGCAGTCCGATTGCTGCTACTGGTGTTGTACGATCGTTTGACATCGGAAATTCGATCAAAGGCGTAGGCAATGCCAGGATGCCCAGTGCGCCCAACCCGCTCACTGAGCGGCAGTAATGAACCGCCGGTTTCGTTAATGATGATGCTCATCAAGCTTAAGAACTGAAACAAATTGATGGAGGGCACACCAAACATGTCAGGGATGCGATCCCAAAGGCGGGTAAATCGCCCTTTCACCGCTGCGGCGTCGCCCCGTGCCCCGATGCGCTTGCCGCGCCAATCTCCCTGCCCACCGATCCGCGCATTAAACCAGTCCACAAAGTCAGCCCTGGTGGTGCGCTGAAAGAAATCATTAATCTCCCTGCCGTTGCTGAAGGTGATGGGTGACACAAGGGCAACAAACGCAGGCGATACATCGGTTGCTGGAGTTGCCGGAGGAGAAACAGGGGTTACAGGCGTTGGGGTGACGGGGGTTGGGGTGGGGCTTCCGCCACCCGGTGATCCAGGAGGCGAGGGTGCTCCTGCCGCCACCAGAGCCGCTTCGGTCTGAGTGCCAACGATGCCATCTACCGTTAGCCCACGGCGGCGCTGAAAGGTGCGAACGGCAGCGCGGGTGCGCGAACCGCTGATGCCATCTACCGCTAATCCAGCATTATTGATCTGATTTAGTGATGCTTGCACCCATCGAATGTAATCGGGGCTGCGGCGATTGATCGTTGTACTTGCTGGAGTGGTTGGTGTTGGGATTGGTGTTGGGATTGGTGTTGGGATTGCACCCGGAGTTCCAGCCCCCGCGCCGACCAGCCCATGTTCTTGCAGGTGCAGCAGGTAGCGGGTTGGGTTGAGCAGGTTCGATGGGCGGGGAGAACCTTTCAACCACTGAGCATTCCTGCGCGTTCCTGGAGTGTAGACTTCAAAGTGAATCATGGTGCTGCCACCGGGATTACGCCCAACATAGGCGATAATCTGCCCTGCCCGCACCCGCGATCCACGACTTAACCCAGTGCGCCGCAGCGAGTCAGGAGCAACTTCGCCATAATTCACAACCACGTTAGAGTGGGCAACAAACAGAGCATTTGTGGTCTTGTTCTCGCCACAGCAAAAGGGGTAGAAGCTGATAATCTCACCGTCTTCGATCGCGACTACGGGGTCGCCGTAGTTGGCAAACAGATCAATCCCGGCGTGATAGCGCGTTCTGTTAGAACGATCTGCTAGCCAGCGTCGTCCCTGATGCCCAATATTGCTGCCATCATCGGCGGTATAGCTGACTGTGCGCCCCTGTCTGTGGTTGGTGATAATAGGCCAGTAGCTACCCGCTGGGGGTAGGGGCGCAAAGGGGGCTGGGCTGCCTACCGGCAAAGCCATTGGCGGTTTGGTTGGGGTTAGAGGGGGGGGATTGGTCTCGAAGATGTCGATCATCGATTCGCTTTCGTTGTCATCTTCAAGTCCTAGCCATTCATCAATGTCTTCGGGCAGAATCTGCTCTTCGGGCAGAACATGCTCACCAATCTGTTCACCAATCTGTTCACCAATCTGTTCACCAATCATCTGGTCAACCTGTTCACCTATTGGGGCACGGCGCACCCGCAGAATTAGCTGATTTGATGGCACCACACGGCGCGCATTCAGGATGCGGCGGGCATAGCGTTGAGCGGCGCGATGGGGGCAGGCTCCGGCTTCGACGACAATGCCGTAATAGCCAGGGCGCGCTGCTTCTAGCGTCCACCCTTGGGCGATCGCTTGTTCAGGCTGGAGCAGATTCTCAGAGCCGATAAACGCCACATGGATATATCCTTCGCCAGGAATGTGCCGCAGCAACACGTCGCCAGGGCGCAGGCTGCCCGTGAGGACGCTACCAGGACCTGCGATCGCATCCAACCCACCGGATAACGGCGGCTGAGCAACCGCCGTCGGACGGGCAAAGCTCATAAACAAATCGCGCAGCGAACCGACACTCGGCAGACCAGAACGTTGAAGGACTTGGTGCAAATGGGTGTGAACGGGCAATTGAGACGCGATCGCACTCTCCACTGTCTCCAACCATTCAGAGTCTAATGTCGCTTCGCCCACGGCGGTTTCATGCAGGTTCGTTTGCATATCAGTTCTCCCTGGAATATAAGATGGGTTAGAAGGTGCGCTCGGCACAGGTGCAGCAAGGGATTGCTTCAAAAAGTGGCGGGTAGCATCAAGCGCGGCGTCTATGGTTAATCTGCCGCTGCCGATGCGGTAGATTTCATTTTCCTCGGCATCTACCGGGGTCGTGCTACTCAACAGCAGATTGCGCGTGTCGTTAATGGCTAGGGTCTGATTGCATCGGTTAGCCAGATCAAACATCAAAGCCACCGTCCCCGCCACATGGGGAGCCGCCATACTCGTGCCAGATTTTCGCACTAAAAACCGTTGGGATACGTTGGCATCCCGCGACCTAGAACGAGCCGCCTGAACCGCTACCCCAGGTGCAACCAACTCGGGTTTGGGGCGCTGATCTCGCGTTGGTCCAGAACTGCTGAATCGCCCCATTCGTCGTGCCGGATCGTGGGCATTATAGGCACCCACGGCAATGGTACGCAGACCATTACATATCGTGCCCGTGGTATTTAATGGCACTGCGTATGAGCTTGAAAACTGGGACTGGCAATCGCGACAAGTGGCATCTCGCTCGATCCAAATGTTAAAGCGCCCATCCACAACATCAACCCCGGTTAAACTGACTTCCCACCGTCCTGCGGGTGCGCCCTGCTCGATGTAAATGTGGCAGTTGTTGTCTAGGTTATTGGGTTCTCGCGCTCGGTGATAAACTTTGCACACCACCTGATGGTTCACCTGGATGGTCGCCTGATCGTCTAACCCAGTTCGCTTAGACATCAGCCCGTTAGGCGTCAGCACCGCAATCTCTAAAACATCCCGCCCAGAGTACCAAATCTCCATTTCATTGGGGGTCACATCTGCTTCGCTGACCACAAATGGAATGGTTAGCACCTGCCCTGGCAAGACGCGCCCTGCACTGTGCGCCATGCGATCGTAATAGTTGCCCGTGCTCTGGATGATGGCGCAACCGGGCTTAGCGCTCACAATGGCATCGAAGCCCTGTTCCACTAAGGTCGAACCGTCATGGGGTCCCATTTGCCGCCCCATGCTGAAATTCATCACCACGGGGCGCTCTTGAGCCGTCGCCAAGATGAAGTCAGCGGCTTCTAAGACTGCCACAGAATCCCCTAAATTGACTTGGGCAGGAAACGCCCGATGGTATAGATGGACAAAAACCAGATCAGCCTCTGGCGCAACGCCCACCGGGTCGCCAACGCTGCCATTGCCCGCCGCAATATCAAGGACGTGAGTGCCGTGGGTGCCGCTTCCTGTAGGGTCAGACTGAGAGAAAAAGTAGCCCAATGTTGCCAGTGGATCTACTGAGGCTAGGGCATGGTTAATCTCTTGGGCGCTGTGAATCACCCCATAGCCATAACGATTGGGGCGGGCAGCCTGGTAGGGGGCGCTTTGATCCCATAATGCCAGGAGCCGCGTTGTCCCGTCGTGATGGCGAAAGTTAGGGTGAGTAAAGTCGCAGCCCCAATCTACGACCCCCACCACCACGTTTTTGCCTGTGATGCCTACATTTCTGCGGGGGCGGCGGTTGTCACTTTCAAGTTCAGGCAAGGATTGGCTTTCGTCGTCGATCGGCACCTCGTCGCCTGGGGTCAACAGGTCGGGTGCTTTCATACTGGCGACGGTCTCATGATTGCGGATCTCTACGATCGCACCGCGTTGCAGCCTGCCCGTAACGATGTTGCCAAACCGCGCGACAACATGGACGTTAGGCGGGATCATATCGGGTCGATGGAGCCGGATAATAGTGCCGACTTCTTCGTTGGCATCGCCCTCGGCTAGCTCCCAGAGAGCAGGTTCCATGGCTACTTTTCCCCAACAGTAGGATTGAGGCTAATCAATATTGCAGGTGCGTTTAATCGGCTATTGAGGCAGACGCCACCGGCATCAGTTTTTCATAAACCGTCGAGACAACAGCCTGAATAGATGATGTCGGAGCCACAACAGGTATCTGGCTCCCCTGCGCCTACGCCTAGGTGGAATGCCGCTTCCAGAGGAATTTATAGAGTCTTGAATGTCGCGCAGGGTCGCCAAAATCTTGTCAGAGGTGTTTTGTGAACCGACTAGCTCACTGACCCCAGCTTCAAGCTTCACGATCCGATCGTTGAGCCTTTCAACCCTGTCCCCGATCTGGTCAATCTGGGCTGTCGCACGGATCGCGGCGGCGGCGGTCTCCTGAGCCTGTTGGACTGCCTGCTGAACCTTGTCTATAAGCTGAGCTTGGGGATCAGGTTGCTCGGCTGATAACTGCATTGCATCAAAACGTGCTAGCTCAGCCACCAACAGGATGCTGGCTGGCGACCCACCCAGGAGCGTCAGCACAATACCCCATTGGGTCGCTTGTGAAGACTTCAGTCCGACCTGTTCGGCAAGCAGTCTGCCAACGATAAACGCTCTAATTCGCTGATTCGCTGTCGTTGGCATTGCCTATTGCTGGGTTAAAGCCCGCCGTTAGACATCATCATCATCACCAGAATTAGCATTGTCGGATCGAGTCCGCCCGAAGAGGATTGCCCAGGGGTGCCCGTTTGTTGTTGCTGTTGCTGCATTAACAGTAAGAGGACAATGGGCATGTTGTCACCCATGCCGCCGCCCGCCCGTCCTGGCTTGCCAATGTTGCGCCCCATCGACATGAACAGTACGAGGGGCAGAATATCGAGTTTTGAACTGACGCCAGAAACCGTGCTGACGACGCCCGGACCTACGGGGGCAGTGGTGGGTTCGAGCCGTGGGCTAGATTCCCCTTGTGAAGTAAGGGTCAAATTTTGGCGTTGGATATCGAGCGATCGCGGCAGCAACATCGAAATGAGCGAGATCTGGCGCAAACTCGCTAGGTCGGCATTCACCTTTTTAAGCCGAGTATCAACATCGCCAAGGTCTTCTTTAGCAGTGCTGACTTCCCGCGCTAACTGCTTATCACGGGCACGGGCGGCTTCAGCTTCGCGCTTGAGTTGAGCCGCCGTCCGCCCTCCTCCTTGGCTCGGTGCTGGTTGACGCCGCCACGCCGCACCAGACGTGCGTACACCCTGACGGCGGGGACGACGACGGCGGCGACGACGGCGGGATTCATCAAACTCTAGGTCTTCAAAATCAGATTCAAAATCGCTCTCATCGTACTCATCATAGGTTTCAAGCATTTCATCCAACATGTTGGGGTTCCTCCCTTGTTTTCGGTTGAGTAACAGTGGCTTGCCGCTCTAGGTGCTGTCGTTTGAGTTCCCGCGCTGCTCGCACAGCAGGAAGCACCCATTCTTCAAACAACGCCCAATCCAGCGCCATAGTCCCAGGCTTACCCTTGCCATGGCACTCTGGGCAGTGCGAATCTTGCCCCCAGCACAGATAGCAAGCACCGAGCGCGGCAGCTAGTTCGTCGTTGTGAGTTTCCAGTTCCTCGATCTGCTGTTGCAGGAGTTCAATCTGTTGTTGCATCGCTGTGAACCGCGATCGCAGGCGTTTAATCGCCCGACGGCGGCGCGACGGTGCCTCGTCGTCATCGTCTAGATCGATCTCGTGATCCTCGTCTTTCTGAGCGTTGCTGGTGGAAAGAGCTTGAGAAAGCACCATGCGCGCCATGGGGTCAAGATCACTGTTATCGTTGAGCATCTCTTCAAGGTTTGCCTGCCCCCCCTGCCCAGACAACAACATATTCATCAGGATCTGGTTCATATCACTCATGCAGCCCTCCTCGGCGGTGACGGTAGCGATCGCTTCTAAGCTTCGGCATACTCGAAGTCGTCTAGCATTTCGTAGAACGACTCATCAAACTCAACAACTTCGTCGTAGTCGTTGTAGCGTTCGTCATCTTCATCATCAAAGGTTTCGTCATCAAAGGTTTCGTCGTCATAAAAGGCTTCGTCATCTTCAATGAAGAGAGATTCGTTAGCCTGGTAAAGGGTTTCCAGAATATAGCTAGACTGCTCATCGGGATTGGCAGGATCAAAGACCGATTCACTCGATAGGGTATCGATCCTTTCGCCTACCATCTCGTATTCCTCAGCGACGCGCGTGGCTAATGTGCCGAGGGCAGCCAAGATAGATTGGATGGGCAGGGATTGGTTGCCCACCCGGACGCTTCGAGATCCGGCATTACCGGCTAAGGCATTGAGCACCGCCTGCTGGGTTTGGGGCTGGGCTAGCAACGCCGCCAACTGACCCCTAGCTCCGTGTTGCCCACGGCTCAGTGCGCCCATGGCAGTCTGCCCGACCTGCCCAATTAATCCAGCAGTTCCGCCGCGACGCCCCAGTGCGCCCAAGGCTTGCCCCCCGACCTGCCGAGCAATATTGGTCGCTGAGGTTCCCGGTTGGGGGCGATAGGTGACCCCTCCAAGCGTGCCCCCTGCGATCGCGCCTCCAAGCGCGCCAAACGGTCCTAGGGCGGCTCCTGTGGTTGCCCCGGTGACGGCACCAGAAACAATTCCCGGTGCACGACGACCGATCTCACGACCAACCTTACCGAGGGAACGCCCAATGTTGCGAAAGAAGCTTTCGGCTTCCTCTGGAGACAGGTCGGGGAAGGTTTCAATGAGGAGAGATTCAACCTCTTCGGTAGGGAGGTAACGGTACTGGGGATCTAAAAACTGGCGGGTTGCGTAGTAGGGATCAGTTGATTCGTCATACTCAACCAGGGGATCATAAGACATGACATCCTGTTCTCCTTATCGCGATATGTTTGTCTTTATTGAGCTATTTAGGATTGTTTAGCTAGATACGTTGAGCCTCTAAAAAAATGAGTGAGCACAAAAGATACCTGAAACCATCTGATAACAAATCAAGCACGGGTTCAAATAGACATGGGTTCAAATAGACATTACCTGGAGCAAAAAATCACTTATGCTTTATGCGATCGCAAAGAAGATCCCATAAAGCTAAAATCATTAACCTTTCTAACTCAATCGATCGCAGTGATGCCTGAAGCTGACCATTTATTGACTGGTCTTAATACCTTCTGGCAAATCACGCAAAAAACGAAAACATCTTAGAAGAGTAGATGCTTTAATGAGGACAACGCTGGTCAGACTTTACGATCGCTATTAGTGTTGGCCTATACCAAATATAAGTACTAAATAGCCGTATTACCCCGATATTTGGATTTCTTAATAGATATGATCCTAAGAGAATGTTTGAAACAGGATCGCTCATCGCATTCAGTCGCCCACGAACCAATGGTAGGCAGGACAACAACGCCATCCGCAAACCATTAGAGATCGGCACACCTGTTGAAACATTCCGAAGATTTTTGTAGATCATTTTGTAGATCCTAAGAAACCTCTCACTTCGTCATTCTTTTGGTATGTAATGGCAGCTACCTCCTCCAAATCTAGCCCTTTAACCAAACCCCCACAGAGGTTGAAACGTTTCTTTGGAGAAGCCCGCACTCAAATCTTGCTCTGGTATCTCCTGCTGTTTTTGGGGTTTGTCGCGATCGCGCTGCCGTTAATGCGCTATTTCATCTTTGCCAAAGTCAATGAGCGAGTCCGTAAAGATTTATTTGAGGAAGTCAAAGATTTTCAGGCATTAATGGCAGGTCAGTTGACCCCCAGCGATCGCGTCACCATCAGGCGAATGCGAGAAGACGGCAGACCAGACTTTACCCTCCGCCCCCAAACTCCTAGAGAAGTTGAAGGCGTGTTTGAGGTCTTTTTTGCACGACGAGTGCCAGAAGACGACACGTTTTTGATTGGAATTGTCGATCAAAAATATTATAAATCTAGCCCCAGAGCGCTGCCCGATAAACTGCAACCCGGCAAGCCTCTGATGCTGCGATGGCAATCTATGACGCAACTGCCGCAAACAGAGCCAGAAATTTCTGACTCCACGATCCAGGGCGTTCTTTATATTGCAGAACCAATTGAAGTCGATGGTAAGACGGTCGGTATGCTAGTTGTTGCTCACACGGCTGAAGGCGAACGGAAAGAGGCACTAGAAGCGCTGATCGTGGTGATGGAAGTGATTGGGCTGGCGCTGGTGCTGGTGCTGCTGGCAGCGTGGTGGGTGTCGGGGCGAGTGTTGGCTCCCCTGCGCGGATTGGTGAAAACGGCACACCAGATCAGCGAATCAGATCTGACGGCACGCATTCCGGTGGTGGGAGACGGTGAGATTGCTGACCTCGCCAAAACGTTTAATGAAATGATGGATCGAGTCGAGGAGTCTTTTGCCACCCAGCGCATGTTTATCAACGATGCAGGGCACGAATTACGCACCCCGATCACGATTATTCAGGGAAACCTGGAAGTGATGGGAGACGACCCCGCCGATCGGCAAGAAACCTTGGTGCTGGTGATGGATGAACTCGATCGCATGGCACGAATGGTAGACGATTTGATGATGTTAGCAAAATCAGAACGACCCGATTTTTTGCGACCTGAAATTGTGGACATAGCGGCATTTACAGAAGAGTTGTTGGCCAAGGTAAAAGCGCTGGGCGATCGCACCTGGCACCTCGATGCAGCGGCACTTGGCTCGGTGATCTTGGATCGTCAGCGCATCACTGAAGCGGTGATCAACCTGGCGCAAAACGCGGTTCAGCATACGGCGGTGGGTCAGATCATTGCGATCGGGTCGGCGATGGATAGAACCCATTTGCGGCTGTGGGTGCGCGATCGCGGAGAAGGCATTGCTCCTAACGATCAAGTTCGCATTTTTGAGCGGTTTGCTCGTGCGGCTAAAACTCGTCGCAAATCAGATGGGGCTGGGTTAGGGCTGTCGATTGTCCGGGCGATCGCAGAAGCCCATCATGGCACCATTGCGCTGCACTCCCACGTTGCCCGAGGATCAACCTTCACGCTAATTTTGCCGATTCGCCCTTTGCCCAGCACCCTAGCTAGGAGACCGTGACCATGCCCCATATTTTGATCGCTGAAGACGAACCCCGCATCTCTGGATTTATTGAAAAAGGGTTGAAAGCCAATGGTTTCACCGCCGCGATCGCAGAGGATGCAGATACCGCCCTAGACCTGGCGCTAGGGGGCAATTTTGACCTGATGATCTTAGATTTAGGGCTGCCTGGAAAAGATGGGCTAGAGGTGCTAGAACACTTGCGCGGGCAAGGAGAGCGCCTCCCCATCATTATTTTGACTGCCCGCGACGATATTCAATACAAAGTGGCTGGGTTTGAGGGAGGAGCCGATGATTACCTCACCAAGCCATTTCGGTTTGAGGAACTGTTGGTGCGAATTAAGGCTCGGTTGCGCGATCATCTCAGTGCCTCTGTGCAAGAAGAAACAGTGTTGCAAGCGGGAGATATTCAGCTAGATTTGCGAACCCGGCAGGCAAAGGTTGGCGATGTGTGGGTTGAGTTGCCCTCTCGCGAGTTTATTTTGGCAGAAATGTTTTTTCGGTATCCGGGGCGGGTGTTGAGCCGAGAGCAGTTGCTCGATCGGGTGTGGGGCTATGACTACGACCCCGGCTCTAATATTGTGGATGTGTATGTAGGCTATTTGCGAAAAAAACTGGGCAGCAGCCTGATCGAAACTGTGCGCGGCATGGGCTACCGGCTGCGAAATGGGTAGCTGCGATCGCGGCTCTAGCCTTACTTACCCTCGCTGGTAGCAGACTCAGTTTCTAGGAGATTGTTCCTAAACTTTCATGAGACTTCCCTCATCAAAGTTTCATGAATGTTTCATCAAAATTTGTAAAACTAATAAACAACTTAAACTAGGAAAATTGACCCTATAAACCAGTGGTGCACTGTTAGCATTTGCCAGTATTCGATGGAATTAAAGTCATTAAATTAAACTGCGATCGCTCAGCCAGTTAAACACTTCAAAATTAATTGTTAAACGCTTCGTTAAACGCTCTAGATGAAGTAATGCGATCGCACTAGGCACAACTTTGAAATCATCGACCCATTACTTGGAAACTGCCATGCGAATCATGGTCTACTCTCATGATGCATACGGCTTGGGCAACGTTCGTCGCATGTTAGCCATTTGCGAATACCTGCTAGATGCCATCCCCGATCTTTCGATCCTGCTGCTGTCTGGATCGCCCATGCTGCAAAGCTTTCGCCTCCCGCAAAGGCTCGACTACATCAAACTTCCCTGCCTAAACCGCGACGAATCGGGGCAACTATCTACCAAATATCTCAGCACCGATTTAGAGATGCTCCTCACGTTGCGTGCAGACATCATGTTAGCTGCCGCACGCAACTTTCAACCCGATCTGCTAATGGTAGATAAAAAGCCCTATGGCTTACGAGACGAGTTGAAAACCACCGTTCGCTACCTCAAGGTAACTCAGCCCCAAACTCGCTTTGTGCTGCTGCTGCGCGATATTCTCGACACCCCAGCAACCACGATTCGAGAATGGCAAACCCACGGCTATTACGCCGCGATCGCAGATTACTATGACCAAATTCTGGTGGTCGGAATGCCGGAAATTTTCGACCCCCGTCACGAGTATGCCTTGCCCCCAGACATTGCGGCTAAGATAATCTTTTGTGGCTATGTGCAGAAAGCACCGGGACACCGCCAACCCCACGCGATTCGCCAAGAGTTGGGAGTTGCTGCCGCAGAACGCTTGGTGCTCGTGACAACCGGGGGCGGCGCAGATGGCTATCCCCTCGTGGCAGCCTACCTCGATGGTCTCACCAGCAGGCTCTCTGCGAACCCGCCGTTTAAAACCCTAGTGATCACGGGGTCAGAAATGCCCGTTGACCAGCAGCAAAAGATTCAGGAAAAGGCGCGATCGCTGCCCCAGGTTCAGGTGTTGGAATTTACCAACGATCCCATGAGCTATATTGCCGCCGCCGATCTGGTGGTTTGTATGAGCGGTTACAACACCATTACAGAAGTCTTGTCTCAAGCCAAACGAGCGATCGTGGTGCCGCGCACAAAACCCGGTCAAGAGCAGTTGATTCGGGCTGAGCGAATGCAGAAGTTTAATTTGCTGGTGGCAATTGAGCCAGAATTGCTAACACCAGAGTTGCTCAGAAGCACCGTTGAACGCGAGTTACAGACTCTTGGTACATCCCGTGCTGCCCTCTGCTTAGATTTGGGTGCACTGCCTCAGGTGGCTCAAACCATTTCTGACTTGTTGCCTCATACTTACAGCGCGATCGCGGCTTTGCCTCCTGCCGAAGGAAATGCTACCTATCCGCTCCAATATGTGCCCCAATATGTGCCCCAGAGCCGCGATCGCAATTTTTTAGCGCGTCTCGATACCAACTCGTCGCCCCCAGCCTTCCTTTCGCAAAGAACCATGTCACACAGGATAGAGTAACCATGAAACGGCTCATGTTTTATTGCCAACACATCCTTGGGATGGGGCACTTGGTTCGCAGCATGGAAATTGTACGCGGACTCACTCCAACCTTTCAAGTGTGCTTTATCAACGGCGGCGAAATTATCAATGGCTTCGCAATTCCTGATGGCATTGAAATAGTCAATCTTCCTGCCATCAAAACCGACTCAGAATTTCGCACCTTGCAAGCGGTGGATAGTAATCAGGATTTAGCCATCCTGCAAGAAGTTCGCAAAACCCAACTGCTCGCGGTTTTCAAGCAGTTTCAGCCGGATGTGCTAATGGTAGAGCTATTCCCATTTGGGCGGCGCAAATTTTCGTTTGAATTGATTCCGTTACTCGAAGAGATTCGGGCACAGGGCAAGCAAACCAAGGTGGTGTGCAGTTTGCGAGATATTGTTGTCACCAAACAAAACCGTGATCAGCACGAAGAAAAAGTGTGCACCCTGATGAATCAGTATTTTGATTTGCTGCTAATTCACGGCGACGCTCAGTTTCAACCGATCGAGGAAACCTTTTCGCGCATTCACGAATTGCGCTGCCCGGTTCACTACACTGGTTACGTGGTGCAATCTCAAAGGGTGCAATCTCAGCCCGAATCGGCGATTTGTGACACCTCCCAAGAGACCGTGCTCACCCTTCCTCAGCCGTTGATTTTGGCTACGGTGGGCGGCGGACGCTTTGGGCACGAATTGCTCAATGCCGTCGTTGATACTGCCCCCATTTTAGAAGTGGCGTTGCCCCACCACATTCAAGTCTTCACCGGCCCTTTTTTCCCCGACAAACAGTTTGCCGATCTGCAAGCTAAAGCCGTGCAATGTGGCAATCTCACTGTCGATCGCTTTACCCCAAACCTGTTGCCCTATATGCAGAAGGCGGATTTGTCGATCAGCATGTCGGGCTACAACACCACTATGAACGTGCTGACAACAGGCACTCGCGCTCTGCTGCTAGCCTTTACCGGCAACGACGATCAAGAGCAGCGCATCCGCTCGGAAAAGCTTGCCAAATTGGGCGTGGTGGATACGATTCAGCCCGATCAACTAGAGCCGCATCGCTTTGCCCTACATGTGATGACCTGTCTGCAAAAACAGCCTACCACCCTGGAATTTGATTTCAATGGGGTGACCAAAACTGCTGCTCTGTTACAGCACCTCGTTGCCGATCAGCAAGTTGCCTGACCACCGCTTGTTGTTCTAACTGATCCCGTTCATGTTCTCTTCAAACGAGAGCAGACCTTGAATTTATCCCCCGCCAACTAGTTTCTTCATCATCATGAACACCAGTCTGAACACGAATCTGAACACCAGTCTGAACACCAGTCTGAACACCAGTCTGAAAAATGGCAAAATCTGCATTACCACCCTAGAATTTCCTCCAGATGTTGGGGGGGTAGGAGAATCGGTTTCTCGCATTGCCAAATTACTCACCCACGAAGGCTATGAAGTGCATGTGGCAGTGTTTCGCTCGAAGCAGCGCCTAGTGCCCGATGGAGTGCGCCGCCAAGCAAGCTGCAAAACGACCCTGCAAGAAGGGATTCATGTGCATCGCATTCAGTCAGCCGCGCGGGAAGCCGTTCCCGAAATTCAAGATTTTTTTAGCGAAGTTTATTTTTATCTACGGCAACTGCACGAACGCCACAGCTTTGATGTCTTTCACGCTTTTTTTCTGAATGAAACAGGCTATGTGACAACGCTGCTAGCGAAAGAATTTAACGTTCCAGTGATCAACAGCGTGCGCGGCAGCGATTTGCACAAGCATATTTTTAATCCTAAAACCCACGGGCAAATCGCCTGGATGCTAGACAACTCTAGCTGGACAACGTTTGTCAGTCGTGATTTACAGCGACGTGCGATCGCGCTGGTGCCCAACGTGCGCTCTAAATCCTCGGCGTTCTGGAATTCGATTGTGCCGTTTGAGTTTGCGCCGCTGCCTAAGCCTGCACTGCTAGCGCAACGCTCTGGGATCGTTATCGGCTCGACCGGGCGGTTTCGTGACAAAAAAGGGATCGAGTATCTGCTGCAAGCCTGCGCCAAACTTAGCCACGAGATCCCTCTTACGCTGCTGCTCGTGGGAGATTTTGTAGACAAAGAGCGTGCTTACTGGGAGCAGCAGGTGCGATCGAGCGGGATCGGCGATCGTCTCTGTGTAACGGGCATCATCAGCCGCGAGGAAGCCCTCTCCTATCTGCCTCACCTCGATATTTACGCCATTCCTTCGCTCCATGATGGCTGCCCCAACGCTATGCTAGAAGCCATGTTGGCAGGCTGCCCGGTGGTGGGAAGCAAGGTCGATGCGATCGGGGAAATTTTGGCAGATGGCACGTCTGGTTTGGTAGTTGAGCCTGCCAACGTCGAAGAGCTAACTCAGGCGTTGCGGCAATTAGTAACTCAACCAACCTTGCGGCAACGGTTGGGCAAGGGGGCACGGCAAAAAGTCCTGACTGAGCTTGCACCTACGGTGGAGAAAGCAAACTGGCTGACGGTGTATCACCACATTTTGCAGAGTCAGACTGATGATGCACGTCCAAATCTAGCGATCGTTTAAGTCGAAATTCTCAATTGTCTTCACGATGTGGCATCGATTTCTGTTCCGATTATTTTTTCAATTCATCTTGATGTTTATGTGTTTCAAGGAGTTTTTATTATGTCTCAACCTCGCGTCACGATCGTTATCTCCCCCCGTGAACGATTCAGTTTCACCCAGCAAAATCTAGAAAGCATTTACGACCATACTCAGACTCCTTTTGAATTGATTTATGTTGATGGGGGTTCGCCTGCTCCGATCCAGCACTATTTGCAAACGCAAGCCCATTCTAAAGGCTTCAAACTGATCCGATCTGAGCAGTATCTTGCGCCTAATCAGGCGCGAAATTTAGCAATTCCTCAAATCAAAACCGAGTATTTGCTGTTTGTCGATAACGATGTGTTGGTTAGTCCAGCATGGCTTGATCGGTTGGTGCAATGCGCCGACGAAACAGGAGCCTCGGTTGTGTGCCCGCTCACCTGCATTGGCAAAACGGTAAACGACACAATTCATCTCGCGGGGGGTGAAGCGCATATCTATGAAGAACCACTCGAAGATGGCAGTGTTGCCCGCAAAGTTCATGAGAAACATTACTTTGTGAATCGCCCGGTTGCAGAAGTGAAAGACCAACTGCATCGCCAGCAGTGCGAGTTTGCTGAGTTTCACTGCATGTTGGTTCGCACAGAAATTTTTGCGCGGATTGGGCTGCTAGATGAAGGGTTTCTCAGCACTCGCGAACACATTGACTTTTGCATGAGCGTTGCCAATGTAGGTGGCACGCTTTACTGTGAACCCGATTCGGTTGTGACTTATGTGCCCGAACTGCCGTTAAATTGGGCAGATGTATCGTTCTTTCTCCTGCGCTGGAGCGATGCATGGGAGATGTCTAGCTTGGAACATTTTCAAACCAAGTGGAATTTGACTCAGAAAGATAAGTATTTCAAAAAGCGATACAAGCGGTTGGGGCATCGCCGTCATCATGCGTTTTTGCGCCCTTTGGTGCGGCAGATGCCCTTTGGCAAGGATAATGCCTGGCTAGAGCAGCAGGCGATTAAGCTAGAGCGTGTGGTAAATCGTTGGATTACTAAACGCTATGCGAATAAGTACAGCAACCAAACTAGTATTCCTCATGATGTGATTGATAGCATCTATGCTACTGATACAGAGTATGAATTGGTAAAAGCTCGGCGATAGATTTGCTTTGTGATTGCTAAATTGATGGATTTACGCCACTTGAAGTTGTATCAGACTTACTACTTTGCTGCTGGACAAACCACAGTTGTGGGGAGATGGGTCGGGGGGTGGCTTAAGTCAGTGAGAACGGTGTAATGAGTTGGTCATTGGATTGGTGCGACTTTTGGGCTAGCCCCCTGTGGCGCGAGAAAGCGAAGACTTGGGTTTGGTAAGCGAGCGATTTGGGCGAGTAGATTTAGAGGTTGTCAGCCAATCCTAATCTGTTATCACTTTATCTGTTATCACCCAATCATTAAATCATTGTTGTTTCTGTATATTTTATTTTTTATCTGCCATGAATCGTGATTCTAAACGTGATCCTAAAAGTATACGAGCAGCGATTCCTGGAATGGGAAGAATTTTGAAACGATTTGCCCCCCAAGTTCTTCAGCAAAAGCGGTTACTCGGCTTGTCTTTTTTGGCATTGATGGCGGAAATTGTTCTGCACCTGCTAGAACCCTGGACTCTCAAATTTATTTTTGACTATATTTTGATCGATCGCACCTCTGTGCAAAACGTTCCGGCTCTCTTCCAAAGCGCTTCGCCGCTCGTGCTGATTACCGCATTAACCGGGGCAATGCTGGCGATCGTAGCGCTCCGGGCAATGGCAGCTTACTTTAGCGTGGCAGGCATGGCGCAAGCGGCGACGTACATTCTTACCGATATTCGGGCAGAGCTTTATAGCCATATTCAGCGACTATCGCTCTCGTTTCACCACAAGGCTAAAAGCGGCGATTTGCTAACCCGCGTCACCTCAGATATTGATCGTCTGCGCGAAGTCACGGTAATGGCAGTGCTGCCCCTGCTGGCACACTCCCTCACGCTGCTGGGCATGATTGGCGTGATGGTTTGGATGAATTGGGAATTGGCAGTAATTGCGATCGCAGTGATTCCCCTATTCATCTTCTTTACGTTTCGCCTTTCTAAACGCATTCGCACCGAGGTGAAAACCCAGCGACAGCGCGAAGGCGCGATGGCAGCAACCGCCGCCGAATCGATCGGCGCAATCAAGCTTGTGCAAGCCCTCTCACTGCAAAGCTTACTAGAAGATACATTCCTGCATCACAACCGCCATAGCTTAGATGCGAGTGTGCGATCGCAAAAACTAGCGGCAGGGTTAGAGCGCTCGGTAGAACTGCTGGTGGGCATTGCCACGGCGCTGGTGCTGTGGCGCGGCGTGCAACTGGTGCTGGCTCAGGTGTTGACTCCGGGCGATTTGCTGGTGTTTGTCAACTACCTGCGAATTGCCTTTAAGCCGATGCGCCAACTAGCAAAATACACGGGGCAAATTGCCAAAGCTACCGCGTCAGGAGAGCGGATTTTAGAGGTGTTGGAGGCGGTGCCAGAGGTGCGGGATCGGCGCGGCGCGATCGCGGCTCCGCCATTTCAAGGGTTAGTAGAGTTTGAACACGTCACCTTTGCTTACGAAGCCGAAACGGGCATTTTGCAAAACCTGAATTTGACCGTGCAACCGGGCGATCGCGTGGCGCTAGTTGGGGCGTCGGGGGGCGGCAAATCAACCCTGGTTAGCCTATTATTGCGCCTCTACGACCCGCTCGAAGGTCGGATCTGCATCGATGGGCAAGACATCCGCGCCTATCAGTTGCAGTCGTTGCGCCGCCAAATTAGCGTGGTGCTGCAAGATAGCCTGCTGTTTGCCTCCACCGTGCGGGACAATATCGCCTATGGGGGTTTGGGCGTTTCTGAAGCAGAGATCATGACGGCTGCCAAACTTGCCAACGCTCACGACTTTATCATGCAGATGCCCCAAGGCTACGACACGGTGCTAGCCGAACGCGGAGCTACCTTGTCGGGCGGTCAGCGCCAACGCCTTGCGATCGCACGGGCGGCGGTGCGTCATGCCCCAATCATTATTCTTGATGAACCGACCACCGGGCTAGATCAAGAAAACGAACATGCCGTCATCGAAGCCCTTGATCGCCTCACCCAGGGGTGCACCACGTTTTGGATTTCTCACAACCTAAAATCTGTCTGCACTGCCGATCTGATTGTTTACCTGGAAAATGGCACCATTTTGGAACGCGGAACCCATCAGGAACTCCTGCACCAAGGGGGGCGCTATGCCGCGATGTGTGCCCTCCAAACAGCAGTTCCTACCCTGTTTCCCCAGCAGATCTAACCCCTTTTACCCCAACCTGTCTATGAACACCCGCATTTTGCTGATCCGCCACGGACAAAGCACCTACAACGCTCAAGGACTCTATCAAGGCTGTTGCGATGATTCGGTATTGACGGAGAAAGGTCGGCTGACAGCGTATCAAACGGGCATCGAATTGAGCCATTATCCCCTTGCCGCTCTCTATAGCAGCCCGTTGCAGCGCACCCAAGAAACGGCACAGGAAGTGTTGAGTGCGATCTCATCTGTCACCCACCAAACGCCGCCGCTGCACCCCCACCCCAAGCTGAGAGAAGTCAATTTGCCAGCATGGCAGGGCTTGCCGTTTCAGCAGGTGCGCGAGCAGTTTGTTCAAGATTATCGCTGCTGGAGAGAGCGCCCCCATGAGTTTTCTATAGCGATCGCGCCAGATCTGCCTGTTGGTGATGGTGCTGATGTGGCAACTGTGAGCCAATCCATCACCTTTCCTGTGCAAGAGCTTTACCAACACGCTTATCAGTTTTGGCAAGAAATTGTGCCTCGTCATGCGGGGGAAACGATCGCCATCGTCAGCCATGGTGGGATGATTCGGGCGTTGATTGGCGCAGCAATGGGCATGGGCTGCACTCACTTTCACGCGCTGCAACAGTCTAACTGTGGGATGAGCCTGCTCGACGTTTCGCCCGCTCAGGCAACCCTCACGGCAATGAACGTCACAGCGCATCTAGGCGAAGTGCTGCCCAAGCTAAAAGACGGCAAACAAGGCATGCGGCTGCTATTGTTGCCCATTGAAGCAGAACTGACTGCCCCGCTCAAAGCTCGCCTCAACCAAGTTCCCCTAGAGGTGTGCTTAACGGGCGAAGCCGACCGTGCCCGATCGATGGTTGAGGAAATTGGGCGATCGCGCCACCTCTCGTCAGCCCAATCGCATCCTCACCCGATGGTGCATTTGCCCATTGCTCATCCCGATTTTCTGCACATTTGGCATCGTTCGCTCTGTGCCCAATCTCAAACCTGCCCCAACCTTTGCACGGGGCTAGTGATTGCAGAAGCGGCGCAAATTACATCCCTGCTCAACCAAGTATTGGGATTGTCAAATCCTAAAAACAAGTTAGCGATCGCACCCAACGGCATCAGCATTCTCTACTATCCTAAAGCGGCTCCTGCGCCTGTGCTGCAATCGCTAAATCTAACAAATTAGACTAACAAATTAGAACGCTAGTGGTGATTAATATAGATCAAGTTTAGGAGCGCAAATATAAACGTTTTAGTTCAAAGTGATGGTAGATAAATCAAACTAACGGGCAATCCCGGTGATCCTGGGGACGCTCAACAACTGCACAAGTTACCAAAGACTCGAAGCATTTGCCCAACTTTCAGTTTTAATGATAATAAGTATCATTAAATATTCTATGGTCTAGAAAGATTCGTCGGAGTGGTGAATATTAGAAAAATAGCCGTAGAGTGCGATCGCAATCATACTCAACGAGCAAACCGTATAGATCAAGGCAAACCCTGCTCCAGAACTTGCGCCAAAAATCCATCGTGCTAAACCCGTTGGGGAAGCCATTGCAGGTTCGACAACGCGATCTGCTTTAGCAGATATCTCTGCGAAATCGCCTAGCGGTCCTGCGATGAGGAATGCGATCGCAGATAGACATTGTGCTAATAACAAATTGGCTGCAAAGACTCTGCCTTGGGCTTCCGATTTAACTTGGGTCATCCAAATTGCGGTTTCAGAACTCTCCATCAGCGGGAAGTTAAAGGAAGAGCAAAACTGGGCAGGTAGCCAGACTTGGGCAGATCGCCCTAGCCCGACCGTCATTTTGCTCAACCCTGCGCCAATCATACTGACGAATACGCCACGGATGGGTTGCCTAAACCCTCCCCAAACGCTGACGACGATCGCACCCGTCACCCCGCCAATTCCTGCTGCAATGCCAATCTGTCCCAACACCGTGGCGCTACCATTTGTCCGAGCTAAAACCATGGGACCATACAGTGCTTCGCCCAAATCATGGACAAATCCGAACGGTAAGGTGAGCATCAGTAGGTTTCGCAAGGAAGGATGATTGAAGAGGAGACGAAAGCCCACCCATAAATCATGCCAAAGATGAGTCGGGGTTCCAGTCTTCTCCGGTTGGGGAATTCGGCGCGGAAGCAGGGTGGAGAGTGCAATCAAAAACGTGAAGCAATCTATTCCCAAAATGCCATTCACGCCAATGATCGGATAGAGACTTGCTGCGATCGCGGGTGCAATAATTAAGGAACCATAGTGTAATGCAGAACCCATGCTGCTTGCGCGCGTATAGTGCTGTTGGGGAACAAGCAAGCTGATTGATGCAGAGTATGACAGTTCTTGGAGTTGGCTAAAGACGCTCGTAATCGCCGTCATGAGATACAAGTGCCAGAGTTGCAGAGTCTGAGTGAGCGAGAGGAAAAGGAGGAGCAGGCTGGTGAGGGCAGCGATCGCATCTCCGAGCAGCATGAGATGTTTTCGATTAAAGCGATCGACAATGATTCCAGAAACCAGGTTAATTAGAATGCGAGGAGCTTGGAAAAAGAAGCCGATGAGCGCGAGGGGAGTCGCAGATCCTGTTAATTCCCAAGCCCAAAGTTCGAGGGCGAATCCGGTCATGTAAGTGCCGATCGTTGAAGCAAGCTGACCCAGCCAGAGAATGATAAAGGTACGCACAGAAAATTTGTGGGTGAATTGTATTCAGAGCAACTGTAGGCTGCGTGAATGGAAAAGTCTGCTAGTCTAATAGACTCAGATTCGGCGACCGTAGAAGAGAGGGCAGTTGTTCTAAGATCAGAGAATCGGCGAGAGGGGGCATCGTTACCCCGATCCAGAGATAGTAATCTACAAAGTAAACGCGCTTTTCTTTCCAAGCTCGCGAGGTATGTAACAGAGGTTGTTTAGCCCATTGTTGCTGAAGGTCTCGAAGGGGGACTTGGTAAGCCGATCGACCATCCCAGTTGTCGAGCCGCCAACTATTGACGAGAATGATGTCCGCATCGATTTGAGCTAGGGTTTCTAAATCAATTTGGAACCGTTCTGCCGATGATGGATCAATCGTAGGGAGAGCTACAGGTTGAAAGCCTATTTTCTCCAGTAACCTGATTGCATTACCTCCATAATCAACACTGATGTGATCCATCGTAGGACTGGCGACCACATTCAAAATCTTGGGATGGGTTCCAACCAATGAAGACAGTTGAGCGCGGACTTGATCGAGGGCTTGCTGATGGGACGTTAAAACAGCTTCAACATTTTTCTCTTGATCGAGAGCTTGAGCTACGATTTTGAGATTACTTTGCCAAGCTTTGTCAATGTCGATCGAGACGGTTGGCGCGATCGACGAAAGTAATGGATTTTTCCGCCAACTGACATCCAAAATCAAGTCAGGTTTGAGTAACGTCAGGAGTTCTAGCGAGGGTGTATCGCGATCGCCCAAATTAATAGGCTGACTGGTCACAAACTGACCCAGATAGGGAATCTGTTGACTCGGATTATCGAACCGTGGCGATCGCACAGTGTAGTAATCGGCATAGGCAGCAGGCTGAACTCCAAGCGCCAATGCCATACTCAGTAACTTAGGTTCAAGGATTGCGACCTTCTGGGGTTTGCCACAAATTTGAGTCCTACCACCCTCATGTTCGACGATGCGACAATTGGCTGAAGTTACAGACTGCTCAAGCGGTGCATTCTGAAGAATATGAGGCTGGCAGGCAATGAGAATTGCGACCAGAAAAAACAACCCAAGCGATCGCAGGAAATTACGCATTACCAACTCCAGCGATACGTTAGCGTATACGCTCTCCCTCTAGAAGCAGCCCCAAAAGAATCATCAAACCCTGCATTCAGTTGATTTCCAATATTGAGATATTGATTGTTGAGGAGGTTTTTCACCCCCAAGCTGAGCGTCCCGTTGCCTAATTTGAGGCTGCTGATCAGATCAACGACCAGAAAACTCTCGATCCCAATCGGATCAATTCCTGCATTAAAGGCTCGATTACGGCGACCGATGTACACTGCCTGAAGTCGATTGTTCCAACCTGGTAAAGTTTCATTCTCAAGATAAGCAGAGAGCTTTAACGGCGAGACTTCAGATCCTGTAATGGCAAGGAATTCTTGTGTTTCTGAATCTTCTCTTTCGCCTTCAGTCCAAGTCAATGTGCTACCTACCTTCCAGCGATCGCTGGGTTGCCAATCTACCGCGAGTTCTACCCCATAGTTGCGCTGAGGAGAACGAACGATCCTAAACTCGCCAATATCTGTAAATTCGACGGTCGTACCTAAACTCGAATAGCTATAGAATCCAGCAAGAGAGGCTTGAACATTTCTCCACTGACCGCGAATGCCTATTTCATAACTATCCACTTTTTGAGGTGCAGATAACGTCACATCTTCAGCAAAGTTAAATCCCTCAGCGGGTCGCTGCAAAATCCGGGACAGATTCGGAAGGGAAAAACCTTGAGCAAAGTTCGTAAATAAACTAACTTGCGGAGTGACCTTATAGACAATCCCTGCGTTAAACACAACATCACTGAGCGTCTTGTCTCCACCTTGGGCTGCAAACCCAGTTGCGCCATCAATCCAACTATCGACTACAGAAACATTAAAGTTGTCGTAACGCACTCCACCACTGAGAGCAAGCTTTTCGCTCACATCCCATTGAAGTTGAGAAAAGAGTCCCAGATTCTTGATCGTAAATGGTGCAATCCGAATCGCTGAACCAATTCTCCGCGCTCTTCTACCTCCACTGTTATCAAACTCATTCACATCAAAGACATCGAGGTTGCCTTCACTATCTTCGCTGGAGTAGTCTGCACCCCAGAGCAGACTCAGATTAGAAGCCAATGCCGTTTCTAGCTGCAATCGTCCGCCAAATCGCTCGGAAGTAACAACAGAGCGCGCAAGATCTAAGGGGCTATCTGCATCAAAGACACGCTCATCAACCAGAGAGGCTGCGGTTTTGGTTTCTCGATAGTAGGCTTGCGCCTGCAATTTACTATTCAGCACTCGATCGTGGCGATAGTCAAATTGAAACAGGGTTCCCCGATTAAACGGATCGCTGGAATCAATGAACTCCACAGGTCTATCTAGGAACCGTGCCTTCTGATTCCCAGGGATTTCGCCTACGGTTAGATCATAGTCTCCATCCTGACTTTGTGCATCGTTAAAGTAGTTCGCAGTGATCTGTAATCGCTGCTGTGGGTCTAGCTGAACTCCTAATTTTCCAAATAAATTCACCGAAGCACTGTTCGCTTCCGAATCCGCAAAGATTGGCGGACGATCGCCTTCTGCATCAAACGGTGTGCCAAAACTATCGCGAGTAATCGAGGCTGCAAAATCGACAATGCCCTGTTGTCCAGAGAATCCATACTGAAGCAGATTGCCAAAACTTCCCGATCGCAGATTGCCGACCGATCTCACTCCAAGTTCCGCAGTCGAGACAATTCCATTCTGATCGGGGCGGCGAGTAATAATATTGATCACACCACCAGATGCACCATCGCCATAGATTGCACTCGGTCCTCGAACAACTTCTACTCGCTCGATCGAGGCGATATCAATCCGGCGGAGGTTCGCGACTGAAGTGTCATTGTCAATATTCGAGCTAATCGGCACACCATCCACTAGGACTAGGGGCGAACGTCCTCGAAGGGTTTGCGTAAAGCTTTGTTGACCCTCAGAACTTGCTCCTAAACCAGGAACTAGGCTTCCAAGGATAGAAGTCAAATCTCGATTCACGTTTGACTGTGTTTGAATTTGGTCGCGAGTAATAACCGTGATCGATCGCGGAACATTCTGCACACCTTCCTCTGTCCGGGTGGCGGTCACGACCACTTCTTCTTCTTCGGCTTCTTCTTCCTCATTCAGTGCGTAGCTCTGCTGACCTGATTTCAGAGTAACGAGTGTTTGAGGCAGTGCATTCTTACCCGTTACGATCACTCGAATTTGATTGCTATCTTGTACAACCTGAACCGATGCAATATCCGCTGTTGGGTTCTCTGCCTGAAAGCTCTGTCCTTCTGGTAAGGCTAATGCTGCATTTGGAATTTCAGCAATGAAGCGATCGCGCTCTGAACGAATCGCACCAATTTTAAGGGGCTTTCCATCTGCGGTTTCGAGGATAATATCAAGTTCAGTCTCACTGCGCTCTAACTTCACCGCAGTTACTTGCACCGTTGCCGCTTCGATCTGAGCCATCCACTCAGTCACACTCGTCGCAGGTTGATGCTGCTTGAGATCAACCCTCTCTGTTGCATTGACAAGCTGAGTTGTCACCAGAATCGAAACGACACCACTCCACCACGCCACCGCCAATAACTGTAACTTCATGACTCACACCATTAAACTATTTCAAAGCAATATCCTGCATTCGATTTAGCAGGAATTACTCTCAACAAAATACCGAAGTTGGAACTGATACCAAAAGCCTAAATGACCCCAATCCGGATTATTTTTCGACCCAAATCCGGATCAGCGCGATAGACTGGGGCGATGGTCGCAGACCGGTCGTAGATCAACGAGAATGTTAGGATGAGAGAAGGCTGCTAGACGGCAACCTCGTCGGTGACTGTTATGGAACAAATCTTAGATGAATTGCGTTCTGCCCAGTTTGTGGTGGATGAGTCGGGGCGGCGAACAGGCGCGTTGTTAGATATCAAGGTGTGGGAGAAGTTGCTGAGTTGGGTCGAAGCCCAAGAACGGACGGTAACTCTGCCTTCTGTGCGCGGTCACCTAGCCTCGGTAACAGATCGATCGCTTTCCGAAGAATTGATTCAGGAACGTCGAAAAGCTGTTGATGATGAATAGCTGTGTCTTAGATGCCTCGGCTATATTAGCTTATCTGCAGGATGAATCAGGGGCATTGCTGGTGGAAGAGGCATTGGCAAATGGCGCGGCGATGAGTTCGGTGAATTGGGCGGAAGTATTGTCTAAAAGTGGCTGAAGTGGACAATCCTCAGACGCTGATACAAACGATGAAAAACCAAGGTGTATTGGGTCAGCAGCTTCAAATCTATGAATTTTCGGCTGAGGATGCCTTGGCAATCGCGGTTTTGAGACCAATCACCAAAAGTATCGGACTATCCTTAGGCGATCGGGCTTGTTTGGCATTGGCGCAGAGATTAGGCTTGCCAGCCATGACGGCTGATCGGATTTGGCAGCAAGTTCAGATCGGCGTAGTGGTTCAACTGATACGTTAGGTCCCGTACGATGCTGCTTATTTTTCGACCCAAATCCGGATCAGCGCGATAGGCTAACGATTCCATGTTGCTGCTGATACGCTTTGGGGCTGACCCCAAATTGCCGTTTGAACAATTCTGCAAACTGGCTTGCCTTGCGATAGCCCACCGTTTCAGCCACGTCTTTCACTTTCATCGCCGAATCGATCAACAGCGATCGCGCTAATTCCATCCGCTGCCCTTGCAAATATCCTAAAACACTGGTGCCAAAACAAATGCGAAAGCCAAACTTCAACTTGTAATCATTCAATCCGACCTGACGCGCTAATGCTAGCAGCGAGGGTGGATCGCTCAAATGTTCCTTCAGAATATCTCTCGCCCAGTAGATGCGCTCAACTTCATCGGATTTAAGCTGCGGAATCGGCTTTGGCTCGAACGCTTCCCCCAATGTCGCGAGGCGTAGCGCAATCAACTCGATCGCTTTAGCTTCTAAATACACTCTGCGCGCCACACCCTGATAAGGACAATCCAGGATTTGCCGCAGCGTCGTTTGCATTTCAGGGGTCGTCTTGCCCACTTGCACAAACTCGCGATCGCTAGGTGTTTGCAGGACTTGCAATACATCCATCGGCAGCAAGCCAAAGTCTTCTTCTACCAGACGTTGCAAGAACGTCAAACTGAAATGAATGTCAAACTTGAAAATGCGATCGCCCCCCTGCCACCGAATAATATTCTCTTCAAACGTGTTCCAGTAGGCACTAAAAAAATTCTGTTCAGCCCGAACGCCCTCATTCCGATTCGTCCCCAGCAGGCAAAAGCTCAGTTCTAGTTCAGGCTCAGCACTCCTGTCGTGGGCTGGATGTTCCAAGACCAAATCTTCAATCAGGTGATAGTCATCCACCAGCAGGTTGAGTCCCTCGCACAAATCGCTATCCCACCGGTAAACTTTCCCACAGTTGGGATCGTCAAGGTTTAGCTCGCAGGTGGTCGGACTAATGTGAGGCACATCGTCAGCGGAAATAAATAGGGTCATGGATCAGAACTGCATGTCTACGACTTTTAGAACAGTCAGAATAGTTTTTACTGCTTAGTGTAAAGTTAATGCAAATCATTGTCAAATACTACGAGCACCCGTCCTTCAACAAAGCAAAAAGTCGTCTAACCGTCAGGGCTGGAACTCGCGATCGCGCACTTAACCCAGCGTTGGTTCACGGATCTGGGCAAGACCGTTGTAAGCGCGATCGCAATCCTACTCAAGGAGTCATCGATTTTCAAAGCAGGTCTAATTTCTGGATCTGCGATCGTGCCGCCGCAATCAACGGTTGATCCAGAGCTTGTGATCAAAATTTGAGCACCACTAGTCTTGAGTTGCCCCCATCCTCCTCTAAACCCTCTTTGCCTTGATGCCAGTTCACCCCTTATGATCAGAGTCGCCAAATCAGAGCCAAGTAGAACCTCACCCATGAAAAAAATCACCCGTCGAGAATTCATCACCACGGCTACCCTGGCAACCGGATTTGCGCTAGCCGTGCAACCCATCTCTGCCAAAACCATCACCACCGATGCCAAAGGATTGGTCGCAGGCGCTGTCAGAATTCCGGTCAAAGATGGTGAAATTCCAGCTTACAGAGCAGCCCCTGCAACCGGTGAAAATTTTCCAACCATCCTCGTGGTTCAAGAAATTTTTGGCGTCCACGAACACATTCAAGATGTTACCCGTCGGTTTGCTCAGATGGGATATTTAGCGATCGCACCTGAGCTATTTGTACGCCAGGGGGATGTCTCGAAGTTGAGCAGCATTGACGAAATCCGCCCGATCGTGGCAAAAGTTCCAGATGCTCAAGCCCTGGCGGATCTAGATGCCACGGCAGATTGGGCCGTGAAGTCTGCAAAAGGCAACCCAAACCAGTTGGGAATCACAGGCTTTTGTTGGGGCGGACGGATGACCTGGCTATATGCGGCACACAACCCCAAGGTGAAAGCCGGTGTGGCATGGTATGGGCGCTTGGTGGGCGAGTCTACTCCCCTGACTCCTCGGCATCCTGTTGATGTTGCCTCTACGCTGAACGCTCCGGTGCTAGGACTTTATGGCGGTAAAGACACAGGCATTCCGCTCAGCACCGTAGAGCAGATGCGCGGTGTGCTTCGCCAAACTTCAACCAAGGGTGTAACGTCGTGTTCCAGCCAATCTGAGATTGTGGTTTACCCAGATGCCCCCCACGCCTTTTTTGCAGATTATCGCCCCTCTTACCGCAAGAGTGAAGCTGAAGACGGCTGGAAACGGCTCCAAGCCTGGTTTAAGCAGTATGGGGTTTAAGTAGGAACCTACTCAACGCTTTTTCATTGGCAACGGATGGGATAGCGGAGGTAGCGAATGAATGGATGAACTAGGAGCCTGTCAAAGTTGAAATGAAGGACAAGGAGTGGATGGGTTAGAGGGTAGATGGGTTAGAGAGTCGATGGGTGGATGGGTCGCTCAATAATCCAGCCCATCTCCCTCTCCACTCATTCACCCATCTACCCCTGCACTCATTCACCCATTGACTTAACATTATTGCTGAGCAAATCGTATGGCTCATGCTCGTCGGGAATAGCCGATGAAGGGGTAGCCGTCAAACTCTCATCGGCAGCGTCGTTTAAGGATTCTTCTAACACCTGAATAGCTCCACTAATGCGGAGGAGCGTTTCTTTCAGGTTGGTTTGTTTTGCGGCTAACTCTGCCAGCATGGTTTGACCTGCTTCATATTCGGTTTTCAGTTCGCGTAGCCGTTGTTCGAGTTGCGATCGCATTGTTTCACAGTCTCCATGGATTTTAAGGGATTAGAGTTTCATAATAAAAACCAGCCGGAAGAAAGGGGGTAGGTGAGAATTTGTTCCAGTCCCGTGACCATGATTACCAGCGGCAACATTAGAGTGTTTCTGACCGGCGGCTGCAATATCTCTTAGAACGCTGCTCGTACCGCTAGGACCTCCAGTGTTGTGGCTGTGGCTAATTTCCCCCCCAAGGCGATCGTTGAGGTTGGCAAAATTGCGAGCGTCGCCCATGACGAAGCGATCTCTGAGATCAGGGGTTCCGTTTGCCCCATTGCAGAGCGCCCAGCCGGGTGGAATTTCCTGAGTACCCCGAAACCACATGATGATCATGCCGCGCACGATCGCATTTTCAGCAAAGATCGGCACATAAGTATCGGCATTGAGAGCGCCCGTTTTAATGTGAATGCCGTCGTTTCTCGCTTCGATGCGATGCCAATAGCGACTGGCATGGTGAAACCGGATGCTAGGAAACACTTCTGGAACGCTAACCGGCGAATTTTCTTCTTGAAATAATTCTAAAAATAGGAGCTTGCCGCCCGTCGTTTCCGTTCTGCTTCGCGTTAGCCGCAAATGCTCAGACGATGCTGTCACCATTAACTTTGCCGTGGGTTCTGTCGTGCCGATGCCGACGTTGTTGCCGATCGGATTAATCGACAACGGTTTGTTTCCATAAGACTGCATCCAACTGTAGTTGGTGTGATAGCCCAGCCTGAGACTTGAAGCATCCGCAGGTCCCAAAATGAAAGCGTTGCCATTCGCATCTTGAGACGTGTGAATGATCTGGAGTTTGCCTGCTGGCGCAATCGTATTAATCCCAATGTTGCCCGACGGCATCAGGGCAATGTGGTCGTCACCGTCGTTGGAGACGCCAATTTCTAAGGTGCAAGCTTCGCCACTGTTGCCCCGCCGGTAGTAGCGCATCCATGCAGCATCCCCAGAGCCACCGCCTACATCTTTGGGAAAAACGATGCCGTTGGTGTCAGTTTGTCCGGCGCTGGGTGTGAGTGCCCCAGAGATCGATAGGCTGCCGCTGAGAACAGCAAGATTACTTTGACGATCGCCCCCCGATCGCAGGGTTGGCGCAATGCCATCAACCGCCGTGGGCAGGGCAATGCCTGAATACTGGCGCACCGTGCGATCGACAGTGACAATGCCATTGCTATCAAGCCGGAGTTGGGCAAGCGCGATCGCACCTTCGGGGGCGGCTTGATTGGTTTCCACCACCAAAATTTTGGGCTTTTCCTGCCAGCGCCGGTTGCCTTGGCTGCCTTCTCCCTCTCCCGCAGGCAGCGCCTCGATCTGATCAAACACAATCACCAAATCTACGGTGCGATCGCGGTAGTCTTTCAACGGCACAGATTCTGGCTGGCGCAACACAACTTGCCGCCCCTGGAGATCAAACGCTGCCCCCGGCTCTACTGTGACGCGATCGGGAACGGTGGGAGTTGCCCCAATGGTCAGCCCCTGAGCAATGCCGGAGACATGCAGCAGTTTTGCCAACCGCCGATGGCGATCGATGTGATATTTTTGCTCGTCGATGAAGTCCTGATCTTTCAGAAACTGCCCATCGAAGTAGCGAACCCGCAGGTCAATAGAAGCTGGCTGGTCATAATCAGGCATAAAAAGAGTCCTCCGCAGCAGTCGAAATTATCGCAGTCGAAATTAGCTGGTCGTTGTGCCCAGCAGGGTGTTCATGCCTATCCGCAAGCCAATTTGTCTGCCCTCGCTCCAGTCGTAATCATTACGAATTTGCATCGTCGGCACTAAAACGCGCAAGGTGTAGAACGTGTGAGCCGGTTTTTCACGATCGAGGATGGTGCGGGCGATCTGCTGCTTGCGGCGCAGCGTACCTCGATCCTGCTCGCTGAGCGTCATTTCCACCTGGAAGTAATGAGCCGGATGCTCAAATTCGTAAAGGGTGACTTGCTCTTGGGTATAAAGCTCCAGCATTTCTTTCACCCCTGCTTTGGTGCCTCGCTTGCGGTAGAGTGGCACAATCTGGCTGATAAACCGCCGTTTGGTGCTTTCATCCCAGTCTTCGCGCAAACTCAGCGCCACCCAACCTGCCAACCACAGCAAAAATTCTGGGGGAGCCGTGCCCACTTGCTCTTTCGACTGCCCAGGGTTGAAATAGGTGTGGATACGATCGAGGTATTCTTCAAAGCCCAGTTGGTCAGGAAAGGGGTCTTGCGTGTCTCCGGGAATGCGACCGTTGAGCAGGCGCTGAAAGGTGAGCAGAAAGCGACCCATGAAGGGATCGTCTCGAAACGAAGCGGGGAGATAGTTGAGATAATCGCTCACAGGCGTCGTCATGACCAGGTTCCTCCTAAGCGCTCGATCAGAGTAAAGCGGGCGGGCTGCACATCGATTGCCACGAGTTCATGGGCGTGGAGGGTAATGCTCGTAAGGCTGCCGTCGTCGGTGTGTTGAATGCGATCGCGCGCTGCCTCCAACGTGATGCCCCGCACATGGTGAACGCCGGGAAGCCGTTCTAACTGCTCGTACACCTCAGACAGGTAGACATCTCGCCCAAATTGCCAGCCTTTCCCGTCTGGGCCGCCCGTCAAGGGGTGAAAAAATTGGCGCATTCGCCCGGTGGCTTCTTCGCGAATGGCGGCGATCGCGGCTCCTTCTTCGAGAGACAACTGAGCCGCGCTTAGCTGAACCGGCAGATAGTCGGCTCCGACGACATGGTGGCGGGTGGTCAGCAAGCGGCGCTGATCAAGCCATTGCCACAACGCTGTTTGCAGTGAGGCGCTGGGTTGGGGGGTGGCATCATCAAAGAGAGCCGGCACAATCACCAAGCTGACGTGCCCCGGTGCGTGGTCTAACTTTGCGGCGGCATCGGGGGTTGCCAAATTGCGGTGGATCAGACATTTTGCCTGCCCGATTAGCGCAGCATTGCCGAGGGCTTGGGCGGCGGGGGTGAGAGACCAATCTTGGAGTGCCAACTGTTCATAATCTTCTGGGGTAACGGCACGATGGCGCTGTCGCAAGGTTTGGACGGTTTCTCGGATGGCGGTGGGCAAATCTCCTTGCAGCGTCCAGTCTGCGCCATTGAGCAGTTTGAGAAACATTTCAATATTGCGATCGCTCACCCGGTTGACGCGGTAGAGCAGCATTTCAGTGAGCCAGGAGAGCAATTCTAGCAAGATGATGCCCGGATCGGTGGCGTTGTGATCCGTCCATTCGGCAAACTCTAGGGGGATCTGCGATCGCGCTTGGTCGATCAGGTCGTCGTAGGTATGGTCGTCGAGGTTGGGGAGGGGGAGAGGCATGGGAGGAGAGGGGGGCGGTGGCTATTTTAGGGTGATTTGGTGAATGCCAGAGTAGATCATGAATCGATCTAAGCGATCGCTGGCGAGGCGCGTGATGGTGGGGTCGTCTTCGCCCGGATCGGGACTTGCTTCTGAGAGATTGGCTAACGAGGGAATGTTGCGAATAGACAAGCTGTGGATATGATCAACTCCTTCTAGCGATTCGAGCAAGCTGTACAGATCAGACTTATACACCCGCCGTCCCAATTCCCAGCCTGCGTTGGCACCGCCATCGATCGGATGCAAAAAGCGGGTCAGGGCATGGATAGCCGCCACGCGAACCGCATCGGCGGATTCTGGAGCAAGGGGGACAATTTGGGCAGTGACCGTAACCTCGACCCAATCGGGTTCGGTCACGCGACAGGTGAGCGTGGCAGCGGTGCGATCGCGAATATAACTCCGAACGCGATCGAGCAACGCCAAGCTGGGCGTGGGCTGACGGGCAGAACTGCGGGGCAAAATGATCAGATCCACTTGCCCTGCATCCGGAACATCGCCGTAGGGATTATCCTGCAAATCGCGGCTGGTAGCCGGAGTTGGCGTACTGGGAGGAGCCGTAAATTCGGCGGCGTTGATCGATCCGGTGGGGTAGGTAATGCTGACTTGCCCTTGCACCGAATTAGCAGTGGGATTGAGGAGCGTCAGTTGCCACTGTTGCCCGATTTGAAATTGCTCAGCAGTCACCGTGTAGCTAAATGTCTGCCCTTGCCGAAGAGACTGTTGCACGTAGGGAGCCGCTTGCCCCCCTCCATACAGACGAATCTCTAGAGCAGCAGGGGTTGAGACGTTTACCCGAATTTCACCAGGGCGCTCTAACGGTAGGGGATAAATCGGTAGCCACTGCAAGCCGATCGGGTCAAAATGCGGTGCGATCGCGCGGGCAGAACTGACATCTGGAGAGGCAGCATAGGCGAGATCTTCGAGATCTTGAACCGTCACTGCTCGGTTTTGGTGGCGCAACACTGTGGTTCCTCGCTGCTGTGCCTGGAGCAAGGGTTCTTGATCGGCACCGCCACTGGCGGCTTCGAGGTTTGTCACCCGATCGACATAGGGAACCGTGGTTTTCAGTTGGTTAACGGCTCCGATTGGCTGGTTGCCGTGCTGACCACCCCCCGTTTGATAGCGAGCAAACCGAAGGTTGTTGCGACCCGCGGGCGGCACTTTGCCAAACTGCCCATCGCCAAAGCTGACGGCTCCGGTCAAGCGATCTAAGACATAGTGCCGATCGTGCATACCAGAATTGTAGAAATCTGATACTTCTTGCCAGCGCACCCAACTGGCGTCAGGTTGCCCGGTTTCTTGTACCTCTAGCTGCTGCGCGAACAAAATGGGCGATCGCGCGGTGCGAAAAGTCTGATGCGGGGAGCCATCACTCGATCCTAAAAGTTCATCGGTGAGGGTGAGCGATTGGCTGCCCCAAGTGGTGTTGGTTAGCACCCGATGAACTCGCGGCGGCAGCAAAAAGTCGCCTCCATCCCAGCGCGATCGCAGCCAGTAGAGAGACTGCCCAAAGAGCGATCGCAAAGCAAAATTGTTAGGACCAATAAAACGGATTAGTCCCCGTTCTGCAAAGGCGTTGGTTTCGTCTAGCACACCCAAACTTGTCCAGCCAGAAGGACTGGCATATTCCCAGATGATCTGAGGGGGAGTCGCGTCAGGTGGATATTGCCGGACAGCCTCGGCAACGTCACCGGGTAACGGCAGCGCCACTTGCAGGTAAAGCGCGATCGCACGGTTTGCAAACGGACGATCAAATCCTAAATACAACGCTGGATGGAGATCGATGCTTGGTGTAAAGGGTTGAAATGACGAATCAGGCGCGGTCAGATTTATGATCGGATCTTGGTAATCAAAATCGTTGAACGATCGATAAGTAGTAATCGCTTGAGTCAACTGGTGTGAATATGCCAACCGCAACGATTCGATGACAGGAGGCTTGAAAGATTCGGGAACCAAATCGTAAATAGGATTGTTATTCACCAATACGGGTCTACCATTGCTATCTAGCCGTTGCTGATAGGTGGCGGCACTGCCATAATTTCCTCTAACCAAGCGACCCCGCGCCCAATAGTGGGTTTCATTATTGACGATCGTAGGAGCCGTCGTCGCTGGCAGGGTGAACGTAATCGTGTTTTTCTTGCCAAATTCTGTGAACTGCTTGGTGGCATCACGAGGCACCACTCTTTCCCACCTAGAGCCATTCCAAACTTCCCAAGCTAGATCCGCCCCCCCGGTTTTGTTAACTTCTAGATTGCTCACAGTGACATCGAGCGTGACTGTTGCTCCGGCTCTGGCAAACACGGTGTCGCTGGCAATGTAAAACGTGTCGTTAAATCGGGGCTGTTCTCCAAAGGGGTAAAAATCTTTGCTGAGGTCGATCGGCACCGCATTAAACAAGCAGAGATCGGGAGCGAGATCGCGGGGATTGAGGTTGGCAGTTGCGGTGATGCGATCGAGGCGAGGGAGGGGGCGTTGATCTGCCGACAGCGTGCCCTGTAGCTCAATCTGAAGCCATGCGGCGGTTGTGCCGTCGAGCGAGTGGGGCTGGATTTCAGGAAGATTTAGCGTTACTTGCCAAGCCCGATTGGTTGAAGGGCTAGTCGCTGCGGTTCCTTCGGAGTTGCGCCTTGCGCTAATCGCGGGTTTAATTTTGCCCTGGGCATCGATCGTCAGCCGCGCCAAGCGGATAAACTGTTCCGTCGGATGGCTTTCTACTGCTGCATCGGCAATCACGATCGGATTGGGATTTGCCGGATCTGCCGAAATCACCACCAGCACTGTTTGACTGCGATGGGCCTCTAATTCCACAATTTGCTCTGAGGCGACCTGAATCAAACGACCCGACCCATCGATCGCCGTTCCTGGAGCCACTCGAATTCGAGGTTGATTGGCTTCAATGGCGATCGCTAAACCACTGACAATGCCGATCGCCGTTTTCCACACTGCGCCATCCCAATACGCCCAACGCAGGGGCAACTTTGACAGTGCGATCGCATCTGGAGAATTAATCGTCAGTGCGATCGCTTTTGTGCCGGGTAGGGTGAAGAGATCACAGGCAAGGTAAAGCCGATGAGGAATCGGGCGATCGCCTGCAAACACGGGGAAGGCAGGCTGATCAGATGTATCAGATGTGGTCGCAAACGAGGTGCGATCGCTATACCGATCGGCGTCGGGCTGGCGCACATACACCGCTTTCAGTTGGGCAGTGGTTACTAGAATTTCTCGCGTCGTTTCAAACACCACTTCCTCGTCTTCCCCTTCAGCAGGCGGAGCAGCCACCTGAGTTTGGGCAGGCACCAGCGCATCGACTGGGCTTCCTTCTGCCAACGTAAACGTCAGGGGCACTTTGGCAGGTTGAGGCGGCAGCAGTTGCGTGCCAATCAGATTGAGAAAGGTGAGGAAGTTTTTTTCAGGAACGCGATTGAGGCGATCGCTGACCAACGCCGCCATCCGACCAAAGATCCGGAAGAGTGCCCGTCCGGCGTCGGGGTGCCCGTCGGCTCTGGGCTGCCAGCCTGCGTAGGTGCGAGCGAGTTGCTCGGTTTGGGCAACCATTTCGTCATAGCGGCGGCGATCGATTTTGGGAGGCTGAGACATAACAAATACTTTGAATAGAGCGTTATTCTAGGTAAAACGGATAAACCAAATTAAAGCGATTATTCGTTGTCCGAACTTGATAATTGATTTGAATCAGCAAGCAGTTTGGCTGGTCAGGGTCAGGAGCCGCATCCACATCCAACACATCAATTCGCGCTTCCCACTCAATGAGCGATCGCCGCACCTCGCTGACCACTTGCCCGATCGCGGCGGGGCTATTGGCGGCAAACACAAAGTTGTGAATCCCACACCCAAAGTCTGGGCGCATGATTCGCTCGCCCGGAGCCGTGCTGAGAATCATCCAAATGGCTTGACGCACCGAGGTTTCGTAGTATGCCAGTTGGATTTGTCCCGTGCCATCGAGGGTGGGGGGCGTTGCCCAGCCAACCCCCAAAAAATCGCTGTTCATATCGCTTTCACTCGTGTCTGTGTAACGGTAATCGTCAGCCCCGTGCCCGTAGGCAGGCAAACGGCAGTGCTATCTTGCAACAGCACGGGTTGACCCATGACTTTGATGCGGGTGGCAGCCTGCACCCATTGAGCCGTGGTGCAAGGTCCAACGTTGGCGGGGGGTGTTGGGTTGGCGCAGCCTGCGATCGCATAAGGAAACGGTTGGGTGACGATCATCTGACCCATGACTTTGATGCGGGGATTGGGTTGAGTGGGCTGTGCTAGACCACCATGGGCACAAATCGCGGTTGCGCCTACATGCATTAAATAACCTGGCATTTCGTCACCTCTGGGTTTGCGTCACGGGTTTATTTCACTTCCAATGCGCCATAGTTGACATTGACACCTGACAAACAATTCAGCGCAATTTCTTTCGTAGCTTGCACGGTGCAGGTATTTTGCGATCGGATTTCGCATTTTTTGTTCGCTTCAATCGAGACATTATTGCCCTCGATCGCCACATCACCCGAACTTTTCAATGTAATATCTCCCTGTGCTTCAACTTTAAAGTTTTTCTTGACCTTTAGCGTGACCGAATCCGTTTTAGAATCGATTAAAATTTCGTTGTTCTGGGTTTTGTCGCGAATGATAATTTTCTCTTCTCCATCTGTATCATCTAATATAATCACATGACCGCTTCGAGATTTGATCATCCGAATATTATTCTTGCCTTGCTTATTGGAGTCGGGCGGTGCGTCTTTTCCATTCCACAAAGCCCCCAAAATGTAAGGTTCGTCAATATTGCCATGCTCAAACGCAACCAACACCTCATCATTAACTTCTAAAGGAAAATAGATACCGCGATTTGCCCCTGCCATCGGCGTTAAGACCCGCGCCCAATCGCTCTCGTCATCATTTGACATCCAGGGCAGTTTTACCTTCACTCGCCCCAGGGCTGCCTCATCTTTTGTGTTGGTCACAAGACCCACCGTTACCCCGTAATAAAATTGGGAACTCGTGTTCGATGATCCAAGCAAATCTGCTAATACGTCCCGTCCGGTCATGGTAGCTTCCTCCGTGCTGTGAAATCTGTGGAATACCCGACATTGCGAGAATAGGTGTGAGTTGCTGAAGTGACTTCATATTCTCCGCTAAACCGCCGACCGACCCCTGCAATGGTTACGTTGATGCCAGCCTTTAGATCAGGCAAGCCCTGACAGTGACCCTCTGCGCTAATGTAGAGCGAGGCTTGCTGGTTAAATTGCTGAAGCGCGATTTGATCGGCTTCTTCTTGACTTGCGATCGGGAGATCCAAAATAGCCCGTTTGACGGCTCCAAATTCTTGCTTTGCGATCGCAGGTCCCGTTTTAGATGATCCTGGTCTGGGCGCTTCGATTTTTGAAGACGCTTTGCCTATAAACAGCTTTTTTTCCTGGGGGTTCCAGCCCCGCACCTCGACCTGAGTCACCTGGCTCAGCACACTGAGGCGCGGCGAAAATTCCAGCAAGGTTTCTCCCCACGTTAGGGTTAGGGTGCTGGCGCTTTGGCGTTGGGCAGGGCGAAAATGCAGAGTTTTATCCTCAATCGTCACGTCGTAGTTGATGCGGTTGGCGCGGGTTTGCAGAAAGTTCCAGTCGGTTTGATTGTGCTGCCAAACATGGTCTAGCCGAATTTTGGTATCTTCGACTTGAGCCGCCAAGTTTGCCTCTGTCGCAATTTTGCGGGCAATGTCACTCTCTTTCATTTGCTTAAACGATCGCGTCTTTTCCCCCAGCATCAACCGATAGCGAAAATCATGCCCCCGCACTACCAAAGTGGGATAGTCGTCTTTCTCAAACTGCGTTTCTAACCCCGTGATTTCCCCAATCATCAGCCGCTGCGATCGGTTTCCATACCCCATCTGAATCTCGACCTCATTGCCAATCTCAAACAGTGCATCATCTGCCCATGTCACTTGCCCTTTAACCAAATCCCAGGTGTAAATTTGCAGGGTAAACATGCCCATCGTGTCTACCGATTGATCAACCGTGGTCGTGAGCAGATCGGCATAAGCTGCGATCGGCAAGCGCCGTTGGTTGATCAAAATATCCAGGGTAGGGGCTAGGGTTTGAGCACCGGAAAAGAGGTTCATAACTAGGTTTCAAGCATTGGTTTAAGTGTTGATTCAAGCGTTGATTCAAGGATTAGTTTAAGCATTCGTTTAATAATTGGTTTAAGTATTAATTTAAGCATTGGTCTAAGCATAGGTTCAGCATAGTTTGTTTTAAAGTCGCAGTGGGGGCACAGTGATGCGTTGTCCCGGAATCAGCGCTAACGGATTGTCCATCTGATTGGCTTCGGCAATCACCCGCCACAGCCGGGGATCGTTATATTCCTCGGCGGCAATGCTGCTGAGGGTTTCGCCACGCCGCACCAAGCGGGTTGGATCGTCGATCGGGTTTTGGGCTTTTTGCCGCATCTCTGGAGGCAGCCATTCTTCAAATTCGCAGGTGAGCGTCGCGCGGATCGGCACGCCACTTGGCAAAAATCGCGTAAAACTTTTGCTGACTTGCCGTAATACCCCCTGAAATAGCACGGCATCCCTCAAACCCCACACCAGTCGGCAAATCGGCGGACGCAATTTTCCGCCTAGCCCCCCTTTCTTTTCGGTGAGGTGGTAAATGCGGCTGGTGTGGCGTCGCACATCGGGCGATCGCCCAAACAAACCAACGCTGGGCAACAGCGACGATCGCCCCAGGGCTGCCGTTGCCAAGGTGCTGCCCAATCCTGCGATCGCAGGGGCAGGTAAGCTGGTGTCGAAAAATAGCGCCACGCTCAAAACAGCAGGGTCGTCTGCTGGAACTGGGCCATTTACGCCCTGCCGCCAGCCCACTTTGCTGATATCGATTTGGTTGGGGTTAAAAAGCGCTTCGATCGGGTTAATTACATCAAAGTTGGGGTAGCTGTCTTCTACCAAAATCTTGAGTTTTACAAGTTCTGTCATCGTCCACCTCGCCGTTCTCGTTCAACTGCCATTCGCCGTAATAGTCGTCGTTCGACTTGAAGGGTCAATGCTGCCACATCGACTTTGGGAGGAACATCAGGAGGACGCGGTTGTTCTGGGATGGGCGCTGGGCTGGCAGGTTGAGCCGCCGCAGGTTGAGAGACCGTATCGTGAGACAGGGCAGAGGAGCGCTGTGCTAAAGCTTGGGAGTGATTTTTTTGAATGGTTTCAGCGTCTGGTCTATGGGGTAACGCAGGCTGTGAGGAACGTTGGGCAGCAGGGGATTCGGGGATCTGCGATTGGCTCTGCCAAACTCCGAAGGATCGCGCCGCTACCATCGGAGGATTTAGAGAGTTGGAGAGTTGGAGAGTTGGAGGGTTGGAGGGTCGCACTAATGGCATTGAGTTCGCCAATTGTGGTTGGGGATCAGACCAGCGATCAGCTTGATCAAGTCGATTAGCGCGGCGGGAAAATACGAGTTGATCAGATGAAAGATCAGCCTTTGAATTTTTTTGAAACGCTTTTATTGGTGAGGCAGAAACAAGTTTGATAGCACTTGGTGCAACAGAGCGCTGAATTGAAACTGCATCAGATCCTGGCTCCGTTGCATCCCTGAACCCTTGCGAAGCGACCCTCTCCCAGTCGGGCATCCGAGGCGAAATTAGCATCGAAGGCTGCACGATCGGCAGGGTTCTTCCCTCAGCAGCCCCCAAGGCGCGATTAGCCCCATCCCCCAGTGGCTCCGATGCTCGGCTTGAAGTTGCGGCGTTGTGAATCGGCATAGAGGGCGACAGTGACCCCAAATCTGACCCAGGCAAGTCAGCGGATAAGCTTGCCTGGGCTGCCGTTGCTGCCGTAGAGTTTGTAAATTTAGCTTGAATAACGGTCGGTTGGCTGACAGATAGCTGGGGCTGCCGAGAGGTAGAACTTGGTGCGGCAGAGGTCGGTTCAGAATTGAGCGGGACGGGTTGGGCATATACGATCGCAGGTGCATTTGCCTGCTCGTCGATCGTCGCGGCATAGCGTTGCCGGAGATGATCAACTAAAGGCAAGCGATCGTAGAGATCGAGCGATCGCCCAAAAATCTGATGGGCAAGCCGAGTTGCGCCGCCCCCCGGCTGCACCACAGGACGCAACAATCGACGAGTCAAGCTTGGATTTAAGGCAGTCTGCCAAGACTGTAGGGATGAATCGCTCATAGCTCATAGTCCCGGAATAATGCCTGCTCCGCCAACGGCTCCCAATAGCTGAGATGCCAACGGTTTTGTAATGCCGCGATGCACCAGTTCTAGCTGCGTCACCGCCACCTCTGTGGTGTTGCTGGCATTAAACTGCGGACCGATCCACTTCACCGGATACGCATCCCGAAAATTCCACCACATGACCGGCAGCCGTTGGCGATCGAGCAGCAAAACCGACCCATTCAGCAGCGTCACAATGCCCTGAGCCGTTGCCGAATACCAATTCCACAATAGATCCACATTTGTCAGGCCCTGAGTTAAGACCAAATTGGGATAGGTCACCTGAGTTGGAAACTGGTGAACGAAGCCATTCACGCCGCCTTCCCGATATTCCTGCACCTCAATTTCGCTTTCCAACCCCGAAACTTCTGAAAATCCTCCGGCAATTAAGCCGCCGATTTCCACCAAAAAGTTGTACCCCATAAACGGGTCAGGGCGCAGAAAACGGTGCAGTCGATCGGCTGATCCAACGATGTTTACCACGGTTCGCTCCTTGCTGATTGATCTTGCGATCGCTGATTTATTCGTGCCACTTCTGCCACCCACTGCTGCCGTTCCCGGTGTGCCAGCGTCATGATTTGGTCATACGACCAGTGAAAATAATACGCCAGATACGCTACCTCCTCGCGCAAGCGATCGCTGGGGTAGCGAGTTACTCCCCCACGGGCACTGGCTCCACCTGAAACTCGCCCTGGCAATGGGGACAGGTAACGTGCAACCGGCTGTGGTTGTTCTGGTTGATGCGCTGATAAAAATCTTGCAAATAAACCAGATCAGCCGAAAACAGTTTTTCCAGCATTTTAGGATTGACCGCTGGCAAATCGCCCAGCCGCGTAATTACCCGCGAGAGCAAAATCAGCACCAGATACCCCGGATTTGCCTGCACTCGCGGATCTTGTAACGGGGCAATTTCGTCGTAGGCAGTCGAGAGGCGCATCGTGCCTTCACAGTGCACCGTCCCCTCTGGGTCGAGATAGCCTTGGGGCAACAGGAATGGAAATTCGGTCTGCTCAAGCATAAATTCCAAGCACAGATTCAAAGAGAAAAAGACAGACGCTAGCGGTTGACCCGCCGCCGTTATGACCAGCGATCCACAGTGACCCCTTCATGCACCAATTCCAGCGACTCGATCGCAACGCCATCGGTGGTGGCATCCAAATCGGGGGCAGTCCAGGTGGTGGGCCAGCAGTTGGATAAATTCCAGCGAATCTTTTCTGCCCCGGTTTGATCGAGCAGCACGATCGACACTTCTCGTCGGTCGGTCGTTCCATTCATCACCCCCTGACGCCAGCGCCACAGTTCATCATTGTTGGTGATGCCGCGTTGCAGGGTGATGTTGCCGTAGCTGTTGAGACCGGGCAGTTTCCGCATCGTGGGCGGATCGGTTCCCTCGCGATATTCAGTTGCAGTTTGGGTCGTGTTTAACCCAGAACACTGTCTAAATCCGGCGTGAATAATGCCATTCCACTCAACGAAAAAGTTATAGCCATAATACGGATCAGGCTGGTGGGGAGGCTTGCGATCGGCCATAGTTGAACCTCAAATAAAGAGTAAATAAAGCAAGGAAACGTAGACTCAGCATGGAATAGGACTCGGCTCTAAGCCGCCGTGACGCCGCTCGTGCCATGAATCAAGCGAACCACGATAAACTCGTTCGGCAGAGTCGGCGCAAGCCCAATTTCGGTAATCACTCGACCGCGATCGCGCTCCTCTGGGGGATTGGTTTCTGCATTGCACTTCACGAAAAAGGCTTCCTGGGGAACCCGCCCCTGAAGAGCACCTTGCTGCAACAGAGTTTCACAGAACGCATTTAGCTCTCGCTCGATCCGAATCCACAGTTGAACTTCGTTCGGCTCAAACGCCACATCCGCCAGACGCAACTCCACCCAGCGCACCACCGTCAGAAACAACCGACGCACATTGATATATCGCCAGTTCGCATCGGTGCTCAGCGTCCGCCCGCCCCAAACTCGGATGCCTCGCCCCGGAAACGCCCGCAGACAGTTGATGCCTGCCACTTGCAGGTCTGGGTTGAGCCGAAACTGGTCAGCATTGGTGAGCGCGCGTTTGACATCCAAAACCCCTTCGAGGGCATAGTTTGCCGGAAGCTGATGCACCCCCACGGCGCGATCGCTGCGAGCAAAAACCCCCGCCACATGCCCACACGGCGGCACAAAACTGCCGATCGGCTGATTCTCGTCTTGAATCCAGGGAAAATACAGCGCGGCGTTAGCGCTAGAGAGCGATCGCTGTTGATGTTGCACCGCATCTAGGCTCAGGTCGTAACCCGCATCCAGAATCGCAAAGCGATCGCCCAACTGATCGCAGTGGTCTAACACAGCTTGCTGCATGCGTCGGATTTGCTCCGATGAGCGGGTCGGATGCACGATGTCAGGAGCGCACACAAGATCCATTCGATCGAGGGGCGCGATCGCGTCTAGCCCCTGAGCCAAGGCGTTCTCAACCGGCAGATTTGGGTCGAGGCGGATCACGTAGCATAACTGTCCTCCGTTGTTAAAAAATCCATACACAGCCGACGATAGATAGCCAGCAGATCGCCCAAAGCTCGCTGTAAACTGCGTCCAGAGGGTCAGGGCTTGAGGAATGTTTACCGCTCCGGTGTCGGCAAATCCCAGAAAAGCGCAGACGCCGGTGAGCAATTCGGGTGCAGGCGTTGGAAAAATTTCTTCTAGATAAACACCGGGCGATCGCGAGTGCAGACGTGCCATGGGCTACCCTCCGTTAGCATCAGAGCGTTGACTGAGCCGGAAGATCACAAACTCGGCAGGCTTCACGACCGCCACCCCAATTTCGGTGATCACCTGACCGCGATCGCGCGATTCGGGCGGGTTGGTTTCCGCATCACATTTGACGTAAAACGCTTCTTCTGGCGTGGTGCCAAACAGCGCCCCACTGCGCCAAACGGTGAGCAAAAATGCCGTCACATTGCGCCGAATTCTTGCCCACAAGTCTGGAGAATTGGGTTCAAATACTGCCCACTGCGTGCCTTCATCGATCGACTCACGCAGAAAGTTCATCAAGCGCCGCACGCTGATGTACACCATCTCCGGATTGTCTTCGCCGCCCAGCGTTCGTGCGCCCCAGACGCGAATATTGCCATTGAGGGCACGAATGCAGTTGATGCCTTTAGGGTTTAGCCCGTCTTGCTGCCGTTTGCTGAGGTTATACTTCAAGCCCACCGCACCGAGCACCGATTCGTTTGCCGGAGCCTTGAACACCCCTCGTTGGTTATCCACACGGGCGTAAATTCCGGCGATATGCCCACTTGGGGGGACAAAGATTTGGCGATTGGTGGCAGGGTCAAAAACCTGTAACCAAGGGAAATACAGCGCCACATAGTCAGAGTTGAAGGGTTTCAGCGTCTCTAAAAGTGTAGGACTGCTCAAATCTGCGGTTTCAACCCCATCGAGCACCGCGACGCGATCTTGCATCTGTTCACAATGCGCCCGAATTTTGCCCAGCGTATCACTCCGAGATGCGATCGCAGCGTCGGGGATCATGCCGGGAACAGCAACGATCGCAATTTCATCGATCGCTTCAAACTGCGTCAAAGCATCCTCTACGTCTTCCTCCGCAGCGACCGACACTACATAACAGCGCGTGCCCCCATTCCGAAAAAAGCCATAAACCGCGTGTGCCAGCAAACTTTGACCCGCCCTTGTTGAGAAGTCGCCGAAAAACTTTTTGAACTCACTGAAATTTGTACACAGTTTGACTTCGTTTGCCGCCGCCAAATCAACGGTTGTTGGTTCTGTTGCCCTAGGGAGGGTTGCCGTCCCACCCCCCACCGGAACCGGCGCAGCCACCCGCAACTGAAAAAACCCGGTGATTTTAGCCTCATCGGCGGGGGCGGTATCAAATTCTACAACTGCCCGATTTCCCTCATTTTTAAGACTGACTGCCGTCCGTGCCCGACCATTCACCGCAAAGCCAAAGCTCCCCGCATCGGTCACAACGTCTGCGGTGGAAAATTGAGATGTTTTGGGTAGCTCAAATTCCTTCTGAGTTCCATCTCCGGTGCCAATGTCCACAGGCGCATCTTGAGAACCGATCGATTGAAATGTTGTGTCGTCGGGAGGTGTTGGGGCGGTTTCACCGTTGGTGGCAATTACACCAATAAAGCCAGCCGTACTAGTTCCAACGCCAGCGATCGGGGCATTTCCCGATGACACTTCCTCAACGTATACACCCGGTGAGAAATAGTTAGTGGGCATTCGCGTTGCTCCTTGAGAATGAATTTGGAATCGCTAAATAAAACGAAATAGGAAAGGGTGAAATGGTAAATTTAAATAAAAGGCTTTTAGAATGTTTGAATTCCCTTCAGTTATAGAAAGAGGAACGTAAAACACTCACCGTTGCAAATTGCTAGTTGCGCTTCAAGTTAAAATCCAAGGTTTGCACCTGTCCTTGACTTAGCTGCACGCCTGTAGCCACGGTCTGATATCCCACCGCCGAAACTGTGACGATCGGTCTTGGCGAATCAAGCGGGGGTTGCCACACCTCTAGTTGGGTCAGCAAATATTGACCAGCGCGATCGCTAAACGCGAGGGTTGGGCTACCTTCTACTTGAATTTTTGCCATGGCAATTGGCTCATCTCCGGTGCTGATCTGCCCCTTGAGTGCCGTTGTGGGCAAAGCAATCTCAACGATGTGATGGCGAATTGTGCCCTCGGTATCACGGGAAACAGTGATGTTTTGAACGATCGCCCGATCGTAACGGGTGCCAGAGTTGGGTAGCGAAACCGTCAGGCTATAATCGCCATCTGGTAAGTCTAGAAAACTGAAATGCCCTTGAGTCGCCGTATGAGTGCGATCGGGGCGATGGCGCAAGGTGACCCATTTTTCGCCATGCTGCATCGCGTTGAGCGCGAGCCAACGGGTAAACCGCTCTGGCGCGTGAGTAATATGCACCTCGGCACCGCCGATCGCAGCGCCCGTTTCAGCATCAGCCACCATACCCGCGATCGCAACTTGGTGGCGGGCTGTCTTCAGGTTGATCCACGTCGTCATTGCACCCCCTTACCTTACAAATCAAGCCGAACAAATAGAACCGATGATCGACTCCTAGTCCCTCAGTTCAGCTTCGACAGACCACTCGTGATCCCTAAATAAATCACAGGCGTTTATCGACAACAAGCGGCACCGTCTCTGCTTCAGAATAAACCGGGACAGAAATCGTCACCGTGTAATTCATGGCAGGCTTGGGGCGTCCCCCCATGGCTTGCCAAAACTCACCTAGACTTTGCAATTGGGCTGGACGAAGCGCCAGCGATCGCAGGGGCGGTTCTTGCCCTCGCAATTTTCCCTGTAAGATGGCGGCTGGAAGAATAGGATAGCGGAGCAGCGCTTCCATCACTTCTCCTAACAGGCTGTGCTCGGTTTGGGGATCGGGTCGGGTGCTAGACGACCAGACCGTAGCCAGATAAGAGCAATCGACCCGCACAGGAGGACGACTTCTCCGCGCTGTTCCGTTCGGTTGGCGATCAACCGCCCATTGCGTGTTTCGCAATTCCAAGTTTTCTCGCACATCATATAGAAACAGATTGATCACCGGAGCGTTGGAAAGTTGGCTAGTAAACTCGCGATCAGGCGTTGCAAAACTGATCGATACTCTGGTGGCAGCCTCTGCTCCCACTAAGGCTGGAGGGAGTTCACGTTTGAGTAATTCCTCTAACGTTTTATCCAGGTCGCTAAGCATTCCGACATCTCCTACCCTTGTAAGACATCAATCAACGCAAGTTTAATAGCGTTTTCGTTCTCGACCTCATTAGTTATAAGGTATAAAGTTGCAATTTTAGAGTTCAATACAGAAAAGTTAAGGATTTTGCTGCGTAATTATTTTTAATGGTTGAGATAGAGTTAAGAATTTCTAAGTTTACTTAAGCCTTGCGATTAGTATAGATGTCACCCGAAGGAACCGCACCTAATCAGGTCTTGCGATCGCAGATCCATCTCATTCGTCCATCAACACTTTGCCCATTTTTTGATATTCCCGCCGCACCGCGTGAAGCAGATGCCGCATTTGCAAAGGTTCTTCTTCACTAGCTGCCAAAAACGCCGCCGCCACAGCAATGTTGCGAATGTTGGCTCCGGTAATCTCGAAGCGTCGAGCTAACCCATTTAAATCGAGATCGGCGCTTTGAGGCAGGGTGTCGGGCAAAATTTGTTGCCAAATCCGCATGCGATCGCGCTGATTGGGGGGTGGAAAATCAATGAGAAACCGCAATCGGCGAACAAACGCATCGTCTAGATTGCTTTGCAAATTGGTAGTTAAAATGGCGATGCCTTCATACTCTTCCATCTTTTGCAAGAGATAACCGATTTCTAGATTTGCATAGCGATCGTGGGAATCTTTGATCTCCGATCGTTTACCAAATAGGGCATCCGCTTCATCAAACAACAGAATTGCGTTAGAGTTGGCAGCCGTGGTAAAGATGCGATCGAGGTTTTTCTCGGTTTCGCCGATGTATTTGCTTACTACTTGAGACAAGTCAATTTTGTACAGATCAAGCTGTAACTCGTGAGCAATCACCTCAGCCGCCATTGTTTTCCCGGTTCCGGGCTGACCTGAAAACAAAACATTCAAGCCTTTGCCCAGAGATAGTTTCCGCTCAAATCCCCAGTCGCCATAGACCTGATGCCGATGTTTCGCCTGATCACAAAGTTCGTGCAAGAGCTTGAGTTGATCGGGCGGCAGAATGATGTCGTCCCACCTGTATTTCGGTTCAACTTTGCGGGCAAGGGTTTCTAACTCGTGACCCGATTGAGTGCGAGCCGCCGCAAATAAATCCAAAATTGAGGGATGGGTGTTGGCGTGTAAGTTAGCGGTATGCTGGGCAGTCGCGATCGCATCTGCAATTTGCTCATCGGTAAGCCGAAACCGATCGGCTAATGCATCTAAATCGGGATCATCTAACGCCAGATCGATCGCGGCTAAATCGGTTTGCCAGCGATCGCGGCGGTGATGAAAGTGAGGCATCGGAAAGGGCAAGGTCACAACCCCCAATGGCTCTGGGCTTCCGGGTCTCCACGATCTCGTTCCCGATAACAACGTGATTCCTCGACTTGTGGCTAAGGCAGTAAGCAACCATTTGTGAGCGTCTGGCTCAAGCGCGTCGATCCCGTCTAGATGCAGCACCGCGTTTTGGAACCAGGCATCGCGAAACAGACACTTTAACAGCGGTTCAACGGTGGCTTTGGGTTCAAGAATGCGGGTTAAATCTGCGATCAAAAGCGGGGTTTGCAGTTGGGTTGCAAGTGCGATCGCAGTTTGCCGTTTTGCCGGACGATCGACGCCTTGAAAATACAGCCGTAATGGTTTCTGGGTTTGCCAGTGTTGCTGCACGAGTCGCAAAAGCGATTTCTTCGGAGGGTCGTTTTGCTCTAGTTGAGCCAATTTTGCAGGGTCTTGAGTGTTGTTTTTAGAATCGATCCATTGACAAAAAGGCGTCAATCGCTCATCTATTCCTGGTTGACCCAGCAGAAATCGCAGGAGCGAATCATCGAGATGCAATTCCCGTCCTAATAAGGTCGGTTTAGGGTGCGTTGGGTCGGTCACGAGATGCAGTAAGGCGTGGTGAATGAGCGGGGCACCAGTGGCAAAGTGAGCGCGACGATCGAGCCGCTCAGCCGCCGATGCACACAGTAAATTCAACGCTAAGTCAACACTGGGTCGCTGACATCGGACATCATCTTGCAAATAGGCATAGAGCCGTTCATAGCGTCGATCGAGTTCGGGAGCCAGCGCGATCGCAATGACTTCGAGATCAAATTCAGATAATTCAAACGTTTGCTGTAACCATGACCAACGAGATTGCTGCGGGGTTAATTGCGGTACACCCGCATCGTCTGGAGAAGCTTTCAACGGAAAAAGCGGAACGCCTGGAGGTCGGCTGAGCAAGCGATCGACCTCACCGGGATCGATGTGCATTCCGCGATAGGGATCGGTTTCTGCTTCAGCACCAAACGTTTTGTGTGCGGCTGCGATCGCATATTCTAACCGTCGATCGAGCCGTTGTAACCAGGGCAAGAGTTCATCTAGAGCAGAATCCTTCACATTAAGCGCTCCAACTTAACTACGGTGCATTTGTTGCATCCACCACTTGCCCAAAATAGCTTTTTGCACTGTTCGCCTTGGTCGGTTTATCCAAGTTTTTCTTGAGCAAATCTTCACCAATGATCGCCCACTGCTCTAGATCCGTAACTTCTCCGAGATCCTTTAGCTTGCGCTTGACATGCTCAAATCGTGCGATCGTTGCCTCAATTTCTGCATTCGTCAGGAGTCCTGTTAAGACGTTACGAACTTGATTAGAAGACACTCGATTGATGGAATCTTTCACCGCTTTGTCAACAAACGAAGGCAACCCTTTGAAATGCGATTGCCATCTCCCTTTGCCAATTCCTGGAACCCCTAATGTGCCTTGATCGGTTCGTCCCTCAACAAAGGCTTCATTGCTTTTCTCGCCAAATGCCAGATCGTTGTCAATCCCGGTTACTTTACCCGTTTCTTTATCAATAAAATAGTTTCCAGGATGGCGATCCAACTGCCCGATAATGGCGTCTAGCACTTGCAGCGTAGATAAATCTCTTCGGGTTTGTGCATTCCCATAGTCGATCGATCGGTCATAGGTAACAAGATTCAGCTTGGGAGACGCTCCGGGTGCAGCTTCCGAGACACTCCCTATCTGATTGTTGTGAGCAGCAAATTCAGTCTGGGTCAAAATATCAGTGCCCAATAGCTGATCGATGCGGGAGGCTGCCACGGCTCGCGCGGCTTGATCGCTCTTTTGAGGGATGCCTTGAACACTTGCCGTATAAGCCTTCTGACTTGGCTCAAGCAAAGGTTTAAAGAAACCAACCTTACGACCTTCAGGAGTGTCATAAACCAATCGGCTCACCGTTGCCATATTGCCACTCGCCTGTTTCCCCTGTTGACCAGGAACCAAATTTTTGTCAATAAAATCTGTTCCGCCTTCCTTTGTAATGCTGTGAATGAGTTCCTCGTGAAAGACCGAATACATCTCATTTTTCGGTCCTTCTTCAAGCAGGTGAGGATAGTCCTCGGCGTACTTCTGCAAGACTTCATCGGTGATTTGACGCGGCGTTTTCGCTCGTCCTTCTTTACGTTCAATGCCTTCAAGATGACGCCCGATGTCAATGGGTGGCAAATTTGCCAGGGAAGACTGTCTTTGAGGTTGGTTTTGGGCAAGCGCAGGTTGATTAACAGGAATAATTTGAATGGGGGGTGGGTTTCGTCGATCTTGCGCGCCTCTACGACCAGACTCGCCAAGCTTAATTCCATACTTGTTTCCCAGTTTGTATCGCAGATCCTTAAGAGGTTTTCGTTGGATGGCTCCACCTGTTGCGGGAGTCGTAGAGGGTTGACTGCTGACGTGCTGACTCGCCATTTGAACCGGTTCAGCCAGAGCGGCTTTCGCTCCCATTGCCTCTGCCTCCGCTTCCAGTCTCGGATCGCTATTCAGGGATAAGTCTGATCCCGAAGGAGTTGGCACTCGCCGCGATCGCTGCTGCACCACATGCGCCAGTTCATGTCCTAGCCGTTTCTTCCCGTCTGGGGTTTCAAAGTTAGCGTAACCGGGAGCCACCCCGATGTTTTTGCCATCGGTCAGCGCTTCAGCATTTAACTCCGTGGCTGCCCTCCCTTTATGCACGCGAATCTCTGAGAAGTCTGTCCCAAACGCAAACTCCATCTGTTGCCGGACAGGATCAGGCAGGGGTTGACCGCGACCCGCAAACAACTCCTGAGATAACCCCCGAAACGAAGGTGCAGGCGGCGCAGAACGCTCTGCGATGCCAGAGAGAGACCGATCCGCGATCGCCTGATGAGTTGCCCGATTGCCCCTAGCCGCCTGAAATTGCAGCACCGGATGCTCAGGCTCTCTGGTGGGTGGGCAATGTTGCTGATGAACCTCCGCAGCACTCGTTTTGTCGACATTAACTTGCGGTTGTTTCATCTCTCGCCCCCCGCGATCGATATTGGGTATATCCTTTATAAAAGATATAGTGCCAAAAATCGATATAGAAACGTTAAGGAGCGATCGCTTCTCAACCATCAGAGACTTAACTTAGCTCGACTTTATCCATCTTGAAGGAGAGGAAAGGAAGCAAGATTAGGAAAGCGTTGTTTGATTTGTCCTGATGAGCTTGCTACCGAAAGAATTTCTGTCCTTGATCCTAACGTTTGCGCCCCTCTTTTCCAAACCCGTGTGGGAGTCAGCCCTGGTTCTGCTAATCGGTGCGATTGTAGCACCGGGCAAACGCACCGTCAGTTCAATTTTACGGGCAATGGGAATGCAGCAGGAACCCCACTTCCAAAACTATCATCGCGTTCTTAATCGTGCTGTCTGGTCAAGTCGCCAAGCAAGTCGATTACTATTGCAACAGTTGGTCACTGCGTTTGTTCCAAGTGGGACATTAGTGATGGGCATCGATGACACGATTGAGCGACGGTGGGGTAAGCGCATTGCAGCCCGAGGAATTTACCGTGACCCAGTGCGCTCTAGTGATAGCCATTTTGTCAAAACGAGTGGATTGCGATGGCTCAGTTTGATGCTGCTGGTTCCAATTCCTTGGGCGCAACGGGTTTGGGCACTGCCCTTCTTCACCGTTTTAGCACCGTCTGAGCGCTATCACCAGACTCACAAACAACGACATAAGACTTTGCTCGATTGGGGACGACAGATGCTCACGCAAGTCAGACGATGGATACCGCAGCGAACCCTTGTCTTGGTTGGCGATAGCAGTTTTGCTGCTCTAGAGTGGCTCGAAGCACTCCGACAACTTCCTACAGCCGTTTATGTGGTCACCCGATTACGATGCGATGCGGCGCTCTATGAATCCGCACCGAAACGTCAAGCCAAACAAATGGGTCGCCCTCGCAAAGTTGGCAAACGATTACCCACACTCAAGTCACTGCTCGATGCCCCTCAGACAACCTGGCAAGGGTTAACGATTGAGGGGTGGTACGGCGGACGCACTGGTGAACTTCAAGTGACCTCTGACACTGCTGTTTGGTATCACACCGGATTGCCTGCTGTTCCCATTCGTTGGGTACTGGTCATACCAAATCAAAAAATGCCTGCGACAGATAGTGCATTTACGATAAAGCTAAAGCCAGTGACAGAAGCAACGGTT
>NZ_WVIE01000040.1 GCF_010091945.1 Myxacorys almedinensis A
TGTACGCGGACTGAATGCCTTGCCTTTATCTCTACCTGAGAATGCTGAAGTCTACGGTGATGCCGCCTACACCGACTATCAAGCCGAAGATGACTTGCGCGACACCGATGGTATTGTCTTGCAGGTCGTTCGCAAGCGCAATTCTACTCGTCCTGATTCGCCTGCTTTAGCGTACATCAAACAAACCACTCGCCATCACATTGAAACGGTCGTCAGCCAAATCACACTGCGCTTTCCCAAGTCGATTCATGCGGTGACGCTGGATGGCTTTCTGCTCAAACTTGCGACTTTCATCCTCACCCTGACACTTGAATCAGCTTTTATCTCCTAGCGCAAGCAGCGCAATTCAGTTTATCCCAGAAGGGCAGTCATGGCTGCGCCGTTTCTCTGTGCCCATCTGCGCGCGGCTTTCCTCGCTTGCTTAACTCGCAACTTGGGTGACTAGGGAAAAAGAAGAGAACGAAGCAAAAAGGAGAACTCGTCCTCCAATCAACTATCCTCCTTACATCAGTGGTTATGGTTCCATTAGCGAACTGTTCAGCAAGATCTGCCAAGCCGCTGTGCCGCCTAAATTTACCCAAGATTTCATGACATCCGTTCTTGGTATGAAATCATCAAGTCATCGTGCCCTCATACCTCTTTTGAAGAAGCTTGGATTCGTAGACCAAGCAAATGTACCTACTGAAGCATATCGTCAATATCGCGACAGTACAAAGTCCCAGAAGGTAATGGCTCAGCAACTGAGATTGGCTTATTCCGATATGTATCAGACGCATGAGTATGCTCATGAGCTAGGGAAGGAAGAACTCGTCTCTAAATTGAGAATTCTAACTGGCGCGGGAGACGATGATCGAAATATACGTGATGTTGCCCCAACTTTTTTAGAGCTAAGAAAATTAGCTGATTTTTCAAATGGAGAAGTAGAGAACCAAAGATTGACTCCAGAGCCATCTCAGAGGATTGAGTCAGAGCAGCATCTAGAAGTAAAAATGCCTTCTCACAAAGTGCGTCAAACTAATTTTGGTATTTCGTACACAATCAATCTGAATTTACCTGCAACTACTGATGTTGAAGTATTCAATGCAATTTTCAAGAGCTTGAAGGAGAATATTTTATATGAAGACTAATCGTGGCTTGTCAGATGCCTTAAAAATTTTCGGAATGCAGAATCTGATGGTGGAGGCCGATCTTGCTCGCCTTGAGCAAGATGGTATTGATTTGGGTCGCTCTAATTCATTCAAGAAAGATGTTGTTGTAGTTGATACTGAGTTGTTTGAGGTCGATATTATTTCCCAAGCAAAAATAATGGCGGATTTTTATGTTTTGTACTACAGCTTAGAGAATACAATTCGCCGCCTTATCTCTGGTCGTTTGCAGGAAAAATATGGGCTGAATTGGTGGGAAGATAAGGTTCCTAACGGGGTCAAGAACGGTGTTTCAAAGGAAAAAGATACCCCGATGTCGATAAGGTCAGATGACCCTCTATGTTATACAAACTTTGGTGAACTAATCGACATCCTAAATGCGAATTGGTCAGACTTTTCGGATACAATTCGTAGTCAGAGAGCCATGCAACAAGTTCTGACTCAGTTTAATCTTATTAGGAATGTTATTGCACATAGTAATGATTTAAGTGAAGACGAAATTGACCGCCTTAAACTGTTGATTAAGGACTGGTTTCGGATTCAGAGTTGATAGTAATATTTGTTAACAGTGACAGCACAACATATACCCTGAGCCTAACAGCAGAATCAAACATATAATAGAGAAGCGTATTCTCTGGAACAACCAATATGTCACTCAGCGAAGTGTTGCCGACCGTTGATCAGTTATCTCATCAAGATAAGCTGCGACTTATCCATTTTCTCCTTCTAGCTGTTGCGAAAGAAGAAGGATGCAACCTAGAACCAACAGAAGTTTCTAATCCGGAGAATACGCTGCTCCAGCAACTTACATCCATTGAAGCCGTAGTCTGGTCGCCTCAAACCGATAGCGCATCTGTTCAAGCATTGTCAGATCTTTTGGTTGCGGCAAAGGAAGCATCCAATGCTTAATGGACAACGCTACTCTTTCACTGAACGAATTGATAGTCTTGGACGATCAATGATCATGCCGTATGTCCCTTTAGCTCTCACGCTGGGCGATCGCTCTCTAGAAGTGACAGCGTTGCTGGATACAGGTGCGAGTGTCAACGTTCTGCCCTACGAGATCGGTCTACAGCTAGGTGCAGTCTGGGAAAACCAGACGATTTCGATTCCTTTGAGTGGCAATCTGGCGCGAAGTGATTCACGCGGTTTAGTTGTAGCGGGTACGATCGCACAGTTCCCTTCAGTTTTACTTGGATTTGCTTGGACGGAAATGAGGGATACGCCTGTAATTCTGGGTCACATGAACTTCTTTGCAGAATTCAATGTGTGTTTCTATCGGCACGAGTTGGCTTTTGAGATTTGCCTGAAGGATGGGTGAAGTTGGTAGCCACGCAGCCAGCAGCCTAACAACACAGTGGAGCGGACGGTAGAGAGTCTTCGCGCTACGTTCTAGTTCTCTCGCCGCCGCTCAACTTAGCCGTTAGCTCGTCAGACCTGAAAGCCAAAGTTAAGTTTTAGATGCGATCGCTCCAAGGCTTCAACTTTAGCGATCGCATCTAAGATTCAGCCTGTGATATCATTGTTAACTTGGAAACTTTTGTCAAAACCTTGTAATCCGTAAGGAGTTCACGTTCCTAGCATGGTCAAACTGCGATTAAAACGATTCGGCAAAAAGCGCGAGGTCAGCTACCGCATCGTCGCGATGCAAAGCACCACCCGCCGTGATGGTCGCCCCCTAGCCGAAGTGGGATTTTATAACCCTAGAAGCGATGAAGTACGGCTAGATGTGCCTGCGATCGTCGATTGGCTTCAAAAAGGCGCACAACCTACTGAAACCGTTCGGAGCATTCTCAAAAAAGCCAACGTTTTTGAGCAAGTAAACGCCTAGACCCTTTATCATTAGCGCCGTCCTATGACCCACCCTCGACAGACGCAGCCCAGCTACGCCGACTTAACGCGCTTTCTAATGCAGCCTTTTCTGGATTCGCCCGAAGCCCTGCGGATCGACTGTGAAACCTGCGCAGATGGCTCCCGAATTTGGGTGCGGTTGGCGTTTGAAGGGGCGGACAAAGGGCGGGTGTTTGGTCGAGGAGGGCGCAACATCCAAGCCGTTCGAGCCGTGCTCAATGGGGTAGCAAAAGCAGCAGGGCAGACTGCAAATCTTGAAATCTATGGTGGGCAGCAGGCAGATGAAGGGGCAGGGCAAGAGTCGCGCCCTCGCTCTAGCAATGCGCCCAAGCCTCGCCCTTCTAAACCTGTGCAAGGTGAAGCGCGTTGACATGGCACCTGATTTTAATGTGCAAAGGCATCTGGATGCGATACGGTTCAGATGCCTTTAGTTTATTTAACTGTTTGGACTGTGAAATGATGGATGCTAGGAGGGTGAGGCTAAACTAGCATCCAAGCATTCACTCTCAAGATTCATCCCTTTTACCTTCTCTTCATGAGCGAAACGGTTACTCTTCAATTGCCCAGTGATGAAAGCGCGATCGCACTTGCCGGAGTTCAAGAATCAAACCTCAAAACCATCGGAGGGCAAACCGGCGCAAAGCTAGTTCTGCGCGGGCGAGAATTACGAATTTCAGGAACAACAAGTCAGATCGAGCGATCGCAGCAGTTGGTGTACTCGCTGCAACACTATTGGACGCAGGGAAAAGCGATCGACAGCGCAGATATTTTGACGGCGCAGCAGGCGTTAAATACTCATCAGCAAGATGCCCTGCACGATCTGCAAACCGACGTCTTAGCACGGACTCGGCGCGGGGAAGTGATCCGAGCTAAAACCTTCCGTCAGAAAAACTACATTCAGTCCATTCGCAAGCACGATCTCACGTTTTGCATCGGTCCTGCTGGAACCGGAAAAACGTATCTTGCCGCAGTTATGGCGGTGCAAGCCCTGCTCGACAACCAGTATGAACGGCTGATTTTAACCCGCCCAGCCGTTGAAGCAGGGGAGAAACTAGGGTTCTTGCCCGGAGACTTGCAGCAAAAAGTCAATCCTTATCTGCGCCCGCTCTACGATGCTTTGTATGAATTTGTTGACCCCGAAAAGATAGCTGGGCTAATGGAACGGGGCGTCATTGAAGTTGCCCCGATCGCTTACATGCGGGGTCGCACCTTAAATAATGCGTTCGTGATTATCGACGAAGCACAAAATACAACGCCAGCACAAATGAAAATGTTGCTGACGCGAATCGGATTTAAATCCAAGATGGTGGTGACGGGAGACCTAACGCAAACAGATTTGCCGTCTCATCAAAATTCTGGGTTAGCAGTAGCCGAACGGATTTTGCGATCGACAGATGGCATCGCGTTTTGCAATTTCACCAAGTCTGATGTTGTGCGCCATCCTCTCGTGCAGCGCATTGTAGAAGCGTATGAACATTATGAGAAGTAAAACGCTGTCAAGGCAAGCTGATCACAAACTATCCCGCCGCAACAAAAAGGGCGAATGATCCATGTATAATTCAGACATATTTGAAGGGGAGTAGCTGCTGGATCATCCAGCCCATCTGAATCAACATACTGGCGATTAGCCTGGTTCAGGTGACAGATTGAGACCTTTTTGATTTGTAAGCGAGACCTTCACGAAGTCTACCTATGGGTGGGCTTGGTGAAGCGCTTTGCCCCCATCAAGCTCACTCAAGGCTTCACAACGCCACTCTTGAGGAGCTTGAGAACGTGTTAACAGCTTTTACAGCAGGGCTACTGCTCATCACCGTCAGCGAATTGGGTGATAAAACTTTTTTCATCGCCATGTGTTTAGCCATGCGGCACACTCGGCGCTATGTCTTAATCGGCACGATCGCGGCCCTAGCAGCGATGACGATCCTCTCGGTGCTGCTTGGTAAAACCGTAGCGCTCTTGCCCAAACAGTGGACACATTTTGCTGAGGTTACGTTGTTTCTGGGTTTCGGCTTCAAGTTACTTTACGATGCAGCTAGAATGCGGGTTGAGTGCCACGACAAATCCTTGGCATCGGATGACGCCTTGGCAACCTGCACGTCTGATGCTGAACAGGAAGCGATGGAAGCCGTGGCAGAGGCAGAGGCAAAACTAACCAAAAAAACACCGTTTGCCATCTGTTTAGAAGCCTTTGCGCTAATTTTTGTCGGAGAATGGGGCGATCGCACCCAGTTTGCCACAATTACCCTAGCTGCAACTAGCAACCCGATTGGGGTAACGGCAGGCGCGATCGCAGGTCACACCATTTGTGCGCTGATTGCGGTAATGGGTGGACGGTTGATCGCCAAACACATTTCCGAACGAACGATCACAGCGATCGGCGGCATTCTGTTTTTGGTGTTTGCGATCGTGGCATGGCTAGAGGGATGACAGCCTTTTCAAAAAGTGACAGCCTGATCGGTTCTTCCGAAAGGCTCAACTCACGATCATCCTGGCTCTTCTAGGTCTACGATCGCAGCTTGATAATCGCCAGATTTGCCGCCTGTTTTGCTCAGCAAGCAAATTTGTTCGATTTGAATAGATTTCTCTAGGGCTTTTGCCATATCGTACAGCGTCAGTGCCGCAACCGATACTGCCGTGAGTGCCTCCATTTCAACGCCCGTTTCTGCTCTTGTTTTCACCTCTGATCGAATGATGTAGCCCGGTAAAGCTGGGGCGGGCGTGATCGAGACGTCAATTTTCTGAAGCGGTAAGGGATGGCAAAGCGGAATCAGGTTCGCTGTTTGTTTAGCTGCCATAATGCCTGCGAGTCGTGCTGTTGCCAACACATCTCCTTTGGGCGCGTTGCCCTTTGCGATCGCGCTCATCGTTTCCGGCAACATGCGGACTTGGCAGCGTGCGATCGCCGTCCGAACGGTCTGCTCTTTCGCTGAAACGTCTACCATCTGGGCGTGCCCCTTGGCATCAAGATGAGACAGAGAGGGAGAAGTTGGGCAGTTTTCCATAAAATCAACGCTCAAAAATTTGTATCCCCCCATGACCTGTGATAGTATAGATTTCTAGTCAAGAGCAGGGGCTTGTAGCTCAGTGGACTAGAGCACGTGGCTACGGACCACGGTGTCGGGGGTTCGAATCCCTCCTAGCCCGTCATCATAAGAGGATGTACTAAAAATGTATATCCTCTTATTTGCTTTAAACACACAAAACCCCTTGCCGAGCAAAGGGAAGAAGAGCGACAGTTGGCATTGCTGAACGCAAGGGTAAGCCGCTCTCCTCGCGGAGCAGGGAGTTAAATCTCCTTTTCCCTCTCCCAACCAGGATAGGGCTAGGGTGAGGTCGAAGTCGAGACTCATACTCCCATTCAGCAATGCCCAACAGTCTGATGCTAAAGGTTAGCGATTCGGCTCAGTGTAAACAGGGCGATCGTTCGTTTGAACAGTGCGAGGGGTGCGTGCCCCTACAGCCCCACCAATCAATGAAGCCACCAATCCTAACAACGAACCCAGCACAAACGACCAACCCGCAGTTGCAGTATTGCTCGCAATGTCACGAGCCTGCTGTGCAGTCACATTAGGAGGCGTTACATTGGGAACAGTAGCTCCACCCTCTGGAATGACTTGATTGGCTACGGCACCTGCATTTGCGGCTATGACTCCAAACGCTCCAGTTACACCACTTGCCAACAGGTAGGCACTAAGAGCTAGGGTTGTTGCCCACAAAATTGCAGCATTTAGTAGCGCTGTGCTCCGGTTCATTGGACCGCACGCACGAGCCATAACCCAGCTACCGATAAATAGTGAAATCAGCAAGCTGATGATAGACCAGATTCCGACCGCGTTTGCCACATCAGGTGTCTCGGTTCTTGGTGCACCAGAGCCAGCGATCGTAGTTGCCCCGATCGCTGCACCCAAAGCGCTGAGGATCAATTGAGACACCAGTGCAACGAACAAACCAGAAATAATCGGACCCCAACGAACGCGATCGTGGTAGTCAGCCACGGGTTGAACTAGTGCAGCCTGCTCAGAAACCGGTCGATTAGTATATGCCATGTGAAATAGCTCCCAAAAACGATAGTCTTTATTCAAAAAATCTAGACTTGGCATCACTCTAAAATTTGTCATCGCTAAATATATCTATCAGCAGGTGAACATCAATGAAATGCCTAGTCTGTCGTTGGTCAGAGATAGCGGTTAAAATTGCGCTTACAGAAAGATTTGTAACGAAAAAGAAACGACTGAAATTCTAAAGTAAGGGCATCACAAAAAGTAGAATTAGCATCTTCAGGGCTTGTCAACGAAGCCTAACGGCTGTCCCCGTTGCCGTAATCAGCAACAGCACTCCCGACTGATCAATATTAATTGTGCCAGTATCAATTTCAATTCCAATCACAGCATTTGCCCCTAGCTGTTGAGCACGCTTTTCTAGCTCAGCCATGGCATCGCGCTGCCCCCGTTCAAACACTCGCTCGTAAGCCCCCGTTCGTCCACCAATGATGTCTCGAATACCCGCGAAAAAATCTCTTAAGGCATTGCTACCGTAGACAACCTCAGCCGTGACAATCCCTAGATAGGCTTCGATCTCGGCATTTTGCACTACGTCAGTGGTTGTTAAAATCATTATCTTCTCCTTAAACCGCTGAAAGAATTTGGGGCTGAAAATATAGTCGCTCGCTTGAAGTAAGGGTCGAAAATATGGTAACCATAGTTAACAAATTGTCATGAAACCCTCTTGGATATCTTGCATGATAGAGCCACTGCCACCAAGCCTTAGTCTGAAGAAATTGCTCCGATCAGCCGCTTTTAGGGGGGTTGTTAGCAGAGTTTTGATTGTGGGCTGTGTTGCCTTGTCATCTCAAGGAGGTCAAGCTCAGACTCAAGCTCAGACTTTGGATGAAACGATAACCTCTGCCCCATCGTCTAATGCCATTCAAGACCTTAACGCGCTCGTTGAGCAGGGTCGGAAGCTAGTAGACACGAAAGATTGGGCAGGAGCGCTTGATGCATTTCAGAAGGCGGCGGTTTTAGATGGCAAAAACCCTCGAATTTTTTCTGGGATCGGCTATGTTCAGGCACAAAAGGGCAACTTTCAAGAAGCAGTGGCAGCCTACCGCCAAGCGATCGCACTTGATCGGAACAATGTAGATTTTGAGTATGCCTTGGGGTTTAGTTTGGCAAACTTAGGCGATGATGAGGCAGCCGCAACCTCCTACCGCCGGGTGATTGAGCGAGATCCAAAACATATTAGTGCCTATTTAGGCTTAGGCACTGTGCTAGCGCGTCGAGACCATTTTGACCTTGCGATCGCAAGCTACCAGCAGTTGCTAAGGATTGAGCCTAAGCATGCCGAAGCCCAAGAAGCGATCGGGTTGCTTTATCTCCAGCAAGGCAACATAGACGCAGGAATCTCAGCCCTGCAAACAGCCGCAACATTAGATTCCCGCCGGAGTAGCATTCACTTTGGGTTGGGGGTGGCGCGGCTAACCCAAGGGGATCAGCAGGCGGCATTGGCGGCGTTTAACCAAGCGGCACAGCTTGATCCTAGAAATGGCAAGCTCCAGTTGCACCTTGGCAGCGTGTTGAGAGACATGGGCGACGTTCAAGGGGCGATGGCGGCTTACCAAAAAGCGGCGACGGTTAGCCCCGATTTAGCCGAGGCTCAGCTTGCTTTGGGCGATTTGGCATTCGAGCAAAACGAAACGATGCGATCGCTCCTCGCCTATCGGGAAGTGATTCGCCTTTTGCCCACCCATGCCCACGCCCACTATCAGCTTGGTCAAGTTTTGAAGATGCGCGATCGCACGGCAGAAGCGATCGAGGCACTCCAGACAGCACAACAGTTGTACCAGCAGCAAGGACGCTCTGATGAGGCGAAAACCGTGGAAACCGCCCTCCAAGAATTGACCCAATCCTAAAACCGCCCCAGAGATCGCGATGAATAAAACGCAAGTAGAACATCGGTTTAGGGCGAGCCATCGAAGCCTCATGATCCCAATCGTTGCCGCAAGATAAATTCTGCGATCGCGAGATCAACCGGAGTCGTTACTTTCAAATTGGTCTCTTCACCCTCAACAATGTGTACGGCTAAACCGCACTGCTCAAACAATGCCGCATCATCGGTGACTTCCCAGCCGTTTTGCTTGCCTTGGTCGTGGCACTTTTTCAGCAACGGCACCGAGAAACCCTGAGGCGTTTGGGCTGCCCAGAGCCGCGATCGCTCCGGCGTATGTTGGATCACGCCCACCGCATCCACCACTTTGATCGTGTCCTTCACCGGAATGGCTGCAATCAAGCCATCGCAGCTAATTAGCACGTCAGCACAGCGATCAAATAAGTCAGGAGTTGCTAAACATCGCGCACCATCGTGGATTAAAACGTGTTCTGTGTAACGGGGTAAGCTCTGTAAACCGTTGTAGACTGACTCTTGGCGGGTGGCTCCTCCTTGGATAAACTCCACAGGTTTAGAGAGGTTGAGCGAAGTTGCGATCGCGTCAAAGGCTTTCCAATCTTCCGCTTGCCCAATGATGCCAATCTGCTCGATGGTTGGCGACGCTTCTGCCGCCAAAAGCGTCCATGCGATCAGTGGTTTGCCCAGCAAATCAAGCAGAAGTTTATTTCGGCTGCTGCCCATCCGACGCCCTGAACCGGCTGCGGGAATCAATAAGTGCACAATGTCTCCTCACCTGACCTTGAAAGTAGTTTGCAGTAGTTTGCAGTTGCGATCGCCGATTGCCACTCAACTCTACAATCTAAACGGGGTCATTCTAAACGGAGTCATTCACCTTTTGGTCAGTTGAGACGGTATTTCTCCTACAATAAAGAGCGGATAAGCGTAAAGAAGCGTAAAGAAATTAGTTATGAGAATTCTTGCTCTTGTACCGGGTGGAATGGACGATCAGATCCTCTTTTTCCCCACGCTGGACGATCTGAAACAGCATTATCCAGAAGCTCAAATCGATGTGGTTATAGAACCGAGAGCAAAAGCCGCTTACCGTGTTTCTAAAACGGTCAGTGATACAATTTTGTTTGATTTTGAGGGCAGCAACAGCTTAGCCGATTGGGGAAACTTGTTGGGCGTGATCCGCGATCGCGAGTATGCTATCGCCCTTTCTCCAAGTCAGCGTTGGGGTATGGGCTTTCTTTTGTGGCTTGCCGGAATTGACACTCGGATCGGCTATGCCGGAAATGCCGCTTCAGAAGCGTTGCTCACTCGCACAGTGCCCCTCAAACAAGAGCAGTATGCAGCAGATATGTATCATGACTTGCTGAAAGGGTTAGATATCAAGACGCCTACCCCTGAACTTGCCGTCAGCGTTCCAACCAAGGATCTAGAGTGGGCAGATGCAGAGCGCCAAAGACTTGGCATTCAGGGCGGCGGTTATGTGCTAATTTATGGCGGCGTAAGTCAGACCTCTCAGATGAAGGGTGCTGACAAAACCTACCCGGCTGAAAACTGGAAAAAGATTGTTCAAGATTTTCAGCAGCGCCAGCCTGATTTATCTATTGTGGTTGTGAAAGAATCAGAAGACGAAGAATTTATCGCCGAATTGATGAATGTGTGCCCTGGGTTAAAGCTGACGGCTCCCCATAATGTTGGACAGCTTGTAGCCATGATTGCCGGAGCTAGCCTGCTGCTCTGTACCGAGAGCGCGCCGATGCATCTAGGAATTGCGGCTCAAACGTTCACACTTGCGTTGTTTGGAGCAACTGATCCTGATAGACTTTTGCCCAAGAGTGAACGGGTTTCAAGCATTAAATCGTTGACCGGCGCGATCGCAGATATTGCACCAACGATGGTGCTCGATCGGGTCTGGGGCGGCTAAGGTGCTCGATCGCCATCTTGCTAGTACACGCTGAGCCGGTTGCCACAAGCAAAACATTAGATAAGCGATCGCTAAAATAGGGGTGCAGAAGCCCTATTAGAACGTCTCCGCACACCTATTTTTATACGTCTATTTTTGCAATGAGGTAAGTTTTTGGACAGAGAGCTTATCTCTTCTCCCCGCCACCTACAGCGATTCCACTGTTATACACTTCTGCATTTTGAATATTCACACCCTCTAAATTCGCTCCAAAAGTCTGAGCGTTATACATACGAATACTGGAGAGATTCGCATTCATCATGTTCGATTCATTTAAGATTGCGTTTGTAGCAAATGCATCGGTTAAGTTCGCATCTTTCAAGTTTGCCCCTGTTAAATCAGCCCCTTCAAAATTGGTTCCAACAAGGTTTGCCCCTTGCAAATTAGCATTCCGCAAATCCGCACCAATCAAATGGGCACCACTGAGGTTTGCCCCTTCCAAATCGCAATTTGGACATTGACCAGTTCTCAACAGTTGTTGCACATGCTGAGGATTTGATGCTTGGGCAGGTAGAGCGGTTACCCCAAGGGAAAACTGTGGAGCGATCGCAAAAGCAGCAAAAGTAGCAACGGGTATCAACTTTTTCATAGTCCTAATCCTCCTCTCAATCGGCTTCAGCCTTAATCTGAAGTCGTATGTTTCTACACACAATGTTTAATTAATTCCAGATTACTTAAAAAATCGTTGGTTAGCGTCCTCCTATGGGCATGAATTACGGAGTGTGAATAACAACCTTGATCGTGTATTAATATACGTTCAATTTTTAATATTCTCACAACCTTTTCGCCGGAAAGAAGGGGTTTTAGTAACAATTAACATAGTGTGAAAACACAGCGTCTCCGCACGCTTACTCTTGTGAAATATTTCTAGATTCTCCGTAAAAAACCTGATTAATTTGCTCTAACATTTGCCCATACTGAGACAAGAATGTTACGGCAGACAGGGATGTCTTCCTTACTCAACTCTACCGTTCTTCAAGTAGTTTCTACTTATTTAAGCTCTTATCAATCTATAGCTTGCGTTCAATAATTTAGGTTTTTTCGCGCCGTGAATAACCTGGACTTGGAGCGACCCAAAATCCTTGTGGTTGATGACCATCCATCTAGCCGCATGACGGCTGTTGCCCTTCTTTCGGTCGAAGGATACGACGTAATTGAGGCAGAGAGCGGCGATTCAGCTTTGGCGCACGTCCTAAAAACAAAGCCCGATCTGGTTCTGCTTGATGTCATGATGCCCGGAATGGATGGGTATGAAGTATGTCGCCGTCTTAAAGACGATGAACAGACGCGACTAACGCCGATCGTATTTGTGACTGCCTTAGACGATCGCCGAGCGCGGCTGCGCGGCATTGAGGCAGGGGGTGACGATTTTTTGACAAAACCCTTTGATCAATTAGAACTCTCGGCACGGGTCAAATCGTTGATTCGGCAGAAGCGTTTGAATGAGGATCTTGACCATGCTGAGCAAGTTTTATTTTCGATCGCGCGCACGGTTGAAAGCCGCGACCCGAATACGGGCGACCATTGTGAGCGTCTTGTTGCCCAAGGACAAGCCTTCGGCGAGTTTTTAGGATTGGCGCGATCGGAAATTCGCGACCTGATGTGGGGCGGTTATCTTCACGATATTGGTAAGGTTGGGATTCCGGATTCAGTCTTGCTCAAGCAAGGACGGCTCACGCTCGAAGAATGGGAGATTATGAAACAGCATGTTCTGATCGGCGAACAAATCTGCTCGCCTTTACGGACAATGCGCGGGGTATTGCCGATTATTCGCCACCACCACGAACGCTGGAACGGCTCCGGCTATCCGGATGGGCTGATAGATCACAACATTCCGTTTTTAGCGCAAGTTTTTCAAATCATCGATATCTATGATGCGTTAACGAGCGAGCGTCCCTATAAAAAAGCCTTTTTGCCGAAAGATGCTCTTGAGATGCTGGCAGAAGAAGTGCAGCGTGGATGGCGTAATCCTGAACTGTTTGCGAGTTTCAGCGAGTTTATTCAAGACGCCAAAATAGAATATTCGGTCTTTCCGCCGAATTGGTTTAAGAAATATGTAAGGGCAGGGCATTAAGAGGACGCCGATTTGAAGAGCAGGCTCACCCGTTTGCCTCAGGCTTTGTGCGTACGAAGATAGTCAAACACGCTTTTATCGCCAATATCTGGGGGAATCGGCTGAATTACTTTCCGGACGGCAAAGATCAAGAATAGGACAGCCCAAGCACCCAATAATCGTTGTTCCCACTGGGTGGTCAATATGCCGCCAAGGTGTCCCAAGAGCAGACCGGGAACGATCGGCGTGAGTAATTTAGTTTCTAAGCGATCGAAACAAAATGCTTCTTTGAAGAAAATCCCAGTTAGCGCGGCAAACGTAAACCCGACGCCAAGAACCGCGATCGCATGATCAAATACATACAAGGCAAGCGGTACTGAACTGTGCAACGTTAGCCCTAGAGACGCTAGACCGCCGATTAACCAAAAGGCTTGCAATGCCCGATGCAAAGGCGCAAAGTAGATATGAATGGTGAACAAACTTACGCCCAACGCTGCCCAAAAGAGCCAGTACAGCGCTGTGATAGCGATGGCAGAAGGCTGAAAAAAGACAAGCAGCGCCGCAGTTGCAACGCTTAATGCCGCCACCATCAGCCCGCCTCGGTAAATGATGACGCCTTTGCGATCGCCCTCATCTACTGTGAATTCTCCAAATTGTCCTTGATACACGATTGGCTCAGCCGTTTGAGATAACATGACGCTCGATCTCAACTCTACAGCTTGATCCTACTGCACCCCTGCGGCAAGATGCGCTTCATCGGCTAGAGCTTGAATTGCCAACAACAATTCTTCTTCTTGCTGCTCAAATTCGTCTTCGGCAATATCTCCCATATCAAACGCTAACTGCAAGACGAGCAAGCGCTTATTCAAATTTTCCTGATCATCTAATTCAGAATCGGCGCGTTCTTGGATCTGTTCGGCAATCCAGGCGAGTCCGGTAATGGGGGCAAAAAGGGCGCGAAGAACCATAGAAGTAAGGGGTTTAAGAGTTTAGGTGAGCAAAGTTGTAGGGGGCGGTGAAATCGTTGTAGCGAATTTTTAGCCGTCCTTCAAACTGGTGATCTAGAGCTTCGATGTGTTGACTGAACTCAGATTCTGCATCCCAATCAATGAGATATGCCGCGTTGTAAATCATCTGTTCGGTAAGCACATCATTCTCAACAGACTCAGCCGCAAGGGGCGCGAGCGTTTCTCGGAAGGCTTGAATAATCGTCTGCTTTCGATCGCTCATTGCCTTTTCGATCGCTTGCCCAATCCGAACAATCTCATCCATGCGGAGCGATTTTCCGTCCGCGCGATCGCTCCGCAAGCTTTCAAAAAAATCGCGCTGCGATCGCAACGCTGCATCTTCTGCCATCAAGGTTTGCAGTTCCGCCGCACTGTCCCAAAATAGCTTGACGCTGACTTCTCGCTGCCCTGATAGTTTTTCAAATAAATGCTCAAGGCTCTGATGGTACGGCTCAAGTAACTGGTTTGAGACCGTTTCCCAAGTTTCGATGGTCAAGCCAAACTGAAGCGGCAACAGCGTTCGATAACCTGCGTGCATTGCCTGCTCTAGCACCTTCTCGTGACCTAACAAATTACGCCGACTGGCTAGATAGCGTTCTTGCTGCGCCGCCGAATAAAGAATGGCGAATTGGTCAATGACCTGAGTTTGCACAGGCTGCTGATCTAGCCCTTCTAGGTCGAGGGTTTTGGGTCCGGGGGCGGGAAAAATGCCGTAGAGATAAAGTCCGTAAGTCATAGGTCAGGGGGCTAGAGGAAAGTGCAGAGAGGGCGATTAAATCGGCTTTGCCGTAAGAACTAGCTGAAGTTTTGCGTGAACTAGATCTAGCTGAGCGAGACCTAAATCGACGTTGCCTTGAAGGACGACACCTGTATTGAGCAACCGATCGAGTAGTTCTAAAATCGAGGGGCTAGACGACGCTTTGCCCGGATAGTAGCTGCCAGCTTTGGGTAATAGAGTGCCCACTTCACCAAGGTTGACATTCAAATCGGCGGGGTCAATTTCAAAAAAATTGCAGAGGTGCAACACTTGTTCTTCCAGCTTTTGCAAGCTTTCGGCCGCGCGATCGATGTCGTCGTCGGTGAGATAGCCCTCATCCATGCGGCGAATGACTTGCGCCTCCATTAGTTGCCGGACAAGTTCAACAACAGTCAGCAGCAGGGGCGCTAAACCAGTGTCGGGACGAGCTTTTGTGGGGAGAGAAGGTTTGGAAGACACGAGTTAGGAGGGGGCAGTAGGATAACGAAAAAAATGGGCGTTGCTAGCGGCAAGGATGATTTGCTTTCTTCACGAAGCGGGTCGAATACCAAATTAATCTGTAAATGCTAGAGACCTGCGACCTCCCCCAACCCCTCCTTAGTAAAGCGGGGAGCCGGAAAGTCCTTCCTGACCCAAGGGGGATACTGTAGGCAGGGAGGGTCGAGGAGTTGTCGCCGTGAAAAATCAATTTGGTCGAAGACCTCCCCAACCGTTTTCTCTGAGGAAATTGAGGGTTAGCATCAGTCAAAGATCCTTTAGCAACAAGTCCAGCGAGTCGGATGTAGAGTTGGGCAGGTCTCGGACTGAGGCTTGGCGGAGAGATTTTAGTTCTGATTCCAAAGATTCGACTCGTTCTAGCAGCAGGCGATTGGTCTCGGTTAGTTCCTTAGATTGAGCGCTAAAGTGGGGATTGTTTTCCCACCAGTTAATGCCAATTTCTCTCGCTTTATCGACTGAAGAAATTAACAGCCGAATGCGGATATTTAATAACTCGGTTGAGGCAACGGAAACAGAAATATCTCCCGCGATCACAATTCCTTTGTCTAGCACGCGCTCTAAGACATCGGCTAGGGATGAACCTTGGGTGGAGGTAACGATGCCTCTAGAGGTGGGTGGCGCGTCATGCCCTTGAGAGGCGCTTCCTCTCGGTGGTAGAGCTAAGTTCATGCTTTAACCTCGGAGCGAACGACGGCAAAGAACTTGCGATCGCGGTGGGTCACCTGACCGCTACGTGTCATGCTCCGGATGGTGTCTAAAACCTGAGTGCGAGACATTGAAAACTCACTCTCAAGATCTGATAGTCCTGCTCCATCAGTATGGGTAAGATATTGATAAATACGTTGTTCTTCAGAATTTTGAAAATCGCCTTCTTGCGATTCATCTTGAGTTGTAGGAATTTCTTTCAAAAGCTCACTAAGCTGCTCATTTAGCGTTAGCTCTATTGATCTTTCAACGTTAGACTCTTGTCTAAAAGACTCTATTTGTTTAGATTCAGTGATTTCCTCAAAATCGATCTCGGTCTTATCTGTAAGAGCTTCTATTGCGACAGAAGGAATATTGCTTTTAGCATTCTCGTTTGCTTGCTCAGCAGATTCATTAGTTTTTAAGGCACTGATGAGTTGCCATAATAATTCTGTTGCTTTATGAAATGGCAATCCTGATCGTGAAAGCAACACATCTGAGCAGATTTCGCGGAAGTCAGTATCGTCAGGAGACACCAAAATATTGTGTTCTTGACAAACCTTTGCAATGACAACGCTAGAGCGCAAGCCCGATGATTTGACAAGACCTGACTGGGTACGGAAGGTACTCACGAGTTGCACAATCAGGGAAGCACTGGCGCGATCGAGGCTCGTTTTTTGAATCAAAATTTCTTGCTGAGTCAGTTCGTCGGGTTCTGGCATGATGATGGTGACTAACCGATCCATCAGCGCATCTTGCGTGCCATGAACGCCGCAATACTCCTCAGAATTTGAAGTTAAGATCGCCCGAAAATTTGAATTGACGCGAACGTATTCCGTCTGGTTGCTCGTTGGCGGCAGCACCAGCAGCTTTTCTTCAAGGGCTGAGAGGAGAACATTGTTAACTTCTGGGCGCGAGCGGTTGAACTCGTCGTACACTAGGGTGAAGCCTTCCCGACACGCCATCGTTAGTCGCGAATCGACCCAGTTGTGCTTCAGTTCATCCTCAACCTTAACCACGCTGTGGATGAAGTTATCCACTACTTTTTTGCGCGTGTAACCCGATTGTGCGCCAATTAAATCCGAGCTTCTCGACTCGTCATCGCCGTAAATCAGCATCATTGGGCGAGCTAGCAAATCGGCTAAATGCAGGGCTAGCGTTGTTTTACCTGTGCCAGCAGGTCCGCGTAGATGCACTGAAAAACCAGATTGAAGATAGCGTAGCGCTCGACGGGCGAGCCGTTCAACCGGAGGAGTACTGACGAACCGACGGGGGCTTGCACGGAGAACAGTAGTCACAATGAGTCATTCCTGGGTAACGTCTTAACTAAGCAACCGACTTAACAACCAATCTCATCTCGAATGTGATACACGCGATCGCGCTGGGTGATCATGCCCTTTTGGATCAGCGATCGCAGCGCTTCGACTGCCTGAAACCGACTCATATTAAGCGATGATTCAATTTCCGTTAGCCGCGCGCCTTGCATCAGGTCGATGTATTGAAAAATGCGTTCCTCGTGAATTTTTTCTTCTGAAGGCGCGATCGCAGTGGCATTGAGGGGCGCAGTGGAAACCTTGGGTTGACCGGGCTGAGCCAATTGTTTTTCAGCGTTTGGAGAGGTTGGCAGAAGCGGTTTAGAGGCTTGAACGGGAAATCCTGGCGTTTGGTGTGCCGGTTTTGCGAACCCTTGAGAGGGTAGCTCAGTTTTAGGAGAGTCTGACTGAAACCTAGAAGCAGGGGATTCATCCCAAACGTACTGTTTGAGATGAGAGCGAAACGCTGCCAACCGATCAGATAGCCGTTGAAACTGTTCTTGGCGATCGCCCTCGCTTTGGTATAAAAACGTCGCGATCGCTGCTGCTCTTGCCTGACGCTCCATCGACAAATTCGCCAAAGAGCATTGAACATCGGAACGTATCTGCTCGACAAATGTGGCTAAATCTTGGTTTGTCTGAAGCTGCATCTCAACCCGCCGTTGATGTGCGGCTTCAAGGAGCAAGAAAGTCTCAGTGTGAAGAGTCTGAATATCGGCTTGAATCGTGTGATGGAGGGCAGCAGAGGCTTGCGCCAAAACCGCCCGAAATGCCGCTAAGTCATACATCAACTGATGCACCATTAGTTCTCGCTCAGTCTGAGTCACCGCCAAAAACTCTGCCGTTTGCGCTTGAAGGTCGGCAACAAAGGCAGTTAACTGTTCTGCAACGGTCTGGGCTTGGGTTTGTCTGCGATCGCGGGTTTTCCCTAAAAATGATCGAGTGCGATTCCGTAACTCAGTTCGATAGCGTTGAAACTGCTGACGGCAGGATGCAACATCACTTGTTAAACAATCTCGAAATAAACTGAGATCGCCGTTAAGCTGCGAGGCTTCTTCTTGACGCTGTTTATGCATTGTTTCTAACATTGAATAAACCTCCTGACGACGTTGTATCACCTGTTGCTGCCGGTGCTGCCGCGAGTGTTGCCAAAACTGTTTAAGAGTTATCATAAAAACTACAGGTTGCATACATGGTTAACAACTGGGGAATTGACATAACTCCCCAGTCGCAAAATTCTTAGGCAGATGGAACAGCCGCTTGAGAGGTCAGACCGACTGCTTCTGCGTACTTCAAGTAAGTCTCGACGGATGCGATCACGACACGGGCTTCGATCGCGAGCAGTTCGATCCCAACGAGCGACACGCGCACCCAAGCATCAATCACGATGCCTTTGTCAAGAATGCGATCGACGACTTCTGCCAAGCTAGAAGAAGAGTTTACTTTTTCAACAGCCATGAGTGTTATTCCTTGAACAGTTTGGTTAACAGGTCGCCGAAGATCGGCGTTAGACTCGTTTCGGAGGTTTCGGCTTCCCCCCTTAAGATGAACCGCTTAGAATCGAGATCTTGTTAGCGCAAATACGGAATCTACAGGATGGGGGCGAAACCACACTCGCAAATTTACGGGTCTGAGAGGCTAGCTGTGTGATGCTTCTAGAATCGCGGTCTCTCCCTCTCTCCCTCCCTCCCCCTCGACTCAACATTGATCATCTACTAAGACCGGAGAGGGAGAAATTATGTTGATGGGCGTTGGTTGAGCAACGTTTGATAAGCCAGGGTAAAGTCGTCTGTCGTGATATCTACAGTAGAAGGATCAGTTTGCCCCCCAGCGCGATAGCGACGCACGGCTTGTAGGGCGGCTTGATTGCTGAGAAGCGCTAGATCTGCGCCGTTCCAGCCTTCGGTTTGGGCTGCCCAACGCGAGAAGTCAACATCTCGGAGAGGGCGATCGCAGTTATGCACTCGTAAAATTGCACAGCGACTCTGTTCGTCGGGCAAGTCTACTTTCAGTTGAAGATCTAGGCGTCCGGCTCTGAGCAAGGCAGGATCAAGAGCATCAGGGCGGTTGGTAGCGGCGATGAGCAAGACATTGGTACACTCCTGCAATCCGTCGAGTTCGGTGAGCAGTTGACCGACAACGCGATCGCTGATCCCAGAATCGCCGTTAAATTTTCCCCGGATCGGAGCCAGGGTATCCACTTCATCCATAAACACAACGCAGGGAGAGGCTTGGCGAGCTTTGGTAAATAACTCGCGCACGGCTTGTTCTGCTGCGCCTACCCAACGACTGAGCAATTCCGGACCATTGACTGCAATAAAATTTGCTCGCGCTTGGGCGGCAACGGCTTTGGCAAGCAGCGTTTTTCCGGTTCCGGGCGCTCCCCAAAGCAGAATGCCCCGTGGTGCTTTTGCCCCCGTTTGCTGATAGAGTTCGGGATACAATAATGCGCCTTCTACCGCTTCTTGCAGGGTGCGCTTGATGTCATCTAGCCCGCCGATTTGATCCCAAGAAACGTGGGGCGATTCGACCTCTACCGAACGCAAAACGGAAGGTTTCACCTCTTTGAGGGCATGGAGGAAGTCGGTTTGCTCTAGGGTCATCTCGTTGGGCAACAGGGCGGTTAATACCGGAACATGGCGACGCAGGGCAGCATAGGCGGCTTTTTGGCACACGGCTTTGAGATCGGCACCCACCATACCCACGGTGAGATCTGCGATCGCAGCTAACTCCACGCTCTGCGCTAACGGCATGGCACGGGTGAGAATCGTCAAAATTTCTAACCGCCCGGTGCGATCGGGCACGCGATATTGCACTTCGCGATCAAATCGTCCGGGACGACGCAGCGCCGGATCAAGATGATCAGGGCGATTGGTGGCTGCCAGAACGATCACGCCGGTCGATTGAGCAAATCCGTCCATCAAGGTCAGCAGTTGCGCCACCACCCGCTTTTCAACTTCGCCCTCAACTTTGGCGCGATCGGGCGCGAGGCTATCGATTTCATCGATGAAAATAATGCACGGAGTTGCTTTTGCCGCTTTCTCAAACACGCCCCGCAAGCGAGTTTCGGCTTCTCCGTAATATTTGCCCATGATTTCGGGACCTGCGATCGCAATATAATTCACCCCCAACTCTTGGGAGAGCGATCGTGCTGTCAAGGTTTTTCCGGTTCCCGGTGGACCGACCAATAACACCCCCCGCACTGGCTCTAATCCCAGCTTTGCCAACACATCAGGGCGCTTTAACGGCAGTTCCACCAGTTCTCGCAACTCTTGGAGGACATCCCCTAGCCCGCCCACGTTTTTTAGAGACGCAGAGTTAGCTTCCTGTTTGGGCGGAGGTGTGACCATCACCTCTGGGTCAAAACTGGCGGAATTGGGTTGCATTCGGCTGCCCCCTGCGCCATTGGGGATATTGCCCTGACGGGGAATGCTGCTGAAACTGCGGCTATTGATCTGAATCTCTGTTTTCAGTTCACCCTTCTCTGCTTTTTCTTCCAAAGCTTTCGCCAGTTCTACTAGTTGCTCAAAGCCTTTAAATAATTCACTCATTGCCTTACCACAGACGGTGCGTTGGTGTAGCCTCTTTGCGAGATAGGGAAGACTACACCCAGAAGTGTGCCCAAAGCGTGGGGATGAACGATGCGGCACAAAACAGTATCTCAAGCAGGCAAGAGTGGCACTATGAATCAGTTTGATCAGCACCAGTTTGATAAGAGCCAGTTTGATGGGCTGCGACTGATGATGGTTAGCGGCAAAGGTGGAGTAGGCAAAACTACCCTTTCGAGCGGATTTGCACGGCATTGGGCGCAGCAATTTCCCAACGAACGCATTCTGCTGCTGTCTACTGATCCTGCCCATTCGATCGCGGATGTGTTGCAAGTCGAGGTGAGCAACACGGCGATCGCGCTGGAAGACTTGCCAAATTTATCGCTCAGAGCGATCGCAGCCGACAAACTTCTACAAGACTTTAAAGCGAAGTATGGAACGATTCTCGAACTCTTGGTTGAGCGGGGAAGTTTCGTTGAAAAAGGAGATTTATCGCCAGTGTGGGATCTGAGTTGGCCCGGTCTCAATGAACTGATGGGCGTGTTAGAAATTCAGCGATTGCTCAGAGAAAAAGTGGTCGATCGCATCGTGGTGGATATGGCTCCGAGCGGTCATACGTTGGCGCTGTTTGGGCTGATGGATTTTTTGGATGAATTTCTGGCGGCTCTAGAATTATTCCAAGAAAAGCATCAAGTGATTAGTCAATCGTTTATGGGGCGTTATGTGCCCGATGAGGTTGATTGGTTCTTGCTAGAGATGAAAGCTGACTTGATGAATGGTCGGCAATGGTTGCACGATCAGACCCAGACTGCCTGCCTCGTAGTTGCGATCGCAGAGTGGATGAGTCTGCTTGAAACTCAGCGCTTCTTGCGTTCTCTCAAAACCCTTGCCATTCCTGTCGGTGGGCTGCTGATCAACCAAGTGGTAGACAGCACAAGCGATGTAAACCAATACAGCGATCAACAAACGCTGATTTGCAAATTTCTAGAATTGAGCGTTCCTGCCATGCTGCTTGTGCCCCAGCAACCGCTTGAACCCGTTGGCAGTAAAGCCCTAGACAGCCTGATGACTCAGATTCGCATGGCAGACGCGGCGCCATTGATTTCTATAACTGTTGAAAGTCGCATCCCCGAACCGATTCTGCCAGGATTTAGCGATTTTATCGCAGAAGGACGGAAGCTCGTTTTGATCGGTGGGAAAGGCGGTGTTGGCAAAACAACTGTTGCGGCTGCGATCGCACTTGGCATGGCACACCGTCACCGCGATCGTAAAATCTGTGTTATTTCGATCGATCCGGCTCACTCGTTAGGCGATGCCTTGGGCACCTACCTTGGGCACGACCCGACCGAGATCACCTCAAATCTGAGCGCTCAAGAACTTGATGCAAAGCAAGTACTCGATCAGTTTCGAGAAGACTATTTGTGGGAACTTGCCACTATGATGAGCGGCGAAACCACTAGCCCCAATCTGGCGATGCGGGTAGCTTACAGCCCTGAAGCGTGGCGCAGAATCGTTTCCCAAGCCCTGCCCGGAATCGATGAAATGCTGTCTCTTATCGAGGTGATGAAGCGGCTTGAATCTAAGGAGCAAGATCTGATTATTCTAGATACCGCTCCAACGGGTCATTTACTCCGTTTTCTAGAAATGCCCACCGCCTTAGGAGATTGGCTCACCTGGATATTCAGGCTCTGGATCAAATATCAAAATGTTTTAGGACGGACGGAATTTATGGGGCGTTTAAGAACGTTGCGTCAGCGCGTCATGCAAGCCCAAAAGCAATTACAAGATCCTCAGCACACCGAATTTATTGGGGTGTGTCAGGCAAAGTCGGCTGTTCTCGCCGAAACACAACGCCTAACCGAAGCCTTGCGATCGCTGGGGGTGCCTCAGCGCTACATCGTCAACAATCGATTTGAACCAGAGCACCGTTTTGATCCCCAGCTTTTTCCAAACCAAACGATCGTGAGTTTGCCTGTTTTGCCAAAACTAATCAACGTTTCTCACAATTCCCTAAGAAATGTGCCCTTTAAGCAGATCGAGATGGCTGCCTCCCTGCTGTTTCACGATCAGGAGGAACAAATCAACTAGGTCAGTAGACAGACCTGATCTACTGTTAATTGAGGGGGAGGTGAGACCGGAAAAACACCGAACTTAAGAGAGAGTTTTGTCGGCAACGGGTATCGCATGATGGCAACAATGCAATTGAGGATACAAAGATGCCAATACTCAGTTATGCTCTGATTTTGCCGTTCGTGCTTGTCGCCCTGATGAGCGTCATGGTTGAGATCAAAACAGCGTTAGATGACTTTGACCTTGAACGGTTTGTGCTGTGGGTTGGCGTCGCGTCAGCTATCTCTGCCTTGCCCCTCGTGCTCTAACTCGAAGCCAGATGGCGTATACCTTTTGCGGTTTACTAGTCCCGTAGTTTCCAGGCGCATCCTGCAATAAAATTGGTGCAAACATGAGCCACGATCGGCACTAAAAGATTGCCAGTCCAAACTGCGCTGTAGCCTAGTACTATGCCAATCACAGTTGCCCAGACAATATACGCCCATTGCTTTAAGCCATTCATGTGAAGAACGCCAAAGCACAAGCTAGAGATCAAAATGCCCTCAAGGTTCAAGCCAAATTCTGGCAACATTACGCCTCGAAATAGGAGTTCTTCGCTCAGCCCAGGAAGCAAACCAAGCCAAATAAGATCAGGTAGTAGAAGCGGTTTAAGCACTAACTTTAAATAATAATCTGCGCTCCGGCGATATGCTTCCCACACGTAGTAGCTAATAGAACTTGCAACAGTAATGGCTAAGCCAAGAGCAACACCTAGCAGAATAGCTTGAAAAGAAAATGTAATGGGAATTAAAGTGACGGAGCCAAAGTATATCCAACCTTTGGCAATGAGTAACAAAACAACGGCTGTAACACCCATTGCAATAAGAACTTGCATCCGGGTGAGAGGCTCCGTTTCAGGTCTATCGGGAATTTGCTCAGCCACGGGAAATAAATATTAAAGAGGAATGAGGTTCACAGTATAGCTCAAGACTCAAGAATCCTACAGAGCATGAGCACCTGTTCCTCTTTGATCCCCTTATCTGCGTGCAGAGCTTTCTAAAAAGAGGTACTTCTTTAGGGTAGGTGCAGTGCTGCCAAAGGCAACATATCTGATTTAAGTGCAGCAGGGTCGATGCCTGCGCGATCGCAGACCATCACCCCGATCGCTTCTAAATAAGAAGCCACTGTAGTCGCGCTGATCCCTAAAGCTTGGGGTGGAACCTGCATTTTTGTCAAATTTTCCTTCACCGCAATAATTCGAGTTTTAGACTGGCTGAGGCTCATCACCGCGCTTCCTCCACAGGCGGATTCTGGAACCACGATCGCATCAATTTGATCTGCCCAAATATCGTGACGATCAGGATTGCCTGTCACAAACTGAGGCGCACGACTCAGCCCTGCCAAGACGCAAGGCAAAAAGGTGTATCCTAACTCTTCGGCTGCCGATTTGGGGGAGAGGTCAGGGTCAAGCGGCAACGGAGAAAGCGCAGGTGCATGAGCACAGGGGAGTTGAAACGTCCGCACAATTAGGTGACTGATCACCGCTTCGGCTCCCGCTAACGGATCGACACCCTGACCATGACGATATTGCTGCAAGGTGGCGCTGCTGGTGTCGTCGGGAAACCGGGCAACCACCGCGATCGCATCTGCCCCGGCTTGACGAATCAGGTGCTCTGCCGCTCGCAGCAAGCTATCGGGATGCTCGATGGTTCCCCAGGTTGCGCCCGATGCAGATGTTTTTAAGGTCACGTTTAGAGGCTGATCGGTCACAACATACTCAGTTAACGTCAACCCTAACGTGGCTCGTGCAGCATCCGCGACTTGCAGATGGCGTCGCTTCAGTTCTGGCTCAATACCCTGATCCAAAATTATCCCAATGCGATTTTGGCGAACTGGGCGCAATCCCCATCGCCCCGCCGCCACCTGATCGAGTCCAAAGCCTTCTACGTAGAGGGCATTGGGTAAGTTCCAGTACAGTTGCGCGCCGTTGAGCACATTGGGATGAGTGATGATGCGATCGCCCATTGCCGCGATCGCGCGTGCTAGAGGCAATGCATCGCCAGCATAGCCGCCAATCGAAGCCCCAATCCCCGTCGGAACGATGAGAACAACCGTGTAGGGCTTAGGCACAGGTGACAACAGCTTCAACGGTTGCCATGTGTGTGTTGGGATCGATGGTGGTAATTGCCCAACGCAACGGCTCTCCCCAACTCTGTAGCGCCGCTTCGATCGCGGGAATGAGGTCAACAGAAGAGGCTTCGAGGCTAATTTCGGCAGTGATAAAATGTATGGTCATCAACTCGTCTCCCAATTATCCCTGCTGCCCAAACTGAAGCAGATACACCGTTTCTTCTTGGTTGGTTTGTAGTTTGATGGCTGATCGCGGATACGCCACACAGAGCAAGGCATAGCCTTTTTCCTGCAACTCTGCCCCGACGCCCATCCCATCGGATTGATCGACAGTTCCTTCGGTGATCAAGGCGGCGCAGGTTGTGCAGACGCCTGCGGTACAAGAACTGGGCAAATTCAAGCCTTTCTCTTCGTTGGCGACCTCTAAAATGGTGCGATCGTCTGGAACTTCAATGACGTGGGTTTGCCCGTTGTGCAAAATTTCGACTGTGTGAGTATTCGTCATTTGAACATGCTGCGCGTGTATTCCTAGACCCTATTGTAAAAGAATCGGGGTGGCATCTATTGGGGATTTTGCTTGCTCTGGTTAGGTGTTTAGTTCTTCGTTTTGACAGCGATCGCACAGTCCAAAAAATTCCAGCATGTGGTAGTAAATTTTGAACTGATGCAAGGTGTGAAGCTGATGTTCAAGATCGTGCACTGGGCATTCATCAATGGGGATAGAGCGCCCGCACCGCAAACAGGTAAGATGATGCCGATCTTCTTGAATCAAGTTATAGAGCGCTTCACCGTTAGAGAGTGTTCTCACCTGCACCATTCCCTCTAGTTTTAGTGCTTCTAACGACCGATATACCGTTGCCAAGCCCATCGACTGTTCCCGATTACGCAACTCAATGTAAAGATCCTGGGCTGAGATTTCTTTGCTGAGGGTTTTTAGAACGGTGAGGATGCGATCTTGGCTGCGGGTTCGTTGTGCTTTCATAACAGAGGTAAAGTAAACAGTCTTAGGCTTGATATTTAGAGAGTTTAGAGGGTTTATGAGAGTTTTTAAGAATTGGCGCTGATGGACTAAAAACAGCAGAGTGAAAAACTGCGATCGCTCTCTAGGGCAATCCGGATGCTCTGTTTCACGATAGGGGTCAGCCGGTCATGGGAGTCAGCCAGTCAGGGCTGCGCGTCAGGTTGCTGGTGGATTTAGAATAAAAAGCTATACCATTTAGAACGCGCCCTCTTATGACTACCTCTTATGACTAACACTGTTGTGACTCAGAAATACCATGCTCAGATCTATGTTACTCTTCGTCCTTCGGTCTTAGATCCCGCAGGCACAGCAGTAAAATCTGGTCTTTCCCATCTGGGGTACACCAATGTGGATCAAGTGCGAATTGGTAAATATGTAGAAGTAACGTTGACTGCGGATGACGAAACTGCCGCCCGTCAACAATTAGATCGAATTTGTGATGAATTATTAGCTAATCCGGTTATTGAAAATTATCGTTTTGATTTGACCAGTGTGTAATTTAACCATAATTTAACCAGCGTGTAGAGTTCGCAATTTCGCTACTTCTACTCATTACTTCTAATCGCTCCTACACCCTTACTACCGCCGAAAAAAGATGAAATTTGGGGTCATTGTTTTTCCAGGATCGAATTGCGATCGCGACCTAGTTTGGGTCACGCAAGGCATTTTAAATCAGCCCACTCGCTTGATTTGGCACGAAGAAAGTGACTTATCAGACATTGATATTGTTGTGATTCCGGGGGGCTTTAGCTACGGAGACTATTTGCGCTGTGGTGCGATCGCTCGCTTTTCGCCAGTCATGCAATCTACGATTCACCATGCCAGAGCCGGAAAGCCTGTTCTAGGCGTCTGCAATGGGTTTCAGGTGTTGACCGAAGCCGGATTGTTACCCGGAGCCTTGGTGCGAAACCGAAACTTGAATTTTATCTGCGATCGCGCCCCTTTGCGAGTCGAGCGCAACGACCTGTTTTGGACGCAGGGCTACGAAAAAGGGCAAGTCATCACGATTCCGATCGCCCATGGAGAAGGCAGCTACTATGCCGATGCAACTACCTTAAAAGAGCTAGAAGACAACGAGCAGGTAATTTTTCGGTATTGCGATGCCCAGGGAAACCCATCACCAGAAAGCAATCCTAACGGTTCTCTCCACAATATTGCAGGCATTTGCAATCGCCAAGGCAATGTTTTGGGCATGATGCCTCATCCAGAACGGGCTGCTGACGAGGCGTTGGGTTGCGTTGATGGTATGGCATTATTTGAAGGATTGTTGAGAGCCATGCCTGCTCTAGCTTGAACTGTAGAGATGTCAAGTTAGCAGAGTGTAAAAAGTTTAGAAAGTTCAGCGATCGCAGTTCGCATTCTCCTGATGAGAGAGGCTACTCGCTAATTAATAATGTTTGTAAACGAAAAATAGTTCTTACTTGATTGAGGTCAGAAACAGCACTGTTCTACGATTTAGCGTCACAGAATAGGGATTGCGATGGAGAAAATGCTTCAAAAATCTGGAGATTTAATACTGCTCTTATATTCCCGAAACTAAACTTCGTAAAGTAAAATGAACAGTTTTCGTAAAGAAACGTTAGCATCAGTAACATTACATCTCAAAGATTTAAATTACAAACGAACTGACTGACTTTGAGAGCGGGAAAGCCAGCGCAGGTTTTAACAGAAATTAATATATCTTACAAAGGATAGAGTCAGATTTGAATATGGTTGATTTTTATAGAATATAGTCAATAGAAACAGTTAACAAAATTTAGCGTTTATCCCCTAGAAAATTAAAGATAAATGTCAATAAAATAACGCTAGGTAAATCATTTATTCATCAAACCAGATTTGCCTAACATCATTTGTTGTTTCTTCAGTAATCATTAAAATCATGACCACAACATTACAAAGACGCGAGAGCGGCAATGTGTGGGATCGCTTCTGTGGCTGGGTCACCTCTACCGACAACCGGATTTATGTCGGTTGGTTTGGGGTATTGATGATCCCGACCCTCCTCTCGGCGACCATCTGCTTCATCATCGCCTTCATCGCCGCCCCCCCAGTGGATATCGACGGCATCCGGGAACCCGTGGCTGGTTCTTTGCTATTTGGCAACAATATTATGTCGGGTGCTGTGGTGCCGTCCTCCAACGCCATCGGCTTGCACTTCTACCCGATTTGGGAAGCCGCCTCCCTCGATGAGTG
>NZ_WVIE01000041.1 GCF_010091945.1 Myxacorys almedinensis A
TGCAAAACTGTGACCACAGGTTCGCGCTTTCGCGTCTCTGCAGGGTTGTCGTCATGTACTTATAATTCCGTTTGTTGGCTTTGATGTTCCTTGCGGAACGAAATGTATGTAATTACATTAACCGAATTATTAAGTTATGTAAATCTATCTTAAGGTTCTGTTTAGAATTGGCATCAGCTAGTGCGATTTAGCACTTTGCAGGCAAAATTGGACTTTCAGCCCCTATCAGTCTGCTCGATTCGTAGGTGGACTTGATTTCAGCATTCAAAGCGTCATCAGCCTAAAGCAAGCAGCCAATTTGGAGCCATTCACGCAAGACGCAAAAATTTGAAGGAAGTAGAACTTTACAGTTACCAAACTTTACATCTACTAAAGCTGTATCAATTCTTGAACGATTTGAGTGAATCCAATCTTGAGATGATGTTCGTACTGTGGAAAGAAAATCACAAGACTAGATCAACATTGAGCAGAATTTTTTCCAAGGTAGAGCCAGGTTGAGATTAATATTCCACGTTGGATGAAACATTTCAGCCTCTCTAAAGCTACTTTTGCTGCCGATATAGTATCCGTAGCACTACGGAAATCTGCGCTCAAGCGACGTCAAACAAGCAGAGTTGCAATCTTGAACTTGTGTAAACTTTTACCCAAACAATAGCTTATGACCTTTTTAGCTTTGTCTTCCGGGGGGCGTAATCTGCTCTCGCGGCGCAATCTCATGAAATGGGGGCTTTGCGGCTTTGGCGCTGCCCTGCTGACTACGGTTCCAAAAACGGTGATGGCTCAAGTTGGGGCAAAGACGCTCACATTCAGTGCTGATGATGTGGGCATTCTCAACTTTGCGCTGCTGCTTGAAGAACTCGAAGCTGCATTTTACCCCGCCGCTCTCAGCAGTGGCAAGATTACCAGCCCCAGAGAAATCGATTATCTCCGCGCGATCGGCAATCATGAAGCGGCGCATGTCAAATTTTTGCGTCAAGTTTTGGGATCAAATGTTTTATTTCAGACCGCTGATCTCAGCCTCAACCAAGCAGGGTTGTCGGCTCTGATCAGCGATCGCAGCAAGATCTTGAATACAGCCGTGATTCTAGAGGATTTGGGCGTTCATGCTTACAACGGCGCAGGACCAAGCTTGACCAACCCGACTTACCTATTGGCAGCAGGTTCCATCGTTTCGGTCGAAGGGCGTCATGCAGCAGGAGTGCGATCGCTGCTCAACCGACCTGCGACCGAAGCCGACTCAGAACGACTGGTCAGGGATACTAACTTAAACGCAGAGTTGAATCCGGTGAAAGGGCAAGCCTATGACGAACTCTACACCCCCAGACAAGTTGTGGAAGCCGTTGGGTCTTTCAAAATTTTGGACAACCCAATCAATGGTTCGCTAGTCGCGTAAGTCAAGGAGTACCCACGGATGAAACCTGCTATGAAACCAATCGCAACTATTGCAATTTTCCCAACCTTTGCTCAGCGAATCACGATTTTACACACTGCTGATTCTGCTTTTCATGGGTTTTGTACTGCATTTCGGAGCCTTGTTCTCTCCACCAAACTGATTGCTGTATCTGCATTACTGCTTTTTATATCTCTATCGATTGCTCCAGCAGCACCTGCTTATGCTCAGGGTGCAACGTTGACGCCAAGGCAAGTCGTTGAATATGCTCTAACGTTGGAAAAGTTAGAAGCCGATTTTTATAGCCGAGCCGTTAGCGCTGCCCAGACGGGTGCCTTGATGAGCGTTCCCCAAGTGGCAAAAGATGCACTTGTTTCCTATGGTCAAGACGAAGCTCAGCACGTCACTGATTTGTCTGCTGTGCTACGTTCTATCGGCGGCAACCCGGATGGCATTATGCTTCCAGCCAGCCCAAACTATAGCGCCATTTTGGGACGCGACCCGTTTGCCAACCCAGCCGATTTACTGCTGGCAGGGCAATATGTTGAAGATTTAGGTGTTGCCGCTTATAAAGGGCAAGTGCAAAATCTTTTAGCGGCGGGCGAAGCGGGTAAAACTATTCTCGCGGCTGCTTTAGCGATTCATACGGTTGAAGCGCGTCATGCCGCAGGGATTCGGGCATTGAGACAAACGTTGTTGAATGCTGATGTGCGTCCGTGGATTCGGAATGCCAGTGAAGTAATTTACAACGAAAACCGGCAAGCCATGTCTTCTATGTCGTTGCTCAAGCAAGATGATAGCGCTGACTCCGTGATTCCGTTTAGCTCGGAAGCGTTTGACGGATATGCAACCGAATCAGAGGTGCTGGCGTTGGTAGGTCCTATTTTGATGGCGAACTCTTCTACGATGGAGCCAACCCAAATGCCCAACGGCTCGATGAGTCAGCCGATGGAAAATTCGACATCCGAGGGAGTGAGAGCGTTGTGGTAGGGTAACGCTTTGCATCATGAGCCGTTCTGTAATGCTCCTAAGCTGGGGTAAAAGCGCAGGCGGACTGCATAACCGTCTCAACCAAGATTTAGATGAAATCAGATTTGACACCCACTAAACCCGTTAGGCGATTCCTTTGGAGTCGCTTTTTTGTGCGATCGCTGCCCAGGCGATGCCGTGCAGTTGGGGTGCGTGCTCAGCGAATAGAATGAGAATTCTGGTTGATCACTCACTTAATTGCCTCAGCTACCTTGAACTATTACCGTCAACATCCGAATGTTTTTCCGCCGTCTTACCTGAGTGACTTGCGCGGCGAGATTTTGGCTTGCCCTTATCTTACGGTCAACAATCTCAACCGTGATTTTGTCGGAACCAGAGGTTTTTCTGTCGTGTTTCAACGCTCAGGGCTAGACACGGTAAAACAGAAATTTCCTTTTTTCAGACCGTATTTAGAGTTTGTTCTTCAGCCGACATGCAATGCTTTTTACTTAAACCCGCTTTTGCTGAAAGAAGGGTCTCGCGTTGATCCGCATATTGATCGATCCTTAAGGTCATACTGCAAAACCATTGAGCCACCCGCGATCGTAAGTGTGCTTTATGTCCAGATTCCGGATGCCCTGCAAGGCGGTGAACTGGTTTTGCGAAATCATAAACAGCAGGTCGGACAGATCAAGCCCTCAGCTAATCTAGTGGTTCACTTTCAGGGAGACTTAACGCATTCAGTCAATCCGGTGAGGGTGGCTGAGACGCGATTGAGCTTAGTGTGCGAACAGTACAGCCTTGCCAAATCTGAACTGCAAGACATTCCAGAATTTACAGTAGAGTCTAGAGCCACACCGAAGCGCTCTAAATCAGGACGCCACGCTTGATGGCGGGTGACTGAGCGTTTGCCCCCAAATTCCGGCGAGCAGCACCCATCCCATGAGATTGATCCGAGCATCGAACAAGGTGATGTCTAGAAAGGAAAATAAGGTACAGGCAGAGAACGCCAGCAGAAACGTGAAATAGAGGTGGCGATCGCGGCGGCGGTGGGCAAACCCGGCATAGAGCAGCACTGTGCCTTGCGCCATGACCCAACCCACCAATCCATACAGCAACAGCGCTCCGGGAAATCCCGTCTCGGCAGCCATCATCAAAAACAGATTGTGAGGATGCCCAAGCCAGTAGTTCATCTGCGATTCATAAAGCGGGGTAAAGCTCCGCAGTCCCCACCCGGTCAAGGGTCGCTGCTCAGCTAGTGACCAAGCAAACCTCCACTGGGTCGATCGCAGTTGAGCAAGAGGACGATCGCTGTACATTTGATTATTTAACCTTGCCCAGATAAATTTTGGAACGATCACCCGAAACCAAGCCGCAACTGGATCTGGTGCAAAGGCAGCCCCCAGTATGACCCCTGCGATCGCACTGATGCCTGCCACGATCCAAGCCCATCCCCAGTAGAGCGCAAACGCCAGACAGGTCAGCAGTGCGATCGCCCAAGCGTTTCTAGAATGGGTAAGAATCAGCGCGATCGCATCTCCCAAAATGACGCTCGCTAAAAAATATGATCGCCTCGATGCCGGTTTCTGACTGGTCTCCTCAATCCACAGTCCCAGCCCCAAGACAAAAATAATCCCGTAATAACTCGCGAGGATATTTGCGTAGGTAAACACAGACGCCATGCGACCCGGCGGCGTGCCTTGAGGGTCGATCGTCCACTCGATCAAGCCGCCTAAGAACGAAGGATTAGCACCCCACGGTAGAAATAGCTGAGCAAACCCAATTAGACTCACTGGAATAGAGGTGAGCACTAAAATCCAAGCCATGCGCCGCAGTTGGTCAGGGGTTTGAATCAAGTAGCTGAGGGCAGCGAAGACGACAAAAAATGGGAGAAAGTTGAAAAGACCCAACAACGCCGCCGTGCGATCGCTGGCAAACCAAGCCGAGATCACCAGCCACCCGCTGAGTAAGGCGAATCCTCGGCAGATCGGCTGACGACTGAGCACTGCAAACTGCTGCCGCCAAATCACCAGAGACGGCACCAACAGCGATACGCCCCCTAAAAAGGAACTGAACGGCAGCAAAAATAAGCCAATTTGAACTACTTTCCAATGCCGATCAAACGAGGGATGGGGATGACGTTGAAGACGGAACCAGTTCAAATCAAGCGTCCTAAACTGCTCCAAAGCACTCCGATCGCGTCAGCCGAATCTGTGCCAGGGCAAAAATAGTTGGAATCACCCGACCATAATTGGTTGCGATCGCGCGCCAACCCAAATCAGCGAGAAACCACATCCACAGGGCTGATCCCACAAACGCCAAGGCAGCACGAGTTGCCCCATAGCGTGCGGTTGCGCCTGCCATGCCGCGCCGCGCCATCTGAAGCGCCACCTGATGTTGAAGCTGCCCCGTTGCGGCGATCGTACCCTGCGCGATCGCCTGCTGAGCCATCTGATATTGAGTAAAGTGAATGGCAAACTGCCGAGCGATAAACTGAAGCAGCATCGGCTGCACCACTGAATTGACCGCCAACGCGCTGCCACCTTTTAGCACCAACGCCATCGGGTCTTTCTGAAGCGGTAGCGGCAACTGTTGCACAAAGCTAGACTGAGCCAGCGACTGCTGCACTTTTTGCGCGAGGGCAAACTGCTCAGACGGGGGCAGTTGTTTCCAAGCCCGATGCAGCAAATGCAAGAAAATTTCTGCCTCAATATCAGTGGTAGACATCGAGTTAAGGTAAGGCAGCTTTAAATAGCGACAGACCCGGATTAAAATTTGGCGATAGGTCACATATTCAGTGTGACCGCGCAACACCGTCATGCCATCAGCCGCAAGAAAGCGGAAGCGATCGTCGATGGTGTCGAGCCATTCGTCGCGGTCTTGGCTCTGCACGTCCAACGGATGAGGCGTGTTAACGTAATCCAGTGGATTAAATTTTGGGCGAAACAGAATTTCGGTCAATTCTTGCAACTCATCATCTGTTGCCAGTTCTAAAGCGTCTCTAAACTCATCCACTGCCAAATTTCCTCCCAATGCAGCGTGCGTGCAGTCTCTCATATTCTACACTCCACGCTCAAACCTTGTTGCTAGGACTTTTGCGGTTGACAACCTATGACCGATTCCGTAGTAGATGTGGCGATCGTTGGTGCAGGAGTGGCAGGCTTGACCTGTGCTCAACGGCTGCACCAAGCGGGCTATCGCGTGGTGGTGGTAGAAAAGTCGCGGGGGCTGGGAGGACGCATGGCAACGCGCCGCCTGCACGGCACTCATGCTGATCATGGCGTTTGCTATCTCACGCCAAAACATCAGCCTTTCAAGGCGTTACTCGACCGTTTGGTCGAGCAAGGAATCTTGAAAACCTGGACAGAAACGATTCATCAACTCGACTCCCAGGGCAGGGTGTCCGTGCTTGCCGATCGCTCACCTTGCTATGCGTCTCCCACTGGGATCAGCGCGATCGCACGCGCTATTTCCATCAATCTGACGATTTGGCTCAATCAGCGCATCACCCAGATTGAAGCGGTGGAAACCGGGTGGCGGTTGCGCTGTGAGGAAACGTCGATCGCCCAAACCCCCGATTTAGTGGCAAAGGCATTAGTGATGGCGATTCCCGCCCCTCAAGCGATCGTCCTGCTCCAACCGCTGGGGTTAGAGAGCTATGTTGATCAGTTAAAGGCTGTTGAGTTTGCCCCGTCGATTAGTGCGATCGCGCTCTATCCTCAAAGCCGTCAGTCAGAGGCTGAGGCGCTGTCCTTTCAAGGGATTGTCGGGTCTCCTGGGCTAGACCTAAGCTGGATCGGGTTCGATAGCTCTAAACAGAGCCAGCCATCCCAGCCTGTTTTTGTGATTCAAAGCAGTGCCGCATTTGCTCACCAGTTTTTTGAGGCAGCCAATATTCAAGCTGTGGGAGAAAACCTTCTCGCTCAGGCGGCTCACGTCACTGCACCTTGGCTAGCAAAACCCGACGTGTTGCAAGTTCATCGCTGGCGATATGCATTTCCAACAACGCCGCTCTCTCAGCCATTTCTTGTCGCACCAACCGATTCACCACTAGTTTGCACAGGAGACTGGTGCGGCGGAAATCGAGTTGAAAGCGCGTTCCAATCTGGATTCTCGACGGCAGATTGGCTAAACGCACAATTAACGCACAATTAGAGTCGCGATCGGTGCTGCCAAACTTTGACGAATCGGCACTTTAAAGAATCGGTGATGTCAGGCATCAAAAAGCCGGTACCATCGAGTTTTAGATGACCTAATTTGGGTAACTCGGCGTTGCTGAAGGCAAGTATGATTTGCTCTTCTCCCCAACTCTTCTCCTTGGAGAGAAGGGAGCTAGAATTCTTGTCCCCTCTCCGTTTGGAAGAGGGCTAGGGAGAGGGCAGATCTGCGATTCATATTCAGATTCAGCAACGCCATTTGGGTGACTCAAGTAGAACGTGAGTTTGGCAGCCCTCAGTTTCTCTGCTATTTTTTTCATTAAACAAAAATGACAGATTTAAGCTTTTTTCGGTAGGGTTACTGCACATCCATAAATTGAATCAACAAAAATTTAGTCAACAAATTTAGTCAACAAATTTAGTCATCACCACAGATGGCTGTATTATACAAGAATGATAATCGTTATCAAAGCACCGAATGCCGATGGCAGATTCAGTCACCCCCTCCGATATTGCGAAGATGATCACTATTCTTGAAGGGCTGGAAGACCTGATCGAACGAATTTTGCAGGATGCTTGGCTTCGGGTGAGTGATCTGTTTCCTGAAGACTTTAAGGAAGCACCTCGTCAAGATGCAGGTTCAGAAGGGCTGCGGCGCTATCTCAAAATTAGGGCATTTTTTGCCGATCCGACTCAGCATCCGATCAGCCGTCAAGACCTTGAAACCTACTGCCAAAATTACTGGCTTCCGATCGATGATTCTGCTGAGTTTTTCTTTCCCGATTAGCCCATGGTTTCCTTACCCCCTAGCCTAGAGCACATTGTTCAGCGATTTGAGAGAAGCTCTGATCCGAAACGGAAATATGAGCAGCTAATTTGGTACGCCAAACGGATGAAGCCCTTTCCAGAAGAGAAAAAAGTTTCTGAAAATAAAGTGCCGGGCTGTGCCTCTCAAGTGTATATCTCGGCTCGGTTTGAGCACGACGCTGTTTGGTTTGAAGGAGAGTCTGATTCGCAGTTAGTTAAAGGATTGGTTGGGCTGCTCATCGAAGGACTCAACGGACTCAGCCCAGCAGCTATTTTGCAACTCACTCCCGACTTTATTCAAACAACAGGATTAACCGTAAGCCTGACTCCCTCCCGTGCAAACGGCTTCTACAATATCTTTAAAATGATGCAGTTTAAAGCATCACATTGTTCACATTTTGGAGGTTTTGATGACGGATCAACCAACGCAAATGCCAACACAAACGACAATGGAAATCGATCTTCCTAAACGCGGGATGCCTGTCACGATCATTACAGGCTTTTTGGGCAGCGGAAAAACAACTCTGCTCAATCAAATTCTTAAAAATCGCCAAGACTTGAAAGTTGCCGTGTTGGTGAATGAATTTGGCGATATCAATATTGACTCTCAGCTTCTTTTGTCGCTAGATGAAGACATGATGGAACTGAGTAATGGCTGCATCTGCTGCACGATTAATGACGATCTGGTCAATGCCGTGTATCGAGTGCTAGAGCGCGACGATCGCGTAGATTACCTCGTGATTGAAACGACGGGAGTTGCCGATCCGCTTCCCATCATTTTGACGTTTGTGGGTAGCGACCTCCGGGATTTCACGCGCCTAGATTCTATTTTAACGGTGGTAGATGCAGAAACCTTTACGCCGGAGCATTTTGATAGCACGGCGGCGATGAGCCAGATTACTTACGGCGACATCATTGTGCTGAATAAAACTGATCTTGCTCCCTCTGAGCGAGTGGAATCTTTAGAGCAGTGGATTCGAGAAACCAAGGCAGCCGCGCGAATTTTGAAGTCTCAGTATGGTGAAGTTCCGCTGCCCTTGATTTTGGATGTTGAGCAGTTTAAGCCAGAGGGTTATGTAGAGCATCAGCTTTCACCAAGCTCTGCTCACCATCATGATCATGACCATCATCCCGATCACCATCATGATCATGACCACCCTCACTCAGACCATCTCGCAAATGATGGATTTATGTCTGTCTCATTTCAGAGCGATCGCGCCTTTTCAGTCAAGCTATTTCAAGAGTTTCTCGACGATCTACCAGACACAATCTTCCGCGCCAAAGGAATTTTGTGGTTCAAAGAAAGCCAGTTGAAACATATTTTTCAACTCAGCGGAAAGCGCTATGACATTCAAACAGATGAATGGACAAAAGCTCCGACTAATCAACTCGTCTTGATTGGGCGAGATTTGCAGGAAGACCACCTCCGCCAACGCCTAGCACAATGCATCAGTGCACCTTCTAATTCAACGCCTGTCTAGCTGATCTGCACGTCTTTTGGCTACAGTTTTGCGCTGCCCTAACCTAACCCACTCGTTTTGCAAAGGCTTCGCTTACAAACTGGGGGACTGTGTTTACTCCCTGTTGCTGCCGTGCCATCGAAATCTTGACTAGCTCAAATCTTGACTAGCTCTCTGTTGCTCGCTAGTCCTATTGCTTTTTCTAGACGAGTCTCTTACTGTGAGAATAGTAATCATTTTTAAGCGAGGATGGACGTATGGTTCTTTTAAACTCAGACCAATCCATTCCAGTTACCGTTTTAACAGGCTACTTGGGTGCCGGCAAAACCACGCTGCTCAACCATATCTTGACTTATGAACACGGCAAGAAAGTCGCGGTCATCGTTAATGAGTTTGGAGAAGTGGGCATTGATAACCAACTGGTCGTCGATGCCGATGAAGAAATTTTTGAGATGAACAATGGCTGCATCTGCTGCACAGTCAGAGGTGACTTGATTCGCATCATCAACAATTTAATGAAGCGACGCGATAAGTTTGATCATCTGGTGATCGAAACGACTGGACTTGCCGATCCTGCCCCGGTGATTCAGACCTTTTTTATGGATGAAGATGTGCAGGCTCAGACCAGCTTAGATGCCGTTGTAACGGTGGTAGATGCAAAACATATTGAGCAACACTGGGACGCTGCCGAAGCACAAGAACAGATCGCTTTTGCAGATGTCATTTTGCTCAACAAGATTGATTTGGTCTCTCCCAAAGCGCTAGAAACCCTGGAACAGCGCATTCGCTCGATGAATGCCCTAGCAAAAATTTATCGTACTCAGGACTCTCAAATCGAGATGAACTCTTTACTGGGTGTTCAAGCGTTTGACCTGAGCCGTGCTTTGGAAATTGATCCTGAGTTTTTGGGAGAAGATGCCCACGAACATGATGAAACGGTGGGATCGGTGGCGATGGTTGAAGAAGGCGCGATCGATGGGGACAGACTCAATCAGTGGCTGAGCGATCTGTTGCGCTATCAGGGTCAGGATATCTTCCGCATGAAAGGCATTCTTAACATTGATGGCGAAGACAATCGGTTTGTGTTTCAAGGCGTCCATATGCTGTTTGACGGCAGAGCCGATCGCGCCTGGAAGCCTAACGAACATCGTAAAAATGAACTTGTTTTCATCGGACGTAACTTAGACGAGGCGGCGCTAAGAGAGGATTTTCGCTCATGTTTAGTGTAGGATCTTCGCGCCAGCAAACGTTAGTTGAGCAACGCTGGCAAGGGGCGCTATCAGAGTATGTCACTGCGATCGCATGGTCGCCCAAAGGGCAAGTTCTAGCCGCAAGCTCGGCGGCAGGAGAAGTCAGCATTTACGCGAACAAAACCTTTGAGGTCAGGTCTCTTCAATCCCCTAAGGGACAGTCGATTGATTGCCTCGCCTTCTCGTGCGATGGTGAGTTTTTAGCCGCCGGTGGACAGAGTGGACAGCTTTGGGTTTGGCAGTTGATGGCAACCCCAGCCCTCATTGCAACGTTCGATCAGGCTCCAGTTTGGATTGAGCATTTGGCGTGGAGTCCGACGGGACATCAGCTTGCCTTTAGCTTGGGAAAAGAGGTTCAGGTTTGGGATGCCGATCGCCAAGAAATCGAGGCAACCCTGAGCTTTGACCTGTCTTCTGTTCTAAGTTTGACGTGGCATCCGAGCGGGGAAAGCTTGAGCGTGGGGGGATATCAGGGAGTCAAAGTTTGGATGGCTGCCGATTGGCACGACGAGCCGTTGACGGTTGCAATTCCCTCAGCCAGTGTGGCGATCGCGTGGTCGCCGGATGGCACCTATATCGCCTCTGGCAATCTCGATCGCACGATCGCAGTTTTAGAGTGGGATAACCCCGCACCGTGGATTATGCGCGGGTTCCCAGGAAAAATTCGTCAGTTAGCCTGGTCAGATCGATCCGCGAAAAACGGGGCGTCGTTGTTTGCCTCTGCCAGTGCAGAAAGTATTGTGATTTGGGAAAAACATGCCGATGAGGCAATCGGCTGGAACGGGCGCGTGTTGGGAACCCATGACGGAGTTGTGCAAGCCATTAGCTTTCAGCCCAGCACGTTGCTGCTGGCATCGGCGGCAACCGATGGGTGGGTTGTGCTGTGGCAAAAAGCCCTCGATCTAACGCAAGCGCTTCAGGGTGCACCGGAAGGCTTTTCGACGCTGGCGTGGCATCCGCAAGGCACATATTTGGCGGCGGGCGGCTGCCAAGGCGAGATGCTAGTTTGGTCTAGTGTTTCCCGTGGAAAAGGATTTGGGCAATGAGTGAGGCGCTGCCCTCAATCACCCATTCAATCACCCATTGCCCCGAAACAGGCACGACAGTTAGGGCTGACGACACGCCTTAAAGCTATTTTGGAAGTTTTGAGGTCCGGTATAGCCTGAATTTTGAGCCAGTTCTTCTAACGTTTGCCGCCCACCATAATATTTTCCGTTGATTTCCCAAGTCGGAAATCCAAAGCCTTTCCCGGTCTGCTTCTCAATTTCGGGTGCGATCGCTTTACACGTTTCTACCTGGGCATCCTTGCCTCCGTCTGCACATTCAACATTGGGAATCTCATTCATGGCCTCTTTGCCAAACAGTTGCTTTTGCTCACAGCAGTGAGGGCACCAGTAGGCAGAATACATTTTTGCACCGGTCTGCTTGAGATGACGAGCCAAACCCAGTTCAGCTTCTCCAGACGAATTCTCTACGAGGAAGTAAGCATTTCCATTTGCATCTCCAATCGTGGCAGCGTTAGCGTTGACTCTCCCAATCGGAGCATACACCGCCAGCGTTGTAATCAGCGTTACCATTGACACGATCGCTCCCACGAAAAACAATTGTCCGCGATCGTTCCACTCTCGCCCAATCAGCGTTAGCGTAAACATTGCCGTTGCAAACAGAGCAGACGCAATACAGAAGTAACAAACCCCGTTCACCCCGTAGTTTGCCACAAACTTGGAGAACATAATGTACATCAGGTAGCCGCTAAAGAGCAGCATTGCCGTTGTTCCAGCAAATAACAGCAGCCAAGTACTATTTTCTAGACTGGTACGCAGCGACTTTTTATGCTCAGGGCTGACGACCAACGGCACTAGGGCAAACACCGCGATCGCAAGGTATGCCAGCAAGCCAAAAAGAGACAGGGGCAAGCCAAAGATCGTAGCGTAAGGGCTTTCGAGAACACGTTCGCAGCCCCCAGACGGACACGCCACAGCCTGACTAAACAGCTTGTTATACGTGATATAACCCGTATTGAGAATACCAAGGGTTGCGATCGCGCCAATCAAGGGGCGAGACCAGCGATGGATCCAAGGCGTAGAACGTCGGCGAGTCATAGCGGTTTTGAGTAAGAGAGTTCCACCCTACATCAGCGCATGGCTGACACAGACAGATTTTACCTCCTCTATTTTGCCCGATTTGCTTGAGTTTGCGGGTAGAGTTTGTGGCTAAGCGATCGCGGCTCCTCTGTTTTGCCGTCAACCACACAATTTCAGTCGAAACTAAGCTTGCAAATTTTTGCTAAGTTTGATACTTTGGTTAAGCACTTAGAAAAAGTGCTCCCTGCCGGGATAGCTCAGTTGGTAGAGCAGAGGACTGAAAATCCTCGTGTCACCGGTTCAAGTCCGGTTCCTGGCATTCACTAAAACTAACGGTTTTGCCCACTGATAATGCTTTCGAGCCTCGCTATTAGAGGACTTCCCCTAAAGCCTCGTTTTAAGGTTGGGTGCGAAGCAAATGCGTTTGCCGCCACAAGTATCAAAAAGTATCAGAGTGCCAATTCGAGCTATTGGTTCCTATAGACTCCGGACGTGCGATCGGGCAACTGTGCAACACCCGATCCCATCTCCAGAGCCTCCAGGGTTCAATACTGAAATTGAGTTAACCGAAACGACCGCTCACATATTCCTGGGTTGCCTGCTGTTTCGGGCTTTGGAAAATAGCTTCTGTGCGCTCGTACTCCACAACATAGCCAGTTCGCTGCCCTTTACTGTTAGCTTCTACGTTAAAGAACGCCGTGTAGTCAGAGGCGCGTGAGGCTTGCTGCATGTTGTGCGTCACAATCAAGATCGTGTACTTCTCTTTGAGTTCTTGCAGCAAATCTTCAACTTTCAGGGTTGAAATCGGGTCGAGGGCAGAACAAGGTTCGTCCATCAAAATCACATCCGGCTGCACGGCAACGGCTCTAGCAATGCACAAGCGCTGCTGCTGCCCTCCAGACAAGTCGGTTCCAAAGGCTTTGAGCTTATCTTTTACATCATCCCAAAGTGCCGCTTGCTTAAGCGATTGCTCGACGAGTTCATCCATATCACCTTTGTACCCCAAGAGCCGCGGTCCAAACGCGATGTTGTCGTAAATCGATTTTGGAAACGGATTTGGCTTCTGAAACACCATGCCCACTTGCCGACGCACTTCTACCGGATCAACCTCTGAAGCATATAAATCTTGGTCGTGATAATAAATTTTGCCTTCGATATGGAATGACTTGATCAAGTCATTGAGACGGTTGAAACAGCGAAGAACGGTACTTTTGCCACAGCCAGATGGTCCAATAAATGCCGTGATCGAATTTTTAGCAATATCGATCGAGAGATCTCGCACAGCTAGAAAGTTGCCGTAGTAAATGTTGAGATCTTCGGTGCGGAAAATAGAATCGGTTTGGCGGGCACTTTGAAGTCGGGAAGTCATAAGAGTCTCGTTGAATGAAGATGACTAGTCAAGAACCAAACAGAATCAGACTGAAAATAGAGCAGATTCGATCCTTCGGAACTTCGTCGAGCAAATCGCAGCAAGCCAGCGACCCAGGCGAAGGTTAGCGAGGTCACTTATGTCTTCGCTGAGTGACCAAGCGAGCCAATATGCTCGTTACCAGCACCAACGCCACAAGCACAAGAGACGCTGTCCAAGCCAGTTCTTGTTGACCTGGGTAAGGAGCCGTTGCAAAGCTGAATACCAAGCGTGACAGGGTGGCAGTCGGTTGCCAAATCGTGGTATTCCAGTATTGGCTAAACGAGGCGGTAAACAACACTGGGGCTGTTTCTCCAGCCGCGCGGGCGATCGCTAGCATAATTCCCGTCAAGATGGCTGGAACGGCAGCAGGGAAGACAATTTTTAGGGTTGTCTGCAACCGAGTTGCTCCTAGCCCGATCGAGGCTTGCCGGAAATCGTTAGGCACAGATTCTAGGGCTTCTGCCGCCGTGCGGACAATGGTTGGCAGCATCAAGATTGCCAGCGCTACCCCCCCCGCCACGGCAGAAAAGGTTCCGGTGGTGAGCACGACAACAGCATAGGCGAACGCCCCGATCACGATCGAGGGAACGCCGCTCAGCACGTTGGTAAAGAAGTTGACCCAGTCTGCCAGCCGGGTATCACGACCAAATTCTGATAGATAGATGGCAGCGACGACCCCAAACGGAATGCTGATGACCGCCGCGATCGCAACGGTTAAGAGGGTGCCAAGCAATGCATTTCCAAAGCCCCCGCCGCCTAATCCAGGGGCGGGGGGAAGTTGGGTAAAGGCTGCAACGTCTAGCCGAGATAACCCGTTTGCCAAGACATAGGCTAACACCGCCACCAACGGTATCAGGGCAAGCAGGGTAAAGAAAATGGAAAGTACCGTCATTGCGGAAGCAAATAGCGTCCGAGGCGAGGTGGGTTTTCGGTTCAAACTCCCTGGGCGTCGAGCAGTGGCAAAGTCTGGAGCAGTCATGTCAGCGGTTCCTAAAAGCTAACGGGTTCTCAATCTCAGGTTCTCAATGCGTGCAGATTTTGGGTTTCACAGCATGATCGCCTCGCTTAAAGTTTCAAACTAAAGCGGCGAACCACAATCTCAGCTAAAATATTGACCACCAAGGTGAGCGCAAACAGCACCAAAGCAGCATACATCAAGGCAGATATCTGAAGTCCTCCAGCTTCTGCAAACTGATTTGCCAGCAGCGAAGCAACGGTTGAGCCTTGAGACAAGATGGAAAATGAGTCAATCGTGTTGGCGTTACCGATCAGCATGGTGACTGCCATGGTTTCACCCATCGCTCGACCCAGCGCCAGCATGACACCGCCCGCAATACCAGAGAACCCGGCAGGCAAGAGAATCTGGAAGATCGTTTCCCACCGGGTTGCTCCTAAACCATAAGCGGCTTGGCGCAGTTCAGCCGGTACGGCGACCATCGCATCACGGGAGATAGCCGCAATGATGGGCAAAATCATAATCGCCAGAACAAGCCCAGCGGCATAGATGCCAGGACCCGCCGGAGCGGTGGCAAACAGGGGAATCCAGCCTAAGGTTTCATGTAACCATATCCCAAATGGGCGCAGAATCGGAATCAAGACAAAAATTCCCCAAATTCCGTAGACAACGCTAGGAATGGCTGCCAGCAGTTCAACTAAGAAAACAATCGGCTGCTTGATCCGAGGGGGCAAAAAGTCTTCACTCAAGAAAATTGCAATCCCAACTCCGATGGGCACGGCCAGGAAGAGGGCAATCAGTGAGGTTACGATCGTGCCGTAGATTTGAGTCAGTGCACCAAATTCGCCGTCAATGACGCTCCATCGGCTAGAGACTAGAAACCCCAGCCCAAATTTCTGAATGGCTGGAAGGGCATCTTCTCCAACTTGCAGGGCGATCACGGCTAAAAGCAACCCGACGGCGATCGCGACTGCCGCCGTGCCCCACACAAATCCACTATCTAGCGATCGCGCAAACCCCGATCGCTGGCGATTCATGGGTGAAGAATGATCAGTTGTCAAAGCCATGGCTCAAGGGTGGCAAGAAAGGGTAAGAGGCAAACTACAAAACTTTTAAAGGGGCTGTCTGAGTGCCGTCGCCCGATCATTAAGTCGCAACTCAGTTAACGAGGCTTCAATGAGACGGCAAGGGCACTCAACACCTTGAGCGAACCCTAGTTGGCTGCTACTTTGATTGTATCTAAAGCGGTCGCCGCTTTGCTTGACAAATCATCAGGAAGAGGGATGTAGCCGAGTTCAGTTGCAGCTTGATCACCCGCCGGAGAATAAGCCCACTTCAAGAATTCGTTGATTGCTTTAGCCTTGGCTGGATCTTGAGGGTTTTCGTATAACAGTATCCAGGTCAAGCTTACGATCGGGTAGGCATCTTTTTGCTCTGGGTCGGGCACTGCCAGTGCGAAATCAGCCGGAACTTGAGCGCCCGCTAAGGCTCTTGATGCGGCTTCAGGAGTGGGGGTAATAAACTCACCTGCTTTATTCTGAATCGACGCCATCTTTAGCTTGGTTTCGTTGGCATATGAGTACTCGGTATACCCGATCGCACCCCGGGTTTGCTGAATTTGAGCCGACACCCCTTCGTTGCCTTTTGCCCCGGTTCCGGTAGGCCATTCAACCGTTTTTCCTCCTCCTGCTTTCCAGTTTGGGCACGCCTCATCAATGTGCTTAGTAAAGATATCGGTCGTACCGCTTCCATCAGAACGGTGAACAAACGTGATGGGATCACCCGGCAACGTTACGCCTGGGTTGTCTTTAACAATCAGGGGATCGTTCCAAGTTGTGATCGAACCGTCTGTAATCCCACAGAAAGATTCGCGGGAAAGTCTCAAATTATCCACGCCATCTAGGTTGTAGGCAAACACAACAAACAGACCTGTCGAAGGAATCTGAAGAGCTTGACCACGGGCAGCAGGTAAAGCTTGGCGCTCTTTATCCAGCAACGGAGCATCTGTTGCACCAAAATCAACGGTTCCGTCTAGAAAGCGTCTGACACCCGCACCACTGCCTACAGAGTCATAGCTAATTTGTACCGCAGGATTTTGTGTGTTGTATTCTCGAAACCAACGCTGATAGAGCGGGTTGGGAGCCGTTGCGCCTGCTCCACTAATGGCTAACGTGCCTCCTGCTGCTGGCGCGGCTCCGGGGCTGCCGCCTGCTTGGGGAGGAGCGGTTGGGGTATTGGGAGCACAAGAGGCGAGACCAACCATCAGCGCGATTCCCTGAAGCTTCGCAAAGCGAATCGCAGAGGTAGAAAACAGACTCCGACAAGTTTTGCTCACTGAAGAAGACATAATTAATGCAGGCAACGTTGGACATCCCCCTCAGGGTACACCCACACCGTAAAGACAAGGTTAAGGTGAACAGATTCCCTCGCTCAGCCTGCACTTAAGCACTGGTATCTTAAGCACTGGTATCTTAAGCACTGGTATCTTAAGCATTGTTATTAAGGTTATTAAGCCTCAAGCGTTAAATCCCCAGAGTTGCGCCCAGCCCTTATGAGAAACTACGCGCCATCCACTCATGGGTCACTAGCATTCCTGGCTCGCGGCTGATTGGCTCATATCTAACTCATGGCTAACTCAATAAGTTCAGGTATTTGAACAGATTTTAAAGATGTCAAGTTTTCTAAATAAATTAAGGTCAGGTGATCCTCAGCCTTTCACTTATCTGATACTTTGAATCAAAAAATCGTTCAGCCTAGACACTTTGGCTTCTTCTGCAAGAATTAATTGGATAATTAATAGAAATTCCTATATTTGTAAGTAGACGAAATGCACCAAGTATGCTTCTCATAATAGGAAGAGTCAGTTATAATAATGTCCAAACCAAGAGTTCGGCTGGGCTATTTTGAGTAGTGCCAACGCCCCTGCTCACAGAGCTTCGACCGAGTTCGCCCTCACAAGATTTGTTTGGAGAGAAGCGTGACTATTTATATTGGAAATCTATCCTTTCAGGCAACCGAAGAGGACTTGAAAGAAGTCTTTGCTGAATATGGTGATGTAAGCCGAGTTAGCCTTCCCACGGATCGAGAAACTGGCAGAAAGCGCGGATTTGCCTTTGTTGAAATGGCGGATGAGACCCATGAGGATGCCGCGATCGCAGCATTAGATGGAGCCGAATGGCTAGGTCGCGAACTGAAGGTTAACAAAGCAAAACCGCGTGAACCCCGTGCCGGGGTCGGGGGGGGTGGTCGAAATTTCAATCGAGACAGTTACTAACAAACAGTAAGCGTGCCTGTCTTTGAGGTAAAACAGGCACACTTTTATGAATGTTCGATATTTTTTTCAAAGCAACGCCATCTCTAAGACAGCCTCTGAGACAACGCACTGCCTTGCACAATATCCTCAATATCCTATCGTCGCTGATTGAGGAACTGCCCAGCTAGCCCCATCGCATCACCCAAATCGACCTTGCCGTCTTGGTTAGAGTCTAAAAACGCATTCAAAACTGGATTGCCTGCTTGAGATGCGCTTTGGGTCGCGCTTCCAGTCTTCAACAGGTTTAGAGCTAGGGGCACCAAAACAGGCAACATTGACACAATGGTATTGGTGTTAAATCCGGTGCGCTGAGAAATATCTTGAGCAACCTGTTGCTGCTGTCCTCCTGGAAACAGAGATTGAACTGCTTGAGGATTGTTCCCCAGCCCAGCAAACTGATTGACCAGATCTTGCGGATTGTTGCCCTGCTGATTTTGCAGCGCCGATCGCACATGTCCACCCAAAACAGACATAATCGCTTGAGTCGCATTACCGTCTATGCCATGACTGCCTGCCACTTGTTGAGCAACACCCAAAATGCTGCCTAGCTGATCGGTGGAGGCTTGCTGTTGGGGATTGCTAACAGCACCCAAAATTTGGTCGAAAAGGCTCATAGGTCTCTATTCCAAAACGATTTTAGAGAGGACAATTAACCTCTAAACGGTAAAAAGTCTGCTTTGTAAAGTCAAGAGTGCTGCGTTACGTTGGCGTTGGTATCAGATGTAGCAAGTAGAACCAGATTAAGGCTTTCATTCTCTAGAGGCTGTCGTAGCTTGAGGAATAAAGGAGAATAAGACAATAAATCGGCTGTGCTACGTTGTCTCTTCGTTGAGTTGTTTCCATGCCTCTGTCACGACTTCTAACGCTAATTTTTGGGGTTGCGCTAATTTTAGGGCTAGTGATTTGGCTGATCGATTCGCTAAATCGCTTGTGGTATTTGTTGGCGTATTACCCGTTTTTAGGTGCGATCGTCATCCTACTCATCATTGGATTGTTAGGAACCCTGATTGCAGCGTTCATTTATTATTTTTTCTTATTGCCCAATCAGCAGCGCAAGCGGAGCAGACGACGGGTTGCGCCACGAGTTTCGCAAGACAAAGTTGAAGCGGCAGGAGAAAACCTGCAAGCGGTGCGGCAGCAGGTGGCGCAGATTCAAGATGAGGTGACGAAGCAAGAATTGCTGATGCGATCGCGGGAGATTGAACAAAATCTCGCTCGCGGTGAAGTGATGGTGGTCGTGTTTGGCACCGGATCATCGGGCAAAACGTCTCTTGTCAATGCCCTCATGGGTCGCATGGTCGGACAGGTGGGCGCACCGATGGGCACAACGGAAGTCGGAGAAACCTATCGATTGAAACTAAAGGGCGTCGATCGCGAAATTCTAATCACCGACACGCCCGGAATTTTAGAAGCGGGAGTCGCGGGAACGGAGCGGGAAAAGTTAGCGCGTCGATTGGCAACGGAAGCGGATTTACTCATTTTTGTGTTAGATAACGATTTGCGACAATCGGAATATGATCCGTTGAGAATGCTGGCAGAAATTGGCAAGCGATCGCTGGTCATTCTCAACAAGGCAGATTTATATAATGAGCAGGATTTAGAAACGGTTCAGGCGCGGTTGAGGGAGCGGGTTCGCGGGATTGTGAATCAGACGGATGTGATTGCGATCGCGGCAAATCCTCAACCCTTCCGCATGGAGACGGGCGAAACGCTGCATCCCGAACCCGACGTGATGCCATTGATCCGCCGACTCGCCGCAGTCCTGAGAGCAGAGGGCGATGATCTGTTAGCCGATAACATTTTGCTTCAGTCGCAGCGATTAGGAGAAGAGGCGCGGCGGCTGATCGATGGGCAACGGCGGCGACAGGCAGAAAAAATTGTTGAGCGCTTTCAATGGATTGGGGCAGGTGTCATTTCGGTAACGCCGCTTCCGGTGGTGGATTTGTTGGCAACGGCGGCGGTCAATGCTCAGATGGTCGTCGAAATCGGGCGAGTGTATGGTTGTGACATCAACATGGAGCGGGGGCGAGAATTGGCGTTCTCGCTCGCAAAAACGCTTGTCAGTTTGGGCGTGGTGAAGGGTGCGATCGAGCTTCTCAGCACAGCGCTTCAGTTGAGCGTTGGTGGGTTTCTCGTCGGTCGAGCGATTCAGGGGGTGAGTGCAGCATATCTCACTCGGATTGCCGGAAAAAGTTTTATTGAATACTTCCGTCATGATCAAGACTGGGGCGATGGTGGCATTACAGAAGTGGTGCAGCGACAGTTTCAGCTAAATCGACGGGATGAATTTATAAAGTCATTTGTGCAAGAAGCGATCGCAAAAGTAGTGAAGCCACTGCAACTTGATATTCGCGGAGAAAATGAGATCGATCCGGGTGAAATGGAACCGTTAGAGTTACGGCAACCGATGAAACCGATTCAAGCACCAGAGCGAGTTGAGATTCGGACTAACTCAGATGAAGAGACGCTTGAGGATTGGCAGTAAAAAGCGACCCTTCATGATGCGATCGTGGTTACTTTACTGTAGTCTTCTTCATGAGCTTGGATTGCATCCCAAATATCAACTTTTTGCTGAAGATTAAGCCAAAGCTGAGGACCATTTCCCAGTGCTTTTCCAATCCGAATCGCCATATCGACCGTGACGGGTCTTCGACCCTGAATAATTTCGTTGACAGTACGCCGAGACACTCCAAGAATTTCAGCAAAATTTGTTTGAGTCATTTCAAGATCTTCAAGTATATCTGAGATGACTTCGCCGGGATGTGCTGGCCTTGTTTTCCTCCCATGAACCATATCTTGTAAGTCTTTCATATAATCTCCTTGCCCTTGAAGTAGAGTCCTTAGAAGCTGTTTGAAAAGTGATCATTCATTACTTCGCTCCGCTCTAAAATGATTTTGGGGGAGTTAAAATTGTAGCGAAGAATAGATTAAGCACTTTTCAAACATCCTCTAAGATTTTGTTTTGCAGTCTAGTGATAATCTTCAAGTTCTATATCGTATGCATCGCCATTTTGAAACTTGAAAGTAATGCGCCAGTTGCCTGACACCTTTAATGACCAAGTTCCTTGTCTGTCACCTTTAAGCTCGTGTAAATCATAGCCTGGTATTCTAACGTCACCTATAATTACCGCCGAATCGATTACTTCAAGCCTTATTCTAATTCTTTTTTCAAGCTCTTTAGGGATGCCCTTTGTATTACCTTCTTTCAATAATCTTTCTAATACTTTGCTCTTAAAAGTTTGGATCATGAGAGACGGTTCTCCAGATTCTCAAATTGTTAAGATCCAATCTTAATTAATTAATTACAGCACCAATGTAACGCGACGAGTTACAGATGTCAACGTCTAACCCATCATGCGTAGCGCATAACTTCTAGTGAAACCACAATGGGAGTAAATTGATCGGCGCAGGAATCATTTCACCGCGTAGATCGAGCAATTGCACCAGTATTAAATACGCAATTCCTAAAATCAGAGAAATAACACCCGTTAAAATAGCGACAAATTTTGAGCGATTCATAAATGGGATTAGAGGCAAACGTCCTTTCTTTAGTGTAAGCAAGATTTAGCGGCAATCCTTCGGAACTTGGCGAAGTCAATCGCACTCAACCCAAAAATCCATTCATCGAGAATCGGATTGAATGTTTTAATGGCAACACGCTACCCTGTAAAATCTCCTATGGATATTGCCATTGATACCTCACTTCAAACACCCGAAACCGATCGACCGATCGCACTTCAAACTTACGAACTGAGCAAGACCTATCGCACCGGATTTTGGCTCAATCAAAAGGTGTCATCGCTTAAAAAAGTAACGCTGACCGTGTATGAAGGCGAAACCTTTGGACTGCTAGGGCAAAACGGAGCAGGCAAAACGACGCTGCTAAAAGCGCTGCTGGGAATTGTGCGTCCGACCGCAGGACGGGCTACTCTGCTCGGTCAGCCGTTGAGCGATCGCAGTGTCAAACAAACCATTGGATACCTGCCCGAAAACCCTTATTTCTACGATTATTTGACAGGATGGGAAATTCTTGAATTCACGGCGGGGTTGTTTCGCCTGCCGCGATCGCACACCCGTAAACGCATTCCCGAACTGCTCGATCTGGTGGGTTTAGCGCAATCCGACGCCAAGAAAAAACCCCTGCGCCGTTATTCCAAAGGAATGCTGCAACGCATCGGCATGGCGCAAGCCTTGATCAACGATCCAGAGCTTGTGTTTTTGGATGAGCCAATGTCAGGACTCGATCCCCTCGGTCGCTATCAGATGCGTGAAACGATTCAGTCGCTCAAGCAGCAGGGCAAAACGATTTTCTTTAACAGTCATGTTTTGTCGGATGTGGAAAAGATCTGCGATCGCGTTGCTCTGCTGGCTCAGGGCGAACTTATTGCGATTGGGTCAATGCAAGAGTTGCTAGGCGTAGCCGAACAGTATCGTGTCGTAGTCAAAGGCGGCAATCCTGACCTGTTGCGATCGCGCGTTCCCGATGTGGAATTTCAAGATGGCTTTTGGGTCGGGCATTTGATCGGAGAACCACAAGACTTTATGGCGAGTGTGCGCTTAATGAATGCTCAATTGGTATCCATTCATCTAGCACGACCATCGTTAGAAGAATTTTTCGTCAACCAATTGCGTCAACACTCCCTAGAGCGAAGCTAACGCAGATGCCAATCATTCAGAAAAATACGGGATGAGCATTACTAACGCATTCCCACGCTCGATCTCTTTTGCTACTATGAAAAACGAAAGCGAGAAGCCTAACTGCTACACGGGTGAACAGATATGACACCTGAATGCGAACTGAGGATCGAAATCGCCAGAAACATCATTGATGAATGTGAAGTCCTGTTTAGCGCTCAGGCATGGAAGTTCTACCAGCGATCGGGGCGGGGCTATTTATATCTGCACCAAGTGGTAAATATTCAGCATGAAGGTGGTAACGATTTCTCCATCACCGAAAGCGAATCGGTGATTAAGCGGGTTCATTATGCGGCACAAGGCAGTGAAGCCTGGACGATGATGACGCTTTCAAAAGCAGCGAAAGAACAACCGTTGGAATATGCCCAGTTTTATCACGTCATTGACACCTACAAACCCAAAACTCAGTATGTGGTAGTTGTCGGATTTAATTATGGCACCGATGCGACCGAGGACTGGTTTTTGAGACAGCCAGAAGTGCCGCCGATGAAAGCGTATACGATGGTGCGTTGTCGTCCGCAAGAGTTTGGGGTGGATTTCCTGTAAGCGTGAATGTTGACGCACAAAAGAGGTAAATCTGTTGAAATCAGAGTGCGATCGCTAAATAGGCACTTTTTGCCCACAACAGACGATACATTATCCAATTGCAACTTGTGGTAAGCTTGTTGCAAATTGTTATCAGTAGTCGTTTCTTGAGCCGCATTTAGCCTGCCATGACGCTTATCCTCACCCCATCAGACTGGGATGAACTGTGCCAACAGGCTCCCATCACCTGCCCTCAAAATTTCGTGCTTGATGAGTTTGAAGTGCTGACGGGTGTACCAGAGTATTTGGGGCGGGGATGTAATCGTGTTCTGGAGCTATCTCCTGGTATGTGGTTGACGCTTTCTGACGAAGCGTATTGTCGAGACTGGATGTTTAAGGAGCCTGAGCATGACCATCCGATCCAAATTGGGATCTGTCTGTCAGGCTTCATGCATTGTGATATTCACCCCAAATTTGGTGGAACACGCAGCTATTTTTCAGGGAGTGGGGTTTCGCCTGCTTATGTGGAGCAAAATCATGCTGGAAAGCGTATCATCTATGTCAATGTTGGGATTGAGCCAGAGGTGCTGAAGGCGCTTTTCCTCGGCGATCGCGCTTGGCAGTCTGAGCCGATGCAGCAGTTGTTCAAAGGAGAGGACTGGAAGGTTTCGTTTTATCCGACAGTGACGGCAAGGATGCGATCGCTGGCACAACAGATGTGGAATGCCCCTTATCGGGGTGCAGTCAAGCGAATGTATCTTCAGGCAAAGGTGTTGGAGCTATTGGCAATGCAGCTTGATTGGCTCGATGGCAATCGCAGCAAACCGTCAGACGGGCAATTGAAGCCAACGACTCTGAATTGCATCTATCACGCCAGAGAAATTCTATCGGCAAATCTGGAGCAGCCGCCTTCGGTGTTGGAGTTGGCGCAGCGGGTCGGGGTGAGCGATCGTACCCTCCAGCGCGGGTTTCGAGAACTGTTTGGCAAAACGGTATTTGGCTACCTGACTGAGCAGCGCATGGAACTCGCAGAACAATGGCTGCGGCAGGGGAACTGCACGATCGCTGAAATTGCCACAATGGTGGGTTATTCAAATCCGGGGCATTTCACAGCCGCGTTTAAGCGGAAGTTTGGCATCACACCGCGTGAGTGTCTGTTGGGCAAAATGTCTGTTTTAGAGTAGACACCGCTATGTCAAGAAGTACCGGCATCAGCACTCAGGGCTTTCCTGCCTGAAGCACTTGCTTCGCCGTTAATTCCAGCGTCGGAAAAGTTGGGGAAACCAGGCGTTCATCTGCTTGAAAAATTGCCTCCTCATACAGTCCATCCACGAGCGTTAGTACGGTCACCTGAGCCTGCGCTGGATCGACAATCCAATATTCAGCAATCCCTCTTGCGCCATATTCCGATCGCTTATAGCGATAGTCGCGATCTTCATTCTCTTTCCCTGGCGATACAAGTTCCACGGCTAGCACAGGCGGCGGCATGTCCATCATCACAATACTGCGGTTCGCCCCGCTCAGAGCCGCCTCCAATTCCTCAGACAGCACCAGCAAATCAGGCACACGCACCGTAGCACGAGCACCGCTCACCGCAACCTCTGTTCCCCGACGTAGCAACTGTCCTGGAACGATTTGAGCAAACGTTAATAACAGAAAAATTGCAATGGCATTATTTAAATCACTCTCTGAAGGCATTTCTACCAACTCCCCATTGACCAACTCATATCGCCGATCAGTGCCATCGTCATAAGCTAGATACTTTGCTAACGTGAATCGCTGGGTGGTTGCAACCATCTTGCTTGCTTCAGCCTGAAATAGGGAGCTATGGCTTATTTTAGCATAAGCCCTCACGGCATCAATTGAGATGCTTGAAGGCATTTCACCGCCGCGTTTAAGCGGAAGTTTGGCATCACACCCCGTGAGTGTCTGTTGGGCAGAATGTCTGTTTTGCGATCATCCAAGTCCGTTTTGGAGTAGACACCGCCATCAATGCTTCTCTAGACTGAGTTTCAGCTTAATTAAGAACCTTTCTCAAAAAGTAAAGTTCACCAGTGAAGTGTGAGGAGTTGGCATGAGCGATCGACGATCGGCGGTGTGTGTTGGGAAAAAATTGTCGCTGCGGGTACGGTTTTGGCTGTTGGCAAGTTTGTCGGGCTGTGTGGTTCCGGTGTTGTTGGGGTTGCCTGCTGCTGCGCAATCTGGGGACAAGACCGCAATTGCTCAGTTGAGTCAGGTTAAGCAGCCTGCCAAAACCGTGAAAGAGTGGCTGGCACAAGTAGAAGCCGCCACAGTGCAGATCACACAGGTACAACTCAACCCCACTGCAACGGGACTGGAAATTGTGCTGGAAACCCAAGACGGTAAACCCTTGCAGGTGGATGCGACTAAGTTTCGCAGCGAGGGCAATGCGCTGATTGCCGATATTCCCAATGCAGTGCTGACATTGCCGCAAGGTCAGACATTTACCGCCGAGAATCCAACGGTAGATGTGACGAACGTGCAAGTGGTGCAGCAAGATATCAACAGCATTCGCATTAGCGTCACGGGCAACAATGCCCTGCCCAAGACCGAAGTGACGCTGAAAACGGGGGGACTTGCCTACAGCCTCAACCCAGAAGCGGACGAACCGGATGAGGAAATTGTGGTGACGGGTGAGCGTGGGGGATATCGCGTGCCGAATACCAGTGTGGGGACACGTACTGACACGCCCCTGCGCGACATTCCCCAATCAATTCAAATTATTCCTCAAGAGGTGCTACGCGATCAAAATGTCACCAATTTCAACGAAGCCGTAAGAAACGTTCCTGGGGTAATTCCAACCTCTCCTACATCAAACGCAAACGCCTTATTTATTATTCGAGGCTTCTCTAACTTTAATTTCAGCAACAGCAATATTCTCAGGAATGGGTTGAGACAGTCTGGAGGAATAGAGGTGGAGACCAACCCCGACATTGAAAGAATCGAAGTGCTGCTCGGTCCCGCCTCTGTGCTTTACGGGGGAGCTAACCCAGGCGGAACGATCAACATCGTGACGAAACAGCCACTACGCGAACCCTTCTACGCCATCGATGCCACCATTGGTAATTATGATTTCTATCGAGCCACTCTTGATTTATCGGGACCATTAAACGATTCTGGGACTGTGTTGTATCGTCTCAACGCAGGCTATCTAAATAGAGGGAATTTCATTGATTTTGCTAGGCAAGAAGGTTTCACCATTGCCCCAGTCGTGAGTTTTGCGCTTGGAGAACGCACCCGCCTTATCATAGAGGGCGATTACATAGATAGAGACATACTGACTCCCCCAGCCTTGCCAGCAGAGGGCACAGTATTACCTAACCCCAATGGACGCATCCCACGCAATCGGTTTACTGGAAACCCGGAGGGTATTATTAGAATTCAGCAACCTAGAGTGGGATATCGCTTTGAGCATCAGTTCAATGATAACTGGTCATTACAAAATGCATTTCAGTTCAGACGAGAAACGGCTGTAACCCTAGACGAACCACTACTTTTTAATGAGGGTCTTAGCTCGACTTTATCCAATTCAAGCAGCGTAGCACAGGAGGCTAGACCAGCAATCCAACAAGGCTTTTGGTATT
>NZ_WVIE01000042.1 GCF_010091945.1 Myxacorys almedinensis A
CGCGATTTCGACGCTCTCCAGCTACCTATTTGGCTGATCTGGAGCAGAAATTTCTCCAGTTAGCTTTGCCACCCTAGGTTTTTTACGAGTGAATCCCATCCGAGCTAACGCCCGCGAGATCTCGCACTCACTCACCGGGTCGTGCCAAAGCATCGTATAAGCGAGTTAGCGGTTTGTGGCGGGTGCCACCCATGTTGCGATACACTGCACTGAGACTATCGGTGCGATGCTGTTGGGGCACTCTACCACAGGCAAACAAGGCATTTTGCAAGCCTTCGGACAGGGCAATAAAGCTCTTGCCTCCTTGAATAATTTGAGCATATTCCCAACCGCTTCGCCACGACCCAATGAACCTGTTCCGCAAATCTGTCAGGGTTGGTGAGAAGAACAGTTGCTGATTTTGCATGGATTGGGACAGACGGGAGACCCTACCGAACTGATTGAACGGTATGGCATGGAAATGGTGAAAACGTTGTGAGATGCGATTTTGCGAGAAACGGTTGAATGGGTGCGTTTAGCGCGAAGCGCATCTGTGAAGCAACCGCTTGACTTCGGTTTCTTTGAATTCGATTGCTTACTGATTTACGGCAGCAGTGCCAGCGTGAGTGATAAGTTGACTCCGAATACGCTTGCGATTCAAATGCTCGATCGCTTGATGCGAATGGATGCAAACACGCTGTTCTGTGGTCGTTCTGGGTTGGCGTTTCAGTACGAAATTTAGCAAGGTAGGGTTACATCAAGTGTTGTTAGCTTAGACCAAAAGGCTGCACCACACATGACACAGGTGAACCCTCGGCAGGTAATTGGGGTCGGCAATAGGGATTCCAGACAGTCAACTCATGACCAATCTTGTCCGCTCTGCTTGATATGTACAGGGATCACAAAGCCCAAAAATTTTACTCTACGCAGCAATTCGCCATTGACGGGACTGCTGTTGGGCTTGCCAAAGCGAGGAATACCGATCGCCCTTTTCCATTAATTCTGCATGGGTTCCCTGTTCCACAATCTGCCCTTGATCCAGGACTAGAATGCGATCGGCTCCCACCACTGTTGAAAGTCGGTGAGCAATGACAACTACTGTTTTGTTACTCACCAGTTGATCGAGTGCCCGTTGCACCGCTACTTCACTTTCCGTATCTAATGCCGAAGTTGGTTCATCCAGCAACACGATCGAGGCATCTTTGAGGATGGCGCGGGCGATCGAAATACGTTGTCGTTCTCCGCCTGATAATGCGCCGCCAATCTCACCCACCGTTGTCTCATAACCATGCGGTAAGCGCGAGATGAATTCGTGACAGTTCGCGGCGCGTGAAGCGGCTTCAACGTCTGCGTCCGATGCGGTGGATCTGCCGAAGCGAATATTGTTCCGAATCGTGTCATCAAACAAATAAACATCCTGGAACACCACCGAAATGTGTTGCAGTAATTCTTCTGGGGTGAGCGATCGCACATCTACGCCCCCAAGTTTGATTGTGCCCCGTTGCACATCGGCATAGCGGCTAATCAGACGAGCGATCGTGGTTTTGCCGCTGCCAGACGTTCCTACCAATGCGGTGAGGGTACGTTCGGGCAACTGGAAGGAGACATCTTGCAACGTCCATTCAATTTGGTCGGCGTAACGAAATGAAACCTGTTCAAAGGTGATATCAGAGTGGGTTAGGTGAGCCGCAGGAGGGGAGACGGGCAGCGGTGCAATGTTCATCACCGCTTCAATACGTTCCAGTCCACTTTCCATCAGGTCAAACACACTGAGTAATCCAGTCAATTGGGCGAGGGGTTCACTAAATCGCAGGGCAATCACCAACAGCGCAAACAAGGTTGGAACGGTGAGCGTGCCTTGCACAATCAGGAACGTTCCCAACGCTAAGACGAGGAAGATACCCACTTCGACTAGCGTGGAGAGAGCGATCGCGGGTAAGTTCGACAGTTGTTGAGCAGTTGACTGCACCGATCGCTGCACACTCAACGCCTCTTGCAAGCGCTGTGCCTGTTGTCCTACCTGTTGGGTGGCGCGTAACACGGGTAATCCTTGAGTGTATTCCACCACACGAGATGCCACTTCTGCATCGACCGCTGTCACATCTCGGAGCGCTTTGCCCATCAAAGTGCGAAAATAGCGGTAGATGGGAATGGCGAACGGGAAGGAAACCAGCAGCGCGATCGCGAGTCGCCAATCAATGAACAGCGTGACGAGAATGATGGTGATTGGAACCACGATCGTTTGAATAATCAACGTACACAAGCTACCAATCCACAACACAATTTCACTGACATTGCCACTGAGGACGACGTTGAGATCCCCCGATCGTCTGCGGTTCAGTTCCTCCAACGGGATGCGTCGCAGTTGTTCACCCAAGCGCAAGCGAGTTTCATGTGCCACATCATTAGAAGTGTCCCAGGCAAAATCGAGTTCTTTCCAGCGCAACATCCCTTCTACCAGAACGAGAACTCCCATCATCCCTAACAGTATCCAAACGGTTTGAGGCTGGATAGGAGAGGTCATCAATGCAGATAGCAATGGAAAAAACAGAGCAAAGATGATTCCTTGCACAATAGAGGCAATTACCGATAGTAAGAGGGCAATTTTCAGTTGTGGCTCGTAGGAACCCGCAACACTGAATACACGGCGATAGGTTTTTAGCATAGATACATAACTCCGATTTTTAGCAAAGAGTTGGATAGATTTTTGGTACTAATTGATCTAACATTAGCCCGATTGTTCGAGTGCCGTTTCCGGTGTGCCAAAACTGCTCAATTTCGTAGACTTGATCATGTTGGACTGCTTTAATTTGTTTCCAGATAAGGTTGTTTGCAAGTTGTTGGGATAGCGGAGCGGTTGAGGGCGCATAGGTCTGCACAAAAATCACATCCGGATTGACATCCAGAATTTGTTGCAGAGACAGACTGGTAAACCCCGGTTCATGGCGAGTTGTCGGTTCAGCCCAAGGGTAATGCGTACATTGCTTGAGCACACTGCCAAAGGTGCCTGCATTACTTTCAACGATGAATTTGCGCGTCAGTCGGTTGAGGCTGGAGCCGCCCATCATCAACACGGTTTTACGTTCATAAACAGGAACAGTGGAGCAATAGACTGTTAATCGATTTTCCAGGAGCGCGATCGCTGCCTCAGCCTCAGCCACTCGTTCAGTTAATTGAGCAATCTGACGCAGCCGCTTGAACGCCATCTCATAGCCGCTGCCATCCATGAGATAAACGGGAGCAATCTTCCTCAACCAGCGTTGGTAGAAGCGATGAGGAAATGACCAACCCAGGATTAAATCTGGCTGAAGGTTACGAATAGTTTTTAGGTTTGGCGCAAACCAGGAGCCGACAGGAGTGAGTTGTTGAGTGCGATCGCCATAGAATTCTGGTTTTGTCGCAATGGTCTGAGATGTATACCCCACAGGTGTTAAATCAAGTTCTAGCAGAATGTCTAACCCTGTAGCAGTCAGACACACAATTCGGTTTGCAGGTTGTGACCAGATAATTTCTACACCCGTATTGTCCTTGAGCAAATGTGAGGTTTCAGGAGGCATGATGTCAATCAAAAAATGTAAGGTATTAACCGCTTCGTCTGTTGCATATAGGTTTGATACTCCTCACCAAATTGATCCATCATCATCTGTTCTTCATTGCCAATTCGGATGACATACATGATGCTAAAGGCAATGATGCCAGCAAATCCGGCAATCCAGTTTGGTAGCAACAATGCCTGGGCAATACACCACAGAAAAATAGAGGTATACATGGGATGGCGAATTGATTGATAGATACCATTAGTAATTAATGTGTGCCCGTCCCTGACCTGTAGGGTCGGCGACCAGTTTTCTCCCAGATCTTGGTGAGAACGCCAAAACAACCAAAGCGCGATCGCGAATGACACAACGCCTAATCCATTTGCCCACAGGGGTAGCTTGTAGTTGGCAAAATTTAACCAGGGTGAAAAAACGTACAGTAAGGGCAGAGCCAGCATTCCAAAAAACACTAGAAGGAGTAATCCTGTTTCCAACGGTGTTTTGCGATCGTCGGTGACAGTGTTTTGTTTGTTTTGCTGTTGATGGGGAAGCCGGATAGCAGAACTTGATATCAAGCCAATCATGAAAATGATCTTCAATGTGAGTGTATCCATTTGACTTATCTGTTTAGATTGATAATCAGAGCGGCGCGAAATTTCGTATCTCTACAGAGCGAGTTCGGAGTTGCCAATTTTGGGCTTCTTCATGCCGTTTCCAGAGATTTGCATACAATCCGTTGGCACTGACTAACTCATCATGTTTGCCAGATTCAACAACATTTCCCTGATCCAATACAACAATCTGATCCGCACTCCGAATTGTAGGTAGTCGGTGGGCTATGACAATTACAGTTTTGCCTGTAGTGAGAGACGCGATCGCCTGTTGAATCAGTGCTTCATTCTCAGGATCAGCAAACGCGGTAGCTTCATCTAAGACAATGATGGGATTGTCTTGCAAAATAGCGCGGGCAATCGTGATGCGTTGTCGTTGTCCACCCGAAAGGCGAGTTCCTCGTTCTCCAGCGATCGTGTCATATCCATCGGGTAATTCCAGGATAAACTCGTGTGCCTGGGCAACCTGGGCAGCGGCTTCCACCTCAGCATCTGTCGCGTTGGGTCTGCCTAACTTGATATTGTTGCGGATCGTGTCATAGAGCAAAAAGGTATCTTGAAACACGAACGAGACCCAAGACATCAACGTCTCTGAGGTCATGTCTCGCACATCCACACCGCCAATTTCAATTGCTCCATTACTCACATCCCAAAAGCGAGGAATCAACCGCGCCAGAGTTGTTTTACCTGCACCCGAAGGACCGACTAGAGCCGTGACACTTTCTGCTGGAATATCAATACTCACACGATGCAATGCAGGTCGGCTCTCCTGCGGAGACGCTTCGCGAACACCATAGGAAAAACTCACATCCTTGATTTGCACAGAGGCATCCTGAGGGTATTTCGGTCGTCCAGGCTGAGGCAAGATTGGTTCTGCCAACACTACCCCGATGCGTTTCGCTCCCGCATTGGACTGGTTAATGAAATAGGAGAGGGTGAAGATTGGCTTAAATGCTCCACACAACCGAGGAGACAGCAACAAAAATACTAGCAATCGTGGAAACTCTAGCGTTCCTTGCAGCATTAACCACGCACCCACAATGGAAACGATCGTTAAGGTGGGCAATGGCTCAAATAATAGGGTTCCCAAGCGACCAGAGGTTTGGGTAGCTTCGTTCCACTCCCGTGTAATTTGGGTAAAGCGATCGAGCGATCGCTGAAACCGTGCAAAAGAACTGCTGCCATCATCAAAAGTGCGAACCACCTGCATTCCCTGAACAAACTCAACCACAACCTGATTAATTTGCTCATTGGCGCGATCGTATTCCTCCCGCTTTTCGGCATAGTCGTGCAGCGCCAGTTGAATAAAAATCATCCCTACGGGCAGCACTGCTAACGTTACGAATCCTAATCGCCAATCGGCAACAAACATCGCAATCAGTGAGACAACAGGCGTGGTGTAGGCTCGTCCAATCAGAGGCGTACTATCCGCAACGAAGGCATGGAGGGATTTGACATCATCCTGGACAATTTTTTTGATTGCACCGGAACCGATCGTGGTAATGTAACCGAGCGGCACCTTTGCGAGATGCTCAGTCAGTGTAGTTCGTAATATCACTTCCAGATTAAACGCTGCCAGGTGAGAGGTGCTGAAAGCAAAGACTTTTGTTGTAAACGAAATCACGACAGCGATCGCGGACATTGCTACCCAAACCCAAATCTGATCCAAGTCAGGAGACGTTGACAGCAACTCAGTTGCGATCGGAGGAATTGCCAGGAGAGCAGCGATCGCAGCAATGGCACTGATGACGGAAAGAGCGATCGCGCCAACAATTTTGCCCTTCACCGGAGCCACAATTGCCCAACTACCTGTAGGGGGTGTTGTGTAAGGCTGGTCAGTCATAGAATTGCTTTTTCACCAAATAAACAGGAATAATTCGCAAAAAGCTAAACGTATTTTAGCAGATCTCTAATTGGAGAGTTTGTCCCAGCCGGATCATTTCTTCTTCCAGACGGAGTTTTATGGCTTGACAATCCCAAAACTTACCCTTTTCGATTCAGGTAGGGTTAAGCGATCGCATGGGAGTTTTAAGCCGTGAATATGCGAATGCATCTTTGGTTGCCGCTCCTCACCTTGCTCTCATTTCTAATGGTTTCGGCTTGCAGTCACAGAGTGCCTCAACGTAGGCAACGTTGAAGAATTTTTCAAAGCCATCGCCAAATACTGGCTGACGGGTATTAGAATGCACTCCATCGGCACCGATGAGTAGATCAAAAGATTCAGGTGTGCCATTGTCGAAGCGATCGTGCCATACGCTATCACATTCGGGTTAAACCGATATTGCGCCCCAAATCGAGGAATCAGTTCATCGCTCTTCTCCTCTAATCCACGGACTTCTGGACTAAGTGGCACATCCCCAAATCCTGGAACCGTAAAAATGCGTCGCCGTGCCAGTTCTGCTCTAGAAGACTCATAACGCACACCTGCAAACAAGGTCAGTGGCTCGATCGGCTGATAATCTAACTGTCCAAATGCCGCATAGGTATAGCGTTGCTGTTCGGCAGAGATATTGCTAGTGCCTGCAAAGGGTAATCCTGAGAAAGCAGCCCCCAGATCGCTTACGACGAGTCCATCTCTGAGGGTATTGAACTCGCGCGACTCGAAATAGCTGCCTACGACCCAACGAAAGCGATCTGCCGTTTTGGGTGATTGGAAGCGGATTTCTTGAGTCCAGACTGTTGTATCAAATGCGCCAATACCGCGAAATAGATCCACCTCGGTGAAGTCAGATTCGGAAGCAAAGTCTTGCTTGCCCGATCGCCGTGTTGTCACTGAAACGGCTTGAAATCCGGCTCCATCATAGGCAATTTTTAATGCCTGGGTGTTGTTGTCCAGGCGATGAAATCCTTCAAAGTCTTGGGCAAATTTGAAAGGATTTGGGGTATCCCGCGAAACAAAAATAGGACCGCCATCATCATCCGCACTGAGCGTGCTATTAAAGGAAATGCTCCACTCCCTAGAAGGAGTCCAGAGGATTTCTGCCCGTCCTGCTAGCCCAGATCTGGCACCTACATCCCGATTCAAGAAGGTGTTTTCGGCAATGCCATCCCGTGCTTTATAAATCCCAGCAAGCCGGAAAAATAACTGGTCAGGAAGCACCGCATCACTTAGCGACAGTTGTAGATTGCGGGCGTTGTAATTGCCGTAACTGGCAGCCGCCCGGATTTCTGGCTTGTTGGTGGGTCTGCGAGAGATGATATTCACGACTCCACCTTGTGAACTTCTGCCATAAAGGGTGCTTTGAGGACCACGCAACACTTCTACCTGCTCTAGATCGAACAAAATCCCATCTAAGAAGCCAGCATAGTCGTAGGGCACATCATCCACGTAAAATGCCACGTTGTCTTGAGGAGAGAGAAAGTTGAAGTTGCTCAACCCGCGAATGCTGTAGAAGTTAAAGTAAGACGCTCCGGCAGATCCCCGAAAGAATGTGAAGTTGGGCGTGTTATTGGCAATGCTTTGCAGCGAATCGATCTGAGCATCTTCCAATTGTTGTCTGGGAAGGACTGTAATGCTAATTGGTACATTTTGGGGAGTATCTTCTCGTTTTTCAGCCGTAACGGTAATTTCTTCTTCTGGTTCTGTGAAGACACTCACGGTTAAGCCTGCATTACTCGCTAAAATGTCTCCTTCCAGAGGTACTCTGTTTTCACCTGCGATCGCCACTTGAAAACTGGTTGGCGTGATGTTGGTGGCAATAATTGAGGTGATTCCCTTGAGTGGATTATTTTGCCGAAATGCCGATTGCAATTGAGCATTGGGAATCGTAACTACCAATCGATCGCTCTCCTGCTTGACCTCCCCTTGCAGAGTTTGCCCATCAGCCGTTTCAATCACAATTTCGATTTCTCCATCTCCTGGATTGAGGCGAATATTCGTGATCGTGGCGGGCATTGGGGCTTGGGCGAGCCAGTTTTTGACGGTAGTGGCTGGATGCTGAAAGTCTTTGAGGTGGGGTGGGGTGAGGAGATGAGGAGGAGATGGGAGGTCGGGTGAGTTTGAGACGGGATTGGCGGAGGTAGACGTGGGGAGTAGGGCTGTCAGAATCAAGGACACCCCCAGTAAGGGAGGTTGTAGGAAAAGTTGGGAAATTCGCGATCGCACAATACACTCCTCAATTCAGCAGGTTCGACGGCTTCTCAAAACTATTTCTCATCTAGCAATTGAGTGTGATTGTAGAGTGGTCAATCCACCAGAATGTGTCCCAAACGGATTTTTCAAGTGTCCCAAACGGATTTTTTAGAATTGTTCTGTCAATCAAGCAACAAGCCATGTCAAACCGACAAATCTACTGCCGGAATTTTTGCAGCGCTCACCTTTAACAGTTTTGGAAACTGCTTCCAGGGAACTTCGCCCGTCGTGCTGCTGACATAGAGGTTGCCAAACTGAAGCAGCGCATCCGCACTTTCGGAACCTGGCAGGTTGGTAAACAGGTAGGTGGGCTTGTGAGGAGCAGAGAAAGCGGCGACACAGGCGACACAGGGACGGCTGCACGCCCATAAGCACCCAACGAACTGAATTTCTAATTCCCTGAGTTGTTCAGGGGATGCAGTGTTGAGTTGTTCGAGTAACCGAGTGCCATCGGTGGATTGATCCTTTGGTCGCTCTTTGGAGGATCGATGGCAAGAGGTGCATACGAATAGGGTGTGCTTAGGCATGGGGTTAAGGAGTGTTGATGAGGTATTTTTCGAGGTCATCCAGGACAGCATTCATTGCTAAAACATCAAAGGCATACCAGTGTGAAAAGTCTACGAAATAAACTCGATGCTGCTGTACTGCTTTAAGGTTTTGCCACAAAGGATGCCGCTGTAGCGTCTCTAAAGTTTTCTGAGTGGATTCTCCTTTAAGGGCTACAAGAAACAAAACATCACCGTCAATCTCAGGTAATTGCTCTAGTGATAAATTGCCTAGGCCCTCAAAATCACCATCCTGTGAAGGTGGGCGTTTTAGCCCAATATCACGGATGACTTTGCCGACAGGGCTTTCGTTACCATACAAGGATAATCCATGGCCTGGATAGAACCTCACAACTGAAACTTGGATATTGCGGCAACAATCGTTCATAGCTTGTTTGACTTGCTCAACTTTTCGCCAGTAATCTTTAATCAATTGGCTGCTTTCCTGTTCCTTGTCTAAAACTTTGGCAACGTCTTTCAAGTGTTTCTGCCAGGGAGGAGGATCATAATACTCTAGTACAACAGTCGGTGCAATATAAGTGAGTTGATCATACATATTCTGCATCCGACTATTCGATAAAATTAAATCCGGTTTCAGTCGCAAAATCTTTTCTAAGTTTGGTTCACCAAGGCTACCAACAAACTCAACTTCATCTGTCTTGTCTCTCAAATACCCTGGAAGAGGTTGACCTGGAATCCAGATGTTTGCGATAGGTTTAATGCCTAGTGCCAAAGCACTACTAAAGGTACTCATCCACAAAGTGGCGACTCGTTGAGGATTGCGAGGAATACAAGTTTCACCCATCTGATGTTGCACGACTCGACAATCTTCTGTTGGATGATTCAAGCTTGTAGAATTGTTGTCAACATTTCTGCTACAAGCCCAAAGCAATGTAGAAGCCAAGATTGCCAAAAGCAATAGATAGAGGTGACGTAAAGAGGTTTTCATTGGGTTGACTACTCAAAATTGCCACGAAATTGTTCCTTGGACTATGAATGGTTCACCGGGAAAAACGAACGTATCAGAATAGGAAGTTTCAAAATAGTCCACATTGAATAAATTCCTGATGTTGAGCGCTGCCCGAAATTGCCCTTGTCTGTAGAAGAGACTGGCATCCGTTCGGAAATAGCTCGGCAGTTGGAACGAATTATTTAAATCTCCCGGTCGTTCTCCCACGAAGAAAAAGCCTACACCCGCGCCGAAGCCTTGAAGTGGACCCTGTTGAATTTCGTAGGTTGTCCACAGGTTGAAACTGTTTTCAGGTGCATTGAGTAAGCGATTACCTATCGGTAAATCATTGTCTTTGGTAATTCTGGCATCGATGTAGGAATAACCTGCAAAGATGTTCCATCCTGGTAAGATTTCGCCTGCAAGATTGAGTTCAATCCCTCGACTACGTTGTTCGCCTGTTTGAATCGAGAAGCTTGGGTCATTCGGGTCAGTCGTCAAAACATTGGAGCGCGTCAAATTATAGAAAGCAAGCGTTGCAGATAACCTGTTGCTTAAATCTGCCTTGACTCCAACTTCATACTGCGTTCCCCGTTCAGGCTTGAACGTACTACCATCAGCCGCAGTTCCAAAGGATGGGGTGAACGAGCGGCTATAGCTGGCATAGAGCGAAATGGGTGGAATGGGTTGATAGACAATGCCGACACGCGGGCTGAACGCATCTCCTGATTCGCTGGTTGTGGTCTCTGCCAACAAATCCTCAGAGGTTGACCGATACAAGTCAAATCGTCCGCCCAACAGTAACTTTAAGTTCTCAGCTAGCGTGACTTGATCTTGAATGTAAATACCTAACGAATCTCCCACAACCCCCTCACCAACTCTGGAGGTAACATCGCCAAGTGGCTGACCATACACTGGATTGAATAGATCGAGTGGCGCGATCGACCGAGTAGTACCTGTACCCGACTCTTCAAATCTACCCAGATCCACTCCAAATACGACCTGATGTTTAATTGAACCTGTGGAAAATTTACCAATCAGGTCTACTGCAAAGTTATAGCTAGTTACATTGAATTCTCTAAACCTGTATCTACGATTTACGGTACGATTATCAGCCTCAAGACTAGTAATAAGAAACTCATCTTGAGTCGCATCACGAGACGATACTCGAAATGCATTTCGCAGCGACCAATTATCACTGAACTGATGCTCAAGCGTGTAGCCAATTCGATAAAGCTCTGCATCGAACGGTTTAGCAAATGGTTCACTAGTAGTACGGTTTAGTGGGATTCGACCATTTGGATTTGGCAGCACCGTGCCAACAGCGGGTAAACCGAGATCGACTCCACCTTTTGAGGAGGAATACTCCCCTTCCAAGGTCAATTTTGTGCGATCGCCAATCGCGAAACTCAGGACAGGCGCAACAAATACTCTTTCTGACTCTATAAAGTCGATAAAGCTGCCAGTATTCTGATAAGCCGCATTCAGTCGATATAAAACGGTTTTGGAGTCGTTGAGCGGTCCCGTTAGATCGACGGTGCCACGGTAGTAGTCATAGTTCCCGATTGTGGCGTTAATTTCATAAAAGGGATCGCGTAGAGGTTGCTTTGTAATCAGGTTAACAACGCCTCCTGGAGTGCCTTGACCAAACAGCACTGAAGCGGGACCTTTCAAAACTTCAACCTGTTGAATATGAGAAAAATCAATTTGACGGGCACCAATAAAATCTGCCAAACCATTTCTGAGCACATTACCTTGATCGTCCCTGATTCCAAACCCGCGAATCGCCAAAAAAGAACCATTGGCAAAGTTAGGCGGAAAGGTGTTAACAACTCCGGTGACATTTCTGATGGCTTCTTCTAGACGGGTCACATTTTGGTCTTCTAACACTTGCTGAGGGACAATTTGAATCGATTGGGGAATATCGCGCAAGGGAGTGTCAGTTTTGGTTGCGGTAGAAGTATTGGGAATGCGATAACGGTTTTGCTCTCCCGTCACCACAATTTCTTCATCCGGTTCGTCCGCTTCCGGGTTGAGGCTGTAGGCAAGTGTTCCAGTTTTCAGGGTGACTTCGGTTTTGGGTAGAGCATTGTTTCCCGTGACGCTGATGCGAATACTGCTAGCATCTTGTTGCACCACCTGCACAGTGGCAACATCGGCGGTTGGATTCTCCGCCGCAAACGTCTGTCCCTCCGGCAATGCCAGCGTTGCATTCGGAATGTCGGCAATCAGGTTATTTCCTTCCCGCCGAAACTTGCTGGCATCCACTTGCAGCGGTTTACCCTCCGCCGTTTCCAGCACAATGTCCAGCCCAGCATCAGTGCGATCGAGGGTTACACCTGTTACCTGCACGGTAGTAGCCTCTATCTGTGCCCTCCATTCCTTTAGGGTTTTTGCAGGGCGTTGTAGCTCTTTAATCTCACTCCCCTCTGCCCAAGAAACTGGAGCAACCAGCACAAACATTGCACTGCTCAACCCGATCCATTGCTGTAGTCTTGTCACCATCGCTCCACACACCTATTGCAAACAAATAAGAACTATTTGCAAGAAGCATAGAGTGAGGGGCGGGGTCAGGTAAAGCTGATTTTAGCTACTGGAGGGAGTTTTTCTAGCACTCCACGGAGTTTTTAATCGGTGCCAAAGATTTCCATCTCTCTAACAACAACTTGTCCTTAAATGAATCAATAAATCCGCTAGTGAACTACTCTACTAACCCTTCCTTCAAAGGCATCGCCAAAAACTCCTCTGGTAACACTGCTGAAATTCTGGAAACAACAAAATCAGGAGTGTTTCGGGTCACGATAACTTCTACTCCTGCGGCACTCGCAGCTTCGCTTGTTACGGCATCTTCAAAATCCGTAATAGAGCTTTGCAATGCAACCTGGATAATTTCGCCTGTGACACTGGCAACCTGAAGGCGCTGCAATAGCCTTGATGAAATAAATCCCTTTGATCCTCCCTAACCCTCCTTAAAAAGGAGGGAACCGAACCATTCAAAGTCCCCCTTTTTAAGGGGGATTTAGAGGGATCTTCAGAGACATGATGTTCGTTTTAGGACTTTTAAAGCACGACCTAAAACATCGAGTAAAACATCGCTGTCAAACAATACTCGCCTCAACTGTATTTCTCCTCCAGATAATCTACATAGGTATCTGAAGAATTTTCTGTACTTAACTGAATCACACCTATTAAACTTTGAGTCCAGGGATCTAGATTTGCGGACAAATTCACTATTGGGTTTGGCACGTTAACTACCAGGGTTTCTTGTTGAATGGAACTCAGCAAGAATTGAATTAAGTGCCAGCGATCGCCAAGGAGCAACCGTAATGCTTGATATTGTAATTCTTGCAATGTCATCATCCCCTCCCTAATAGGTTTGTATTTTTTATTGTAAATAATATCACTCACCTTAGAGATTGATATGTCTTAGGACTAATGCCAAACTTGTGTTTAAACGCGGTGGCGAAATAACCAGAATGGGTATAGCCGATCGCTCGTGCCACCTGTTGCACACTCAGTTCTCCTTCGATTAACAACAGACGCGCTTGCTCCAGACGATATTCTCGCAGATAACCAAACACAGTGGTGCCAAACACCTGACGAAATCCCTGTTTAAGCTTGAAATCATTCAATCCGACTTGCCGTGACAGCCCTAAAATCGAAGGTGGATCGTTAATCTGAGCCATAAGAATCTCTTTAGCTTGGTGGAGTCGCTCAATATCATCAGATTTGAGAGCAGTCTCCTTGTGTAAGCAGTTGTCTACCTCGGCAAACTGGGAGAACTGAAGGGCTGCCAGTTCTAACACTTTTCCTTCCAAATACATTTGCTTCATCGGTCCCTGATAGATGCAGTGCAGAATTTGATGCAACACTACCTGCATTTCAGCCGTTATCGTTCCTTGCCGATAAAATGGATAAGAGATTTCCCCGGTTGCCCAGGGTTGTAACTCACGCGGTAAGACGGCAGTATCTCCGAATAATTTCAATACATCTGGGTTTAGCCCAAATCGAACTCTGATAATTTTTTCACCGACAGGTTGATGATCAAGTTCAATATGTCCATGAACGCACTCAACGTAGTGTCTTCCCGGTGCTTCTAGATTTTCATCTGCAAAGCCCTCGTAGCAACTTTTCATCGTTCCCGCCACAAAAAAGCTAGAAGCAGGTTCTAGATAGACTGGCTCAGCTTTGAAAATGAAATCTTCTTCGGCTTGATATTCTTTAATCGTGAGCCACAAATCGCGTAACTGAATCTCTCGACACCATCCACTATCCAACGCTCCATCCCAAGCATGAAGTATTTCAAACTCATCTGGATGAACAGTTGAGTCAGTTCTTAAATGCTCGTCGCAGTCTTGTTCAGTCAGAATCATCGTCATGGCGATCGCTTTCTCAACACTATAAAGTAATGCTTCAAAAATGAATCAATCGATTGAGAAATATTCTCACTTACTCAGGAAGCCTGTCAACATAACGGGCTTTTTTGCAAACTGAAAGGATAGGCATCTCTATGAAGAGGAAGTTACGGCTGCCAGTCCACTGGCTCCTCAAAAATTTCTGACTCAGAGAAAAGGCAGGCTTGAGGAAGCTGTTTGGAGTCGAGGGACGTTTCCCGGTTGACTAAATCCAGTCCATCCTCATACCCGATGTCGATCGCTTCGAGCAGATAGGTCTGCAAACTGGGATTCTCCTTGAGATGGCGTTGAATCCTCCGACGTTGCTCTTGAATGGTTGCAGCCCAGCTTTTCGATCGGGCTTCGGGTTGATAGTGCCACTTGAGCAGATGCCCCAGCAATACCCCCAATCGATTTCGCAACTCCTGCCGCTCCTGCCGACCCAACGATTCCATCTCCTCAACCAAGTTTTCAATATCAAGTTCTGCCAGCCGCCGCGATCGCAGTAGCTCAATTTGGTGCTGAGTCCAAGCGTAAAAATCCTGATCGTAAAGGGTGGTCGTTTGCATGGGAAAGACTACACGGTGTTCACTGTTCTACTTGGATATGAGGTTACGGTTGCCAATCCACTGGCTCTTCAAAGATTTCTGCCTCAGAGAACGGACAGGATTGAGGCAGTTGTTTAGGGTCAAGGGGCGTTTCCCGATCCACTAGATTGAGTCCCTTTTCATAACCAACCTCAATGGCTTCGAGCAGATAGGGCTGCAAGCTGGGGTTCTCCTTGAGGTGGCGGCGAATCTCTTGGCGCTGCTCCTGAATGGTAGCCCGCCAACTTTTTGATCGAGCTTCGGGTTGATAGTGCCACTTGAGCAGATGCCCCAGCAACACCCCCAGTCGATTTCGCAACTCCTGCCGCTCCTGCCGACCCAACGATTCCATCTCCTCAATCAGGTTTTCAATATCAAGTTCTGCCAGCCGCCGCGATCGCAGTAGCTCAACCTGGCGCTGAGTCCAAGCATAAAAGTCTTGGTCATAGAGGGTGGTCGTTTGCATGGGAAACACCGCACTGGTTTCACTTTATTCTATCCAAAACCCACTAAAAAGTAAGTCTGAATCAAGATCTCAGATGACAACAACCGAATCAGATCTCGCTTCGCCATTGCAATTGATAAGTCTTAGGATTCACCCCAAACTCTTTCCGAAATGCAGCAGCAAATCGACTGCGATCGCTATAGCCAACCATTTTTGCCACCTGTTCAATGGAAACCTCTGAATCCATTAACAATTGCCGTGCCCGCTCCATCCGATAGTGGCGCAAGTAACCAAACGCCGTCGTATGAAACACCTGCTGGAACCCTTGTTTGAGTTTGCAATCGTTCAATCCTACCTGACGCGCCAACGCTAGCAATGAAGGAGGGTTCAACAAATTCTCGATAATTCATCTTGCAATAGGGTTTGCAGCATGTGAGGCGCGATCGCAATTTCAACTAAACAAATCGGTTGCTTTGCAGGCAATTGTCCAGCAGCGTAAGCTTCTGTCATGTTGACAGACAGACAAGATCCTGGATGGATTATCATCTCTGAACAAGACGGATTCACCAACATATTGACACTGCCAGAGACGCAATAACACAACCCAAACATGGAGTATTGATTGTGCGACTCAACCGTCATTTCTTCGATGAGATGATGGGTTTGTAAATAGAGATCCAATCCATCTCGCAGATGCCAGTGGCGAATCAACCCGCTCCCAAATTGACGCGGCAGTTGCAAAAAGGTCTCACATCCATTCACACGATAGGGACTTCCCGTTTGAGACTGAAATTCCTCAAACATGTCCAGCAGATTGGTCAATGTCATTTTCAACTTCACCCCAAACCTCCTGAACGCTTTGCAGAGTGGATTTTCTCAGAAATATAACGGTTCCGTTCACAATTCAGATCTGAAGTAGATAGTAATTGTTCTCAATAAGTTTTGCATGAGCGATGCCTGCTGCGATTGCCCACTTATGCCCACTCATACTTTCTCTACCTTCTGTCCACAGGGTTTACACACGCCAAAGAATTCCAGCGTGTGATAGTAAATCGTGAATGCCTGCGATCGCCGTAACTGGTTTTCCATTTCTTGCAGCGGACAAAAACCCAGCGGCACTGAACTGCCACATTGCAAACAGGTCAAATAGTGCTGGTCTTGTTGGATGGGGCTATAAAGCGCTTCCCCATCGGTTGTTGTGCGGCTTTGCACCAAGCCCCGTAGCTTCAAAAGTTCTAACGCTCGGTACACGGTGGCGAGTCCTAACGATTCTCCGTGCTGTCGCAGTTCCGTGTAAAGTTGCTGAGCCGAAACCGCTTCCTGCAATCGTTCTAGCTGAGTGAGAACCGCCTTCTGCTTCGTCGTCAGGCGAATTGTGGAGAGTGGTAAATGGCAAGAATCATCGAGCATCACAGTCATACCATCATGCTATAAAATAACGATAATCATTCTCATTGTACCTTGTAACCATGACTGATGTTATAAATCCCTCAACGCCCCAGAGCGAAGTATCTCAGAATATTACCCCTGTGACTCAACGCCCCCGCCGCTTGCGCCGGACTGAAACCCTGCGGCGGATGGTGCGGGAAAACACGCTGAGGGTAGAAGACTTGATTTATCCGCTGTTTGTCATGGAAGGCGAAGCACAGCGCGAAACCATCCCCTCGATGCCGGGTTGCGACCGTTACACCCTGGATTTACTGCTCCAAGAGGTGCGAGAAGTGTATGAATTGGGAATCGGGGCGATCGCGCTCTTCCCGCTCATCCCCTCCGCTCAAAAAGACAACGCCGGAACCGAAAGTTATAACCCAGACGGTTTAATTCCCCGTGCCGTCCAGACGATTAAACAAGCTGTTCCCGACATTCTAATCATCACCGATGTTGCCCTAGATCCCTACAGCAGCGAGGGACATGATGGTATTGTGCAGGACGGCAAGATCCTCAATGATGAAACCGTTGCCGTTTTGGTGAAACAAGCATTAGTACAGGCAGAAGCCGGAGCCGATTTTGTTGCGCCTTCAGACATGATGGATGGTCGGGTAGGAGCCATTCGCCAAGCCTTAGATGCAGAGGGTTGGATCAATGTGGGGATTCTCGCCTACTCCGCCAAATATGCCTCTGCATACTACGGGCCCTTCCGCGATGCGCTAGATTCAGCCCCTAAGTTTGGCGATAAGAAAACCTATCAAATGGATGCAGCAAACGCCAGAGAAGCGATCAAAGAAGTGGAGCTAGATATTGCGGAAGGGGCAGACATTGTGATGGTGAAGCCTGCCCTTGCTTACCTGGATATTATCTATCAAATCAAACAGCGCACCAATTTACCGGTGGCGGCTTACAACGTCAGCGGGGAGTACGCAATGATCAAAGCCGCTGCGGAACAGGGCTGGATTGACGAAAAGAAAGTGATTCTAGAAACGCTGACCAGTATGAAACGAGCCGGAGCAGACTTGATTTTGACTTACTTTGCCAAAGAAGTCGCGTTGATGTTGCGCTAAAGTTTGTCTTGATGTCAGCACTTAATACCAACTCTGTCGGAGGCTGCATAGGATGCAGATATTGAAGTTCCTACCTAGTTTAGCCTTTGGCTTATTTTATCCTGTGCAACTTCACAGTAACTTGGTATGAATAACTTGGTATGAATTGAAAGATGAGCTAGATCATAGAAATAATTGAGAGGTCTTGTCATGATTGGAATAGAAGTGATGAGAACCTAGGTATGCTAGTTTCGACACAAACAACTTCCAAAATTGAGAACCTTGCCAAACTCTATTTAGAGAGTAAGTCCGTTCAGATTTCTGACTCAACTCAGCAGGAACTGTGCGACTGGCTCATGCAAGAGTTTCGGCAAACTCCCCTCAATCCCCAATTTTCTGATGACCTGCGTTACCAAAATGCTGCTGAGATGTTTGCTGATATTGAGCAAGGTCATCTTTGGGTGTCTGCCGAAGAGGGGTATGACAATTCGATCTACCCCAACCCGTTTTATGGGTTTGCGTTTCTGGTGATGCACGACTATGACCACTACATCAATCAAAGTGATTGGAGCCTAGAAGGAGAAATTACGGCTTACAAGGCGGCGGCGAGTCGTGCACCCAGCTTAGAGATTCAAAAGATTCTCTACTCGCAAATTGTGCTGAGAGCAGCGGCTTACCTTAAGCTAGGACACGCGCCTGAAGCGAAAACCGTGTTTCCGTGATCAGTTGCCCATCAATCAGGGTGTTGACCAGCGCAAGATGGCACATGCTACGGTTTGATCTGGGTTGGATTGCGCCCACTCTTGTAACAAGCTTTCCGGCAGGGTTCTGATCATTCCGACCATGACTTCTACTCGATCATTTTCTGAAAACTCTGGAGGAATTTTTGTTTGGATTGCTGGAGAGCGCAGACAATCGAGAAATCCGTGGATTAATGCTGGAGCGGTTCCTGCGATCGCGGCGAAAATCAATGCCTCATTCTCGACGAAAGACTGCGATCGAAACGACTCTAATTTCCCCCAACCGAGATACTCACACGTCAATGAGTTATTCACCATTTGGGTTGCACTCCTTGGCTCCGATCTAGTTGGTTTACCGTTGATTTAGATAGCGATCAAGATTCATCTAACCCCCAAACTATGCCATCTTTCCAACTCGCTCACGACTGGCTACTGACCCCTTCAGTTGTGCGCCCACTCATCTCACTGGGATGAAGGCGATAAACAGCAATGACCTCTGCACGCCCCCAAGAGTCAACCCAAGTGCGATTGATGGCTGGAGAAAGGGTTGGATTGTGCTCCTTGATAAATTGCAGTGCATGATCGATGTCCGGCTGCTCGGTGAGGCGATCGGCTCGACCATTCACAATTACGCTGCGCCAATGAAGCGGATCGTGGATTTCTTCAATCTGTAGGCAGACTTCTGGATTCGCGTCGATGGCATGAGTCTTCATGCCTTCGGTCGTAAATAGATAGAGGGCTGGGTCATCAAAATAATAATGCATTGGTATCACGTAGGGTTTTCCTTCGTGGATACATCCAAGATGACCGTATCCTACTTGTTGCAGGAAGCCTTGAATTTCTTGCTGTCCCATTTCATCAATGTCTAACATTGTCTTTCTCCTTGGAAGCTATAGATACTTCGGATACTTTGACTTTGCCAGAAATTTGCTGGGGTTAGTATGAGCTACCTCATAGTCCTCAGGTTTAGGGTGTGTCAATGTGAAGAAGTAGTCAAACCGAGGTTTGGGAATTTGGTAAGAGGCTAACCCTGAGCGACCACCCTCTTTTCTGACTGCATTCGACCCAAGACGCGATCGCTTCAACAGTGAGGTCAAGACCATGACTCAAACAAAGCTCAATTTTGAAACTGCGCCAGGACATCAGCTTTTAGCGGCGGCGGGTAAGAAGACATTGCGACCGGGCGGACGAGTTGCCACTGAGCAACTGTTTCAATGGGCAGGCTTTCAGCCGGGTGAAACGGTTCTAGAGTTGGCTTCTAGCTTTGGAGATAGCGCGATCGCGATCGCTCAACGCTACAACGTGCGTGTTGTCGGTATCGAGGAGAATCCTGACAGTGTTGTCCGCGCCCGCGCCAATGTTGCGGCGGCTGGGTTAAGCCATCAGATTCAAATCATTGAAGGGGATATCTTTCATCTTGATTGCTTGAGTGAACAATTCGATTATGTATTGGCAGAAGCAATTCTTACAATGCAGTCACCGAGCGGAAAAGCAAAAGTGTTGACGAGTGTGCACGATCGCCTCAAGCCGGGTGGAAAATTTCTTTCTCACGAGTTAGCGGCTCACAATCGAGAAGCAGAAATTCATCGGGCTTTGGCAGAGGCGATTCGCGTCAATGCTACGCCCCTCTCAGCCGCAAATTGGATAGCTGCCTGTGAAACTGCTGGACTCGCCGTGCAGCAACACGACATAGGCGCAATGAATCTGTTAAATCCTGGTCAGATGGTGCGGGATGAAGGCGCGATCGGCACTGCACAGATTTGGTGGAATGTCTTAACTCAGCCACCCTTACGAAAACGAGTGCTAGCAATGCGTCACGTCTTTCAGCAATATCAGCAAGACTTGGGCTACATCGTCCTCTGCGCGGTTGCTTTGCAGTTCCCCGAAGGGGTAATCGCTGCTTAGCAAAGAACACTTCACGTAAATTTCTACTAACACACCATGAATCCTACAACGCCTATCACTTCTCTTGTGACGGATCTAACTGAACAGGCTGACTATCCTGAAACGGGAGTGCGAAACAAGCCCCTACACAAAGACGAGCAGACCCAGCACAGCCTCATGTGTTTGGCGGCAGGAACAACGATCGCAGAACACACTTCACCGCGCAATGTCACCTTAACGATCGTGGCAGGGCAAGGAACTCTGACCTTAGAGGGACGCGAGATTCGCTTGCAGCCGGGAGTCTTTATTTTGATGCCTGCTAATGCTCCCCACGCCTTGCAGACGACGGATTCAACGCTGGCATTTTTGCACAGCAAGTGGTGACTTTAGCAACCCAATCAACCGATGACTGATTCAACCTCAACGACTCCAACCGCGATCGCAGCAAAAGCATCTAGTCCCCCGCGATCGCGCTGGTATCACCCCACAGTTTCCCCTGAGCATGGGGTTTATGTGGTGTTGATTGTTTCCTTTTTGACCGGAGCCGCCGCCGCTCAAACTTGGACGGGGGCAACGACATTAGCGCTGGTCTGTGCTTTCTGTGGATTTCAGGCAGAGCATCCTTTAGTGTTGCAAATTAAGCAGCGTCGTAGTCTCAAACCTCGATTTCTGGTGTGGGGTGGGTTGTACTCTAGTGCAGCGCTAGCGATCGCAATTGCTCTCTATCTCCAACATCCAATCTTGCTATGGCTTTACCTGGGTGCGATCGCTGCCTTTTTGATCGATGCCACCGCTGTTTTTTACCGCGAGCAGAAATCGATCGCCAACGAACTGATCACGTTTGCGGCGGTCTGTCTCTCTGCACCTTTCGCCTATGCTACAACCACGGGAACCTTTTCTAGCCTGGTTTTTGGCTTGTGGGCACTCAACACCTTGTTTTTTGGCAGCGCGATTTTCAGCGTGAAATTGCGAAAACCGAAGACCAGTTCTCTCATGCCGGGAGCGGTGTATCATGCGATCGCATTGCTCATGGTTAGCGGACTCTACGGCTTTGGTATTTTGCCTCTGCTGAGTGCCTCGGCGGCGAGCATTGTCTTGCTCAAGTTTGGGCTAATTGTTTGGCAGCAAGCGTGGTATCGCACTGCTCCGATTCAGACGGTTGCTCTGATAGAAACTTTGAGTGCGTTGAGTTTCTTGGCGATCGTTGCCCTTTCAGTTTTGCCAGCCCGCTTAACTGCCTTCCCGTAAATCATGGCTCATTCCTGATCCTCTTCTGGTTGATCTGCTGGATTTATTTTTCGCTCGATCGGGGTAAGTACACGCAATGTCAGATAGTTCATAGCGCTCATTAAAACTGCGATTTCATAATGAGCGTATGCAACCGAAGCTCCCAGCGCACCAGTTGTCCAAATACTTGCCGCTGTTGCAGTTCCTCGCACAGTGCCCGATCCTTTGAGAATTGCTCCCCCTCCAATGAATCCGATCCCACTCATCAAGCCTTGAATAATTCGTGATTGGTCACTTGCGTGGGCACCAATCGATGCTAGCGCAATTAAAACATAGCCACAGCTAGCCACAGCCACCAATGGAAAGGTGCGCAGGCCCGCCGATCGTTCGGATCGTTCCCGTTCCCAGGCGATGGGTAAGGTCAGCACAAAAGCAATGGCAATTTTTAAGAAATCGGTAAAAAAGAGTTCCCAACTAAATCGTAAACTTTCCATAAATAGCGCCCTCGCCCGTTGATAAGCCCCGCGATCGGATCAATGGTATGGTCTGTCTGAGCGACTAGCAAAGTATCAAAGGAAGCATTTTTCTCTAGTAGTCGGGTACTAACCTTTTCGGCTACAACAAGAGTTTTGGCTACTTTTGCTATAACTATTCAACCGGATTTATATAACTTATGATTGCTCATGGAGTGGTTCTGTCCCTAAAGCGATTGCCTCTAACGCCTGCTCATCCAAAATCGTCAGCTTGCCGCGATGGTAGGTCACGATCGAGTGGATGCTTTTGAACAATCGAACACACTCTTCGTAAGTGATACCAATGCTGCGAGCAATTTGATAGTAAGGGAGCTTTGCCTTCAATTGCTGACCCGATGCACTGGGTATCGTTCCAGACTGCAAGGCAGAATGTTGGATGAATTGCGCCAGCCGCACAATCGCCCGTTCTGACACCAGACCGTGAACCGTTGCATGGAGTTGTTGAATTCGCTGGTTTAACACTTGCATCATTCGCAGCGCAATATCTGGATGGCGTTGAATTGCTTCTAGCAGCATCGATCGTTCAAGGGTTAGAACCCAAGAATCGCTCTTAGCCGTCACCGTTGCAGGAGCGATGCCATCGCCCAATAAGGCAGGAGCCGCAAAAAATTCGCCCGCTGACAGAGTGCGAAGAATGGTTTCTTTGCCAGTGGCTGCTGTTTTAGCAATTTGCAGCATACCCTCCGATAGCGCGTAGAGTTTTGCAGGCAAGCAATTGCCTTCGCTCATCACAATCTCTCCCTTCTGATAGCGCCGCACTTGCGTACAAGGCTGTAATTGCGCTAGTTCAGTTGATTTCAAATCGGCAAAAATCGCGATCGCCATCAATTGCTCAAGAGTTGCTTGCATTGCCGATGATTAGCTTACTTGAGGGTGCAACTTCATCCTAGCGGTTTATCTTGCTTGACCAACAAAAGTACGAAGGTGGAGTGTAGGCGAGGACGCGGAGGCGTTCAGTCGTTGCGTCTGAGAAACTTAAATCGATTCATTAAACGGGTGGTTGACTCTGTTTGGGTAGATCGTGTCAAAATTCCTTGCGATGGGCTGAACAGCAGTGCCAGCAAAAACAAGCTGGATGACACCAGCACGATCGCCGGTCCCGAAGGCAAATTCCGATAATAACTGAGATAGACACCAACAATACTAGCGATCGCACCCACAATAGCTCCAACAATCATCATCTGATGCAGTTCTTTGACCAGCAAGTAAGCCGTCAACGCCGGACCGACCAGTAGAGAAATCACCAGAAGTACTCCTACTGCTTGCATACTGGCAATGATGGTGAGCGTGATGGCTGCCATAAAGCCAAAATAAAGCGTGTTGATGGGTAAGCCGATCGCTTGAGCACCTGTTTTGTCAAAGGTATAGAACAACAATTCTTTGTAGAACAATTTGATCATTAGCAAAATCAAAGCGGCAATCACGAAGGTTCGCTGAATGTCATGAGGTGCCACGCCTAGGATATCACCGAACAAAAAACTATCGAGATCGAGTTTGTTCTTCAGCACGGTAATCAGCGTGACTCCTAGGGCGAAAAACGTCGAAAACGTCAGCGCCATCGCGGCATCAACCTTGACTCGTGTTTGTGAGCGAATCCAGGCAATGAGCAAAGCGCCGAGAATGCCAGAACCAAAGGCACCAATCAGAATATCAACCCCGAAAAAGAACGAGAGGGATAACCCTGGTAGAACGCAGTGGGCAATCACATCTCCTAGCAGTGCCATGCGTTGCACAATCAGGTAACTGCCGACCACCGGGCAAAGAATCCCGACTAGGATGCCAATTGCGATCGCATTTCGCATGAATTCATAGCCGAGCGGTTCTAGGAGGAGATTTAGCATGGGAAATGGGGGATTTAGCAGAAAAAGGATGTTTCCAAATCTTGATGGAGTGGATTTCCCAAAGGAGCGCCGTAAGCCTGACGCAAATTTTCGGGAGTCATCACCTGTTGCGGTGAACCATCCGCAATCAAGCATTGATTGAGTAAGAGCAATCGATCGAGTTGATTGAGCGACTGTCCCCATTCGTGAGTGCTCAGAAGGAGAATTTTGCCCTGCGATCGCAACTCTTCAAATACTTCCAGCATGATGGCTTCGGTTTTCTTATCAACCCCTGTAAAAGGTTCATCAAACAGGAACAAATCTGCTTGTTGTGCCAAGGCTCGCGCGAGAAACACCCGCTGCTGCTGCCCGCCTGAAAGCTCTCCAATGCGGCGATCGCACAGATTGGGGATCTCGACCCGTTCCAATGCCGCTTTCACGATTTCCTTCGCCGCTCGACCGGGAGTGCGAAACCACCCGCTCTGACGAGTCCGTGCCATCATCACGACATTCCAAACGGTAATGGGGTAATCCCAATCGATCTGCGATCGCTGCGGGATATATGCCACCCGCTCTAACTGCTGATGGAGCGGACAGGTGCAATAGTGAACCACACCGCCCGATGCTGGCACCAAGCCTAGCAACGCTTTGAGCAACGTACTTTTGCCTGCCCCGTTGGGTCCAATGATGCCTACCAGTTGACCCGGACTCACCTGGAAACTTACCGAATCAAGTCCGCACACGCCCCGATAATTGACAGCAAGCTGCTGAACCTCTAACATGAAACCCTAGAGTGAGAACGATTATCATTATAGACTTAAGCAGCGATTCAGAGATTAAAACATCATGCCTATTCAGCGCCATCGAACTTGGGGCAGCCCGCTGCTCGCGCTCACTGTTAGCATACTCAGCGCCTGTGCTCCATCCACGCCAACCAGCCAAACCAGCCCAGCAGCTTCTACTGATACCGCCGCTACCAGTACAAATTTGAAAGTAGTTGCCACCAGCAGCGTTCTCTGTGATTTAACCAAGACCGTTGCCGCCAATACGATCAACCTGACGTGCCTGGTCAAAGCGGGCACTGACCCCCACGTTTATGAGCCAACTCCAGAAGATCGCAAGGCGATCGAAGATGCCCAGCTTGTGCTGTACTCTGGCTACGACTTTGAACCCAGCTTGATCAAACTGATTCAAGCCTCCTCTAATCCTGCCACCAAAGTTGCGGTGGGGGAAGCGGCGGTTCCCAAGCCTCTCATGGGTGAACATGACCATGGACACGCCGAAGGTGAGGAACATGCTGAAGGAGAAGAACCCGATCCGCATATCTGGCACGATGCCGAAAATGGAATTCAGATGGTGAAAGTGATTCAAGACAATCTGGCGAAAGCTGCCCCGGCAAACGCTGACCTCTATGCCAAAAATGCTCAAGCCCTGACCGCACAACTGACTCAGGTCGATGGTTGGATTAAGTCTCAAATTGCCACCATTCCACCAAACTCTCGCAAACTGATCACAACTCACGATGCTCTGGGGTATTACTCTGCGGCTTACGGCATTCCGGTTGAAGGGGCATTGCAGGGCATCAGCACTGAAGAAAAACCCACTGCCGCACGGGTGAAAGAATTAACTGAGGGGATTAAAGCCGATCGGGTACCGACCATTTTTGCGGAGGTGTCAGCCAATCCCAAGTTGATTGAGACAGTGGCAAAAGAGGCGAACGTGAAGTTGTCCGATCAAAAACTGTTTGCCGATGGTCTGGGAGAAGCAGGCTCCGAAGGCGAGACCTACCCCAAAATGCTGGTTGCCAATACGAGAGCGATCGTCGAAGGGTTAGGTGGTCAGTACAGTGCCTTTCAACCGAAGTAGTCCTTTAAACAAACCGGATGCGCGATCGCGCATCCCTCTTTACTAAGCGCGATCGCACTTCACCTGTACTCCGATCAAGTAGTGATCCATAGCTAATTGTAAAGTGCCAAAACCGTGACACAGATCTCCAATGTTGAACAGGTTCTAGGCAATTTGGCGGTTGATCAGGTTACATCCCGGTCTCTCCATTGATGTCTACGAGCATGACAGCCTGGAACCCTGGAGCCTGAAGGAGCAATGGGGTGACTGCCACCCACACTTGATCAGGACGCTCAATTGCCAAATTCAGCACTCGGTTCGGGTGCTGCTTGTCGCTGTGATTGCTATTCGTCGTGCGTTTGCGTTTGATCCGGGGTTTGCCCAAAATCCCCAACTTTCGCATCAGTCGAGCAATTCGTTTGTGGTTTACAACACAACCCCGCCGCTTTAACTCGGCTGTGATGCGCCTTTCTCGCCACTTACCACTTGCAAGACCACGTTTGCCTTAAATTCTGCGGTATGTTGACGCCGAGTTCCTGCCATAATTTCTGCACCCCATCTGAATAAGAATGATACTCTTAGCTCCTTGTCCGAATTTTTGGGGTCATTTCAGTTGCCGCACTACACTGGAGGTGTTCGTCCCAGCATTGCCCATACTTTGATGGCTGCACTCAACGTTTGATGCGACCCCTGGTATGTTGAGAGAGTGGTAGACCGCAAACCCCCAGGTTTTATAAAACCGTCCGCAAGCTTGGGTCGCC
>NZ_WVIE01000043.1 GCF_010091945.1 Myxacorys almedinensis A
GAATTTTACAACTCTTTCAAACGTAGTCTCAGCTTTCTTTTTGCGCTACCTTCCGTTCGTCGAACTCACGTTAAGGTAGTTCCAATGGGCAAAAGTAGCTGCCTGACCGCAGGTAGCACCTTTTTCATCTAACACTGTCCAGAGAAGGACATCTTCGATCCAAAATCGTTTGCCAGTGCTAGAAATACGAATGCCCTGATAATTCTCGGTGTAGCCCTTCGTTTTGGCTTCGCTCAGGAGCCGCGATCGCGCCTTTCGATCGATGGGTTCTGCGGTTTTACGAGAAGGCATTTGCGTAAACGTTACCCAATCCATTTCCCATAGCATCAAGGCTTGGTGATTTCCATAATTCAAAATTGGGTCAGCCTCAGTGCCATGAGAGAGAATCACAAATGGCGCTTGAAACAGCAATTTTGCGCTTACATCAGGAGGTGCGATTAGCGCAGAGCGCAACTCCGAAGGAACCGCGCCTAATGATCGTCCTGTCCAATGCTGAAAACTGTTCACCAACCGTTGAGTATGGCGAATCACAAATTTGTGCTGTTCAGGAGTCAATTCAGAAAAATGCATTGGAATTTGAATCGCAACAAGCAACGCTGAACGAATTGCAATGGGATTGGATCGAGAGAAAGTGCCACCAATACCTCAGTTAAGATTAGCTAGAAGGATTGCAGGGTGGGCATGAACGCGGATAAGCCGATTGATAAGTTGTTGCTCGCTTACCAAAGAGGGCATAGCGGTTGTCGCGGACTTGTTCATAGACGCGATCGCCCATCCATTTCACCCCAGGCAGATTGCGATAAGCAGCAACAAAAACATTACCGACTGGTAAGAGTTGCCCAATTTCTTCAACCGCATCGCTGCCCTGCCAACGGCGGCTAGGTCGGGTGTTATCAATCAAAATTATGCCCATCTCGCAATCTTGAGATGTTACACCAAATTCAGCTAATCCTACTTCGTCTTGCATGGAGACGTACTGAAACCGTTCTCCTTGATCGAGCTTTTCTAATAGCTGCACCAGGTTAGAGCAAAGATTGCACTGCCCATCGTAAATCACTGTGTACTTCATAGTTTGAAAATTATTTGCACACTATTTCTACATCTAGGATAACAGTCAGAAATAATGTATACATTATCTCCTAGGAAAGCGCTGGAGAATACGATCGGCAAACATATCAACTTCGGGTAATTTAAGCTGCATCGCAAAGACAATGAATGCAATTAACCCAACTCCACCTGCAAGAACGAGTTTGATCAGATTATCAATAAAGCCTTGACCTAAGAATTGCTGAACAAAGTTCAACGTTGCCCAAGCTATGCTGCCAGACACAACGCTACCAAAAGTTAATCCAAAAATAGGAAAACTCCACTCTCGCAACGGTAAACCATTCAGTTTTTTATTCAAAAACCACAAGAGCGCTAGCACAGAAAAAGTATTAACGCAAACGGTGGCTAACACTAAACCAGGTGCGCCTAAAGGCTTAATTAGGATAAAGTCAAATACACCATTGAGAAAAATATTAACAACGCTAATTCGGAAGGGAGTTTCGCCATCGCCCAATGCATAAAAGACTCTAACTAACACATCTCGCCCCAGGTAGACAAACATGCCGATCGCATACGCAACCAGAATCGATGCAACCAACTGAGATGCATTATTGAGTCTAAATGCACCCCGTTCATACACAACCTGCACGATTGGTTTCGCCAATGCAATGATTAGACCGCTTAATGGCAGCATTGCGATCGCAGTGAGCAACAGCCCCTGCCGAATCCGAGCTTTCAATTCGTCCCAATGTTCTGGATCGGTAAGCCGAGAAAATACAGGAAACAGCGGCACAAGAATCACATTAGAAAGAATTCCCAGCGGCGTTTGAATCAGCAGATTGGCATAATCAAAACTTGCGATCGCAGGCCCCGAGTTCGGCAAAAAAGACGCGAAAAATAAATCCGTAATCACATTAATCTGAAACATACCCGACGAAAACAACGCTGGGCCCATAACCGCAAAAATGCTGCGAACCGCCGGATCTCGGAAATTAAATCGCAATCTCAATCGCCCTAACCCAGCTTTACGCTGCGCCCAAAACTGTGCCAACCACTGCAAAACCGTTCCTAGCAGCGCTCCTGACGACAGAACAACGCCACCAATTAGCGCATATTGAGGGGTCACGATCTGATCGCCAACCGCAAGCGCGAGTAGCCCAACTCCGATAATGATAGTGAGGCTAGAAAGCAACGGACTCACCGACGGAAGCCAATATAAATCTGCCGCATTTAACGCGCCAAACCCAATACCGATCATGCCTGCAAACCATGCCATCGGAGCCATAATTCGCAACCCCTGAATCGCGATCGCTCTGACTTCTGCCCCCTGAACCGTTTGCTGCAAACCTGGAGCCAAAAGATCGATGCATAGCGGAGCGGCAATGACCAGAAAGACAGTCGCTAGAAAGAAAATTCCACCAATCAACGTTGAAACCGTTTCTACTAACGGGGCCGCTTCTTCTTTCGTCCGCTTAGAGAGCGAACTCACCATCGCGCTATGAAAGGGTCCATTAATCCCGCCCAGCAAAATTAAAAAGAAGCCAGGAATAATTGATGCAATATCATAGGAACTTTTTGCGGCAGTGGTTCCAAACGCGGCTCCGATCGCAACGGTTCGCAAAAGACCAACAACTTTGCTAATTAGCGTTGCGATCGCAACAATTCCCGCAATGCCAGCGAGAGACCGCTTGGGCTTAGAAGATTCAGACACAGGCGCATCAATAGGGCTAAATGGCTTCAATCATTTAAGCACCTTTGGGCAAACCGATCAGACCGGAAAAGTCTCAAAATCACTGCTAAATTGGGACAGGGAGTGACAACCTTGCAGTTTGGAGGAGTTGAATGTTTGGACGCATTCGACAGATTTGGAAAAGAGTAGGTTGGGCAGGAGGAGTAGCCATTCGCTTTGCAAACCTGCGGGGGGTCGCAACAAAATCTAGCGCAGCGTGGCTGAACGTCTGCCTCGCAATGACCCTTTTAGGCGTGCTCACCGCTTGCAGTTTGCCGCAAGTGAGTGCCGAAGATCGCTTATTTCTACCGCTATCGCTAGAATTTCTGGGGAGTTATACCCTTGACACCAAGACGTTTAACGACACAACCGTGGGCGGCTTGTCTGCCCTCACCTACGATCGCCAACAGGAGCAGTTTTATGCCGTCTCCGACGATCGCAGCGAACGGGCACCCGCCCGGTTCTACACGCTCAAGCTTGAGATAGACACCGCTTCGGGGCAACCCAGCCTCAAACAGGTCAACATTCAAAACGTAACGCTGCTTAAAGACAAAGAAGGGAAAACGTTTGCCCCTAGAACAATCGACCCGGAAGGACTTGCGCTTTCTCAAACCGGGGCGGTCTGGATTTCTAGTGAAGGCGTCGTAAAAGATGGCGTTCCGCCATTTATTGGAGAGTTTGACCTCAAGACTGGGCAAATGCGCCGCACCTTGCCGATCCCAGAAGCTTATCTGCCTGACAGTTCTAACCCTACTCAGCAACAGCGGGGCATCCGAGACAATTTAGGATTTGAAGCATTAACCGTTAGCGCCAACGGAACGCCCACCGACCCGTTTCGATTATTTGCAGCCGTCGAATCGCCGCTCATTCAAGATCTAGACCCCCCCGACCCACAGCAGAGTGCCAAAAACCGACTCTTGCATTACCTGATCGAAGGCGATCGCGCCACGATCATTTCTGAGCATGTTTATCCACTTGAGCCAAAGCCCATGGCTGCCGTTGATCATGGACTCACCGAGCTTTTATCTATCGATCAAGCTGGGCATTTTCTTAGCTTAGAGCGAACCTTTAGCTTGAGCGGATTTCAAGTCAAACTATTTCAAACCGCGACCGGAACTGCAACAGATAGCTCAACCATCGAAAGCTTACGCGGCGATCTCAAAGGCACTCAATTGGCTAGGAAACGAGAATTGTTCGACTTTTCACAATTGGGAATTACGATCGACAACCTGGAAGGAATGACGTTAGGACCTCGCCTCCCCGATCGCTCTCAAAGTCTTATCCTAGTAAGCGATGACAATTTCAATACCTTTACTCAAGTCACGCAATTTCTACTCTTTCGAGTGAAAGGATTGAAGAGTTAACGCTGAGATTTTGATCCTTAAACATTGATGTAAAGTTTGATTTTTGAAAAAACCTGGGTTGAAAACCCAACGCCGTACAATAAAATCCAAACGCTAAAAGTCCAACCGCTACCCAAATCGTTCCATGACCCATTCTACAGATATTGCCACCCTTGCTCGCTGGATGGCAGCCGATTTTAGCAATCAGCATCAGGCGTATGAAAACCCTCCCCTGTATGCCCACATTCGTGTCTGTATGCGACCGTTGCCCTTAGAGTTGTTGAGTGGCGTGAGTCTCTTGCTAGAGCAGGCATACGATTTCATGTTAAATCAGCCTTACCGTCTGAGAGTCCTAAAACTCGTCGAGCACGAGGGCAAAATTGCGATCGAAAATTACCTGGTAAAGGGAGAGGAAACACTTTACGGAGCATCTCGCAACGTCGAGCGCCTCCAGGAGTTGAAAGCAGACCAGTTGCAGCTAGTGGCAGGCTGCACATCCCTTGCAGAGTGGACAGGTCACAGCTTTAAAGGACAAGTCGAGCCAGGAAAAGGGTGCATTATTGTTCGGGATGGGAAGACAACTTATTTAGATAATGAATTTGAGATCGACGACCAAACGTTTTACAGCCTCGATCGCGGTCGTGACCCAGAAACCGATGAGCAACTTTGGGGATCGTTGGCAGGTCCGTTCGAGTTTGTGCGGTGTCAGAGCTTTGCCGATGAAGTCAAGATTTAGAGCCGCCTAATTCCAATCGGCGCTGCGACTTGAAGGATTGAATCTCACCGCGTCTAAAGGATGCTGCGGATCGGCGTTGGTGTCATCGACGTGGATCAACACTTGCACTGGTCCATAACACTCACGAATGAGACCTTCGATCTGTTCGCTAATCCAGGGACTCATTGCCAAAAATTCGGGATGAATAGTCAGCCGCATTTCTACAAACACTTGCCGCCCAACAATGCCGCGAGATTGAATTTGGTAGCAGTGTGTTACCCCCTGAACTTGCCGGACAAGCTGCGCGATCGCTTCAGGTGCGATCGCCATTTGTCTCACCAATAACGGCAGTTGCCAGCTTAACACTCGCCAACAACTGGTTGCCGCCATCACCACAAGTGCGATCGTCATCAACGGATCAAGCCAGTAGTAGCCGCGCCAAATGCCCACCAAGCCCATCAGCACCAACAACGTCACCCACGCATCTCGCAAAATCTGATTTGCACTCAATCGCAGCAACGAACTATCCAAAGATTTTGCCAAGCGGCGCTGAACGTAAGCCAGCCCTAAACTAGCCAGAAACACCACGGCTAACACAATGATCAGTGAAAACCGCATTCTCACCAACGGCATCAAAATCAGATTTGGAGCCGCCATTAGCTGATTGATTGCCAGTCCAAGTAGGCTCAAGCAGGCAAACCCCAAAAACCCGACCAAGAGCAGCGCCAAAGCCGCTTCTAGACGACCATGCCCCCAAATCTCTCGACCAGCAGGACGGTTTGACGAAGAGAGGGCAATCACACTCAAAACAGCACTAAAGCCATCAATCATCGTATGCAGCGACTCTGCCAACAGCGAGAGCGATCGCGTTGACCACCCCGCGCCCACTTTGACGGCCAACATCAGCAGCGTCAGCCAAAGGGTGACTAACAAAACCTGGCGACTGACTCTGCGGGGATGTTTGACTTCAGGCATGGTAAACAGAGAACGGATGAACGATAACCGAACAGAGCAGACTAAATCAATGCTGCCCTGTGAAAAGCGAGAAGAATTCGCTCTAGAATCTTGAGGCTTGCACTCAGCACTTTATTCCTTCTTCATTCTTTCTTTGCCCTTATGCAACAGTCAGACATCCAGCTATTGGTTCTAGACATCGACGGCACGATCGCGGGCAAATCTAATGATATCCGTGAACCTGTCATCCGGACGATCCACAGAGTACAGAAACAGGGAATTCAAGTGGCGATCGCTACGGGTCGAATGTATCGATCGGCGTTGCGCTTTCATGAGGCGGTTGGCTCAACGCTGCCCCTGATCGCCTATCAAGGCGCATGGATTCAAGATCCCAAGACTCAAACCCTTCATAAACACTGGGCTGTTCCTAAAACAATGGCGCTGGCACTGCTCGATTATTTTGAAACACCCGAACTGCGATCGCTGCTATCCGTTCATTTCTACATTGACGATCAGTTGTATGTCCGCGAAATAACGCCTGAAACGAAAGCCTATTTTGAGCGGTCGGGCATTCCAGCGATCGCAGTCGGTGATCTGCGCTCTACGCTTGCAACTGAGCCAACCAAAGTTCTCGCCCTCAGCGATGACACGGATTTGATCGGCTCGATGCTGGGTTCGCTGCAAAAACAGTACACCCCCGCAGAACTTTATCTCACAAAATCAGTTGCCACCTTTTTTGAAGCAACCCATCCTGCTGCCAACAAAGGATTAGCTGTTAAATATCTCGCTGAAGAGGTTTTAGGACTAAAGCCCGAAAACGTGATGACGATGGGCGACAACTTCAACGATTTGGAAATGATTCAGTATGCCGGAATTGGGGTAGCGATGGGCAACGCGCCGGAAGAAGTTCAGCAACAGGCTCAGTGGGTTGCACCAACGGTAGAGCAAGATGGTGCCGCCGCCGCGATCGCAGAGCTTCTGCTTTAGTCTACGTTCGGCAAGCGTGCAACTCTGGAGACAGGAATTGTTAGAAATCTCTTTAAAATCAGAAAGAGTACCGACGACTGGCCGTGTTTCGTCTCGGTACTCTTGCTGGTTCGCTCCTCACACAAGACTAACTATATCCGCATCTCGTGGGTTTGTCACCCCTTTAGCAGATAAAAATAAGTTATGACGCTGAGATGACATTTTTATGACTTAGAGTTGCTCACGCTACATCGGTAGAGCTATCAGAAATAGATGGGCTATAGTTCCGATGGTGCATAAATACCCAACTCTTGCTGGAGTAGCGATCGCAGCAGCCGTTGAGTAATCATTACTAAACCTAATCGGCAGTGTGACAGATGGCGATTTGTCTGCGCCCGATCACCGAAAATTCGACACGATCGCTCAAAGGTTGCAAAAGCCTGGCTCAAGCTGAGCGCCATTTTCAGCGGATCACTACCCTCACTCAACCCATCTGTCACAGCGATCGCCTGAGCAATCAACTCTCGCTCCGCTAAATCTTGCAGCAAAAGCCTCTGGTGATCGGATAGCCAAGCAATTGAGTCTAAAGCATCAACCTTGGTTTGCGTTGCCAATCGGAGCAGTGAGCAGCAGCGAGCATACGCAAACTGGCAGAAAAAGAGGTCAGACGAAGAAAGCGTAAGCTCAGGATGACGCACGGTAGCCTCAGGGAAGGTGTAGTGCTCTTCGTTAGGCGGCATGGCAATAAGACATTGCAACCATACTGCGATCGCGCGATCACTAAAATTAAACTCCAAGATCCCTGGTGAAATTACTGTTACCGTAAGATCACGTAAGACTGACTCTGCCAAATCATCCATTTCAGGAATGATTGTATCCTTCCTACCCAAAAGACCCGCCAACTGCTCAGCAATTTCAAGCCCCAAATTGTTAGAACGTGCTCCTAATTTCAGTGCAATGGCGGAGCGATACGTAGAAAACGACGTTTTCGATGGAACTCTCTTCACAATACTACCAAAAGTCGAAAGCCTTGAATCAAGCAGGGTTGAGCCACCACAAATAAAGCGAGTCGGGCATCTCGCTTGCAAAACATCCTCCCAGAGACAGATTGCTTCATGAATTTTCACCAGTAACAATATGCGAAGTGTAGGATAAGTGATCTTAGGTAAGCTACAATTCATGATATTTACGGTTGATGCTCTGAGATCGAGTTCGGTTTTGTAGTAAAACTCAAGCTCTATTAGTGGTTTATGCTGAGATTAGTGTTGATCCCCGTGATCACACGGACAACAAATCGTTTCTTCCATATACTCTCTCTAAGACAGCTATATGACAGTCAACGCCTAATAGATCTTTAGAGCGAATCAGGCAACCGGGGTTTCGCTTGAAGGAATGAGTCTAAAGCCTATGGCTCGCGCCACTCAGTGCTTGTTAAAGCATCCAAATTGTTCTCTAACAGCCTCTTATCACTATGTACTCAGTATCCCCTCAACAAAATTCCGAAGCCACACGTCCTTTTCTTACCTGGCAGCGAATCATTGACTGGGCACAGGAACATTATCGCGTCCGTAATTTCAGCAAAGATGAGCGGGTTCCGACACGTCCTGGCTTACTCTACCTGGTTCAGAAGGGTGCAGTCCGCTTGGTCGGCACTGCCCAAGTAAATGCTACCGGAAGCAACACAACACGACTCGCACGAATTAGCCCAGAAGAGGCTTTTCTCGGCTTTGTTGGCACCGGTCAACCCTTTGAAATTGTGGCTCAGTCGCCGTTTACTCTCCAAGCGTATGCCCACGTTGATCAAACCTCTGTAGTCTGGATGTATTGGCACGATCTAGACAACTGGCCTCACTTCCGCCGCGAAGTTTTGGATGCTTTCCGCTATCAGCACCAGCGTAAACTGCTTTGGCTCAGCACGCTAGGTCAGCGCCGTACCATCGATCGTTTGCTTGGTTTCCTCACCCTCTTGATTGAGGAATACGGGGAACCGACCGATGAAGGCTACTGTCTGCCCTTTCCCCTGACGCATGCTCAAATTGGCAGTGCGATCGGGTCAACTCGGGTGACGGTTACTCGCTTAATGGGCAAACTACGGCAAAAAGGTATGATTCGTACTCAGGGTGATAACTTGCTTTGCCTGCCCACAGATTCTGTCATCAACCGCAATGAAGGCGCTTTGAATCGCCCGTAGGGTATAAACACCCTTGGTCTGGTAGCTGTTTAACGTTTAACACCACCCCAAAATAGGACTTGACGTTTCTAAAAGAGAAGCCCTAGAACGGTTGTTGCTTTATTTTATAAGCGAGAAATCAGAGATGAGGGCTTCTACTTAACTAATTCTACTTAACTAAAAAGCGGGATCTCATTTTAAGGAAGATCCCGCTTTTGCCTCTCTAGCCCGTTTGCTATCGAAGGGCAGGTGCGGACAGCACTTCTTGATCTACGATTTTCTGCCTCGTAGCAGACGCGATCGCAGGTCGTTTGGCAGCATTGAGCGTCGGCACCTCTGCCCGCAAGCGCGCGGTCAACGCAACTGTTTTAGAGTCATAAATCTGTGTCAGCAGCTTTGGGTAAAACCCGATCCCAATGATGGGCACCAGCAAACTCGCGATAATAAACACCTCGCGAGGTTCGGCATCGACCAAATTTTCGTGGGAAGTAAGTTCTTTGTTCTCAGGACCAAAGAAGATTTCTCGCAGCATCGAAAGCAGGTAAATCGGGGTCAAAATCACGCCGACCGCCGCCAGACTTACAACGATAACTCGAAACGTCATCCCGTAGGCGTCGCTCGTCGCAAATCCGACAAACACCATCAGTTCCGCTACAAACCCACTCATTCCGGGCAGCGCCAAAGATGCCAACGAACAGGCGGTAAACATCGAAAAGATGCGAGGCATCTGCTTGCCGACTCCGCCCATTTCATCCAGCATCAGCGTGTGAGTGCGATCGTAAGTTGCGCCCACCAAGAAAAACAAACTCGCCCCAATCAGCCCATGAGACACCATCTGCAACACCGCACCGCTTAGACCTAAATCGGTAAATGATGCAATCCCAATCAGCACAAAGCCCATGTGGGAGATAGACGAGTAGGCAATCTTCCGCTTTAGATTTCGCTGAGCAAACGATGTTAGCGCTGCGTAAATAATATTCACCACGCCTAAAATGACCAGCGCCGGAGCCACAACTGCATGAGCCGCCGGCAGCATTTCGGCATTCATGCGAATCAAGGCATAGCCGCCCATTTTCAGCAAAATCCCTGCCAGCAGCATGTGAACCGGTGCCGTTGCTTCACCGTGGGCATCAGGCAACCAAGTGTGAAGCGGAATAATCGGCAGTTTGACAGCATAGGCAATGAGAAAGCCTGCGTAAACCCAAAGTTGAAACACGAGCGGATAATTTTTCGCTGCCAGCGATCGCATATCAAAGGTAACAGTATCGCCATAAAATGCCATGGCCAATGCCGCCACCAAAATAAACAGCGATCCCCCGGCGGTGTACAAAATAAATTTAGTGGCGGCATACAACCGCTTTTTGCCGCCCCAGATCGAGAGCAGCAGGTAAATCGGGATCAGTTCAAGTTCCCACGTTAGAAAAAACAGGAGCATATCTTGAACGGCAAAGACCGCAATTTGTCCGCCGTACATGACCAGCATTAGAAAATAGAATAGCCGAGGCTTAAAGGTGACAGGCCAAGCCGCCAAAATTGCCAGCGTTGTGATAAATCCGGTCAAGATCACCAGCGGCATCGATAGCCCATCGACCCCTACCGACCAGTTGAGATCTAGGGCAGAGACCCAAGAATAGCGCTCAACAAGCTGAAGCTCTGGACTCGAAAAATCGTAATACGTGTAGAACGTATAGATAATGAGCGCAAAATCAATCAGCCCAACAATCAAGGAGTACCAGCGAACGGTTTTACCATCCTTGTCTGGAATAAGCGGAATAAACAGAGAAGCCACGATCGGCAACAAAATGATCGCCGTGAGATAAGGAAAATTTGCAGTTAGCATCTTGTTGTTAGGACTTATTTATCGCTGACCAAGTTCTCTAAAAGTGAGGGGCTAAGAGGGCAAGCCACTGCCCACCCCCTCTAGCACCAAAAACCGCAAAGCCTAAGAAACGCCTGAGAAAATCACTAATCCCAGCACTGCTACAAAGATAATCAGCGCATAGAACTGAGCGCGACCATTCTCCAGATATTTCAGCCCTTCCCCCGTCAGCAGAGTGACCAAACCTGCCAGGTTGACGACGCCATCAACCACCTTAGAATCAACCTCCAAGACTTGTCTTGCTAGGCGGCGGCTCCCCTGGACAAAAAACTGATCATAGAATTCATCGAAGTACCACTTGTTCTTCGACAGCCGGTAGAAAAAGGGAATCTTGGCTGCGATCGCGCCTGGATCAAGTTTCCGCGACAAATACATCAGCACCGCCAGCGAGATCCCAATCAGTGAGATCCCAACAGAACTCCCTGCCATCACATAAAACTCAGACAAGGTTTCCTGCCCCGCTTCAGATGCCAATTGCACTACTTCACCCGGCGCATGAATAAATGCCTCAAAATAGTTGGCGAACGGCGTGCCCACCAAGCCGATCAGCGTCGAAGGAATCGCCAAAATTAGCAGCGGCAGCGTCATCGTCAAGGGCGACTCGTGCGGCTCATGGGCGTGATGCTCATCCTGTCCGGGATCAACGGTTTCACCCAAAGGCGCGTCCATGGTCAGTTCTCTAGGGTCCATCGCACCCGGACCAAACGCCAACCCCATATTCTGAAGCTGTTCATTGCGAATAGTTTGCTTCACATTGGCATCTGTCCCTCGAAATTTGCCTTCAAACGTCGAGAAATACATGCGAAACATATAGAACGCCGTGACCCCAGCCGTTCCATAGCCAATCAGCCAAAGCAACGGATTCGCAGCAAACGCCGAACTCAAGATTTCATCCTTCGACCAAAACCCGGCAAAAGGCGGAATCCCCGAAATTGCCAGCGTCCCAATCAAAAACGTAATGGCGGTCATCGGCATATATTTTCGCAAACCGCCCATCATTCGCATATCTTGCGCGTAAGCGGGGTCATGCCCCACAACCGACTCCATACCGTGGATCACAGATCCCGATCCCAAGAACAGCATGGCTTTGAAGTAAGCATGAGTCATCAGATGGAACAGACCCGCACTATATGCGCCCACGCCCATTGCCATCACCATGTAACCCAACTGAGACATAGTGGAATAGGCCAAGCCCTTCTTGATGTCGTTTTGGGTAATCGCGATCGTAGCTCCCAAAAACGCCGTAAATGCCCCTGTCCAGGCAATCACACTCATCGCCGCCGGAATGCCCTCAAACACCGGGAACATCCGGGCAATCAGAAAGACCCCTGCCGCCACCATCGTTGCCGCATGGATCAGCGCCGAAATCGGGGTTGGACCTTCCATCGCATCCGGCAGCCAAACATGCAAAGGAAACTGTGCTGACTTTGCCACCGGTCCTAAAAAGACCAAAATCGCAAACAGTGCTGCGAGAAATCCACTGATTGATCCTGTCGCCACCAGATCTTGAAGGCGCTCGCCAATCATTCCAAAGTCAAAGCTGCGGGTCGCCCAATATAGCCCCAAGATGCCGAGTAGCAACCCAAAGTCTCCCACTCGGTTGGTCACAAAAGCTTTTTGACAAGCATCGGCAGCCGCCTTCCGGTCATACCAAAACCCGATCAGCAAGTACGAACACATGCCCACCAGTTCCCAGAAAATATAGACCTGGACTAAGTTTGGACTGATCACCAAGCCCAACATAGAGGAACTGAACAAGCTGAGATAGGCATAAAACCGAACATACCCCGGATCATGCGCCATGTAACCATCGGTGTAGATCATCACCAACAGGGCTACAGTCGTCACAATCACCAGCATTAGCGACGAGAGGGGATCAATCACATACCCCATCGTCAGATGAAAATCTCCGGCAGCCGCCCACTCAAACGATCGCGTATACGGGGCATGTCCCTGTAGCTGACTCCAGAACAAACCAAATGCGAAGGTCATCGCCGCCCCAATCAGCGACACGATGAACACCGAGTTCACGCTCCGGAGTCGGTTGATATCTTTGCCAAATGTAATCAGCCCTAAACCCACCAGCATTGCCCCTGCTAAGGGCAGAACTGGGATAAGCCAGGCATACTGATATATGAATTCCATCACTCACGCCTAGTTTAGATTTCTTTACTATCCAGGGTAGTCAATTTCTCAGACTGTGGACACCCTAGACTCAAGGTTAAGGATATCCCTAGTGACTGCCTCTGTCTTAAGAGTTTTCCAATCTGTTTATAGTCAACATCGGTAAAGAGATGGGCGAAAGCGCTGGATTATTTTAAGAATTTGGGCTAGAAAAAGAGCGATCGTACTTAACACAAGCCCTTGCCATAAAGCCATCTCGCCTAACTTTGACCTCGAATTCTGACCTCTCGAATTCTGACCTAATGAGGAAGGGACTGAGGCTGCTTATTTTTTAAAATCAATATCTCTTGAAGAACCAGCCGTAGCTCATCGCGCTTTTGGTAGCTGTCTAGCCGATGCAGCACCCGCCCCCCCTGAAACAGGATGACCGTTGGCAGCGTAGCAATTCGGTAGCTGCTTGCCAGCCTGAGATTTTCATCTGCATTGATCCCGATCAGCTTCAGTTGCCCGCCCCAGTCTGCCAAAAGCTGGTTTAGCGACGGCTCAATCAGGCGACAGACGCTGCACCAAGGTGCCCAGAAATGGACAAGAACAGGAGTAGAAGACTCAAGAACTTCATCTCTGAAAGTCTGCTCGCTAATACCTGATTGCATAGTCCTATTTAATGAGTTTTACTAACGCTTGGGATCATGCTACCAGGCTACGTTGCTGGTTGCATCAATCAAAATAGGGTGAAGCCACCAAAATAATCCAACAAATGCAGCGACTCCTACGTAAGCAGGGCGCAAAAACTCTGCCCAGTGGAGGGTTTGTCTTCCTTGCATAATGGCAAGAAATGGAACAATTGAAGTTCGGGTTTTCACCGCTTCAAATGCCGCTCCATACCGTGTGGCAAGCCGTTGGTCGCCATGCCAGACGCCAAACAGATGATGTAAAACCAGCCCAAAGGACGTGACCATGGCAAAGGTCGTGCCCAGCCAGAGCGTGTGAGCGATGCACCAAATCACCTGACCCACCATTTGGGGATGTCTTGTAATCCTGATAATTCCGGTTTCAAAAAGGTGGACCTGAGGCTTTTGAATTGCCGCCACTTCTAGGAGATTGAAGGTTGCCGGATACAAGAAGAGAAACGAGATTGCCGACAAAATCCACACGATCGCACCAACGCCAGAAATGCCCCTCACATCCCAAAGCTGCAAGCCATCGTAGCGATGATTGAAGAAATAAATAATCATCGGTACGGCAATGCCCAGACTGATGAGCGCAAAGCAGACTCGGTAGGGACGCGCCCCAATTCTTTTTTCTGCCCAAGGGCGGAGGGCGGCGAGTCCACTATGAGTGATCGCAAACCCAACCAATAGCCCAAACATCACAAAATGGCTCGGCGTAAACCAATCAAACACCATAGAACGAATTAAGAAAAGTGGAGTTGGTATAGGTTACAGCTTACCGCTTTGCTGCCAATGGAGGGGATCATCACGCGCCGAAGCAGGTCAGATCTAACGTGTAGAGCTTTCCCTGCCCCTGATCCCAGGTTGCAATCTGCAACCCGGTTTTGCCCACCGCCACGATCGCACTCGGAGCACCATCAATCTCGCCCTGACCCAACACGTCCCCATCGTGATCTAAAACCGCTATTTGCCCCAGCGCACTCACGGCAACCACGCCGTTGGGAATTGCGGCGAGAAACCGGGGCATCAGGTTGATCCCGATTCGGGTCAGCTTGAGCGGTCTGGCACGAATGAACAGCACTGAGTAAGGGTGCTGAGCCTCAATTGCCGCAAATCGGTAGGCACTGGTCAAGGCGACTATTCCGAAGGGGAACTGCAAAGCATCCTCACTCTGGCACGCGAGCGGCAAGGTTAGCGACCCAAAGCATTGCCCCCGACGGCTAAACAGATCCACCTTTGTTTCTAGGGAGTAGTGCGATCGCGACAGGGCGGCAATGTGGCGAGAATCGAGGGCAACCAGTTTAACAACACCCTCCGACGGTGATCGGGTTCTTGCCACACACTCTAGCGGCGCTACAGGGATTGAGCGGGGAAGACGCCAAACACCAAATGTAGAGGACTCTACAGCCTGCGATATCGTGGCGACCCAGCCGCCTTGAGGGTCGAGCGCCATCCCATGAGGCTGATCAAACTGTTGGAGCAGATGGAGCGTTTTTCCCACAAAATAGAGCGATCGCGCCGTCACTGCAAAACAGCCTTGAGGGCGCATTACCAAGTCGAGAATTGGCTCTGAGATTGCCGCAATCTGAAGATCTTCTCCCGATCGCTGACCCGAAGCGCGCAGATCCATCCCCTGCGATCGCCAGTACAACTGACCGCTCTGCCTCCCATCCTGAGTTTGAGAGGCAGCCGGTTCGCTTAGCAACAGCATCGACACACGGGTTAAAGAGCTAGGGGTGGGTTGTCTATCTCCAGACGAGTCCGGCAAGGGCGCATGATCCATTACAGCAATGCGCTGAATTTTATGGCGCAGCCTTTCTGTTCGGACAACCAGCGCAGAGCGCAACTTTGCAGTAGCCAGACCAGGCGCTTGGGTTAAATTTTGGCTAGAAATCTCGGCAGGGGTTGCCCACATTCCTGCTGTTTGCTCTAACCCCAAACTAGAAGCCGCCTGCTTCACCATTACCAACATTTGAGCCGCAGAATGAAAGCGCCGAGCCTTCAGCTTTTGCAGTGCTGTTAAAATTACCAATCGAAATGGCTCAGAAATAGCTTGTGGAATCTGAACAGGCTGATTGAGATGCGCCGACCTTAACTCCGTCGGTGACCCTGAGAATGGGCGATCGCCAACCAACATTTCAAACAGCAAAACTCCGATCGCATACAAATCCGTAGAGTTAGAATATTGCCCATAAAATCGCTCTGGAGCCATGTATGCTGGCGAACCAGTGATGCTTGCTTGTTCTGAAGCCAGATCTTGGCTAAAGCGGGCAATGCCAAAATCTGAAATTCGAGCCGTCCATCCCGTTGGATCGAGACTGAGCAAAATATTTTCTGGCTTAATATCACAGTGGACGATCCCGTGACTGTGGGCGTGCTCAACCCCCAATAGAACATCCGCAATCAGCTTGGCGCTAAGCACAGGATGTAGCTTTGCATGGGTTTCCATCAAATTCCGGAGCGTGCCGCCTTCGCAGTACTCCATCACGAGATAGCGCTTCTCCCCGATATGTTCTAAGGCTTCACACGCAACAATGTTGGGATGCTGCAAGGTGAGCAAAAACCGGAGTTCGCGTAAAAACTGGTGAGTTGGGAAGCGATCGCGATCCAACCGTTTGAGGGCAACAAGTTTTCCAGTCGTTCGATGAATGGCGCAGTAAACGCGCCCAAATTGCCCCTGTCCAATCAAACCGAGGAGTCTGTATTTGGATTGGGTTAGCGAGGCAGAACAGCGCTGAAGCCCATGGTTAGACACGTAGGACACCCGACACAAGACGCTACGAAAAGGATACTAAGCACATAGCCTGGGCATGATGGATTCGTGATCGAGTTGTTTTTCAACCATCGCTTCGGCAGAATCTAACCGCTTTTGCAACCCAATCACAAATCGGTTGCAATCAGAGCCTAACGATTCACAACTCGTTTGGACGCAGTGTAATTCTCGTCCGGCAAGCTGGCTAAACACAGCAGACAAAATTCCAGCTTCGAGAAAACCAGCAGGTAATTGCGATTTGGGTGCCTGCCGAATAAAGGCAGAGTTCCAGGTGGTAATGACTAGAAAGCCTCGATGGTGATAGCTTTGATCGAGATCAAGTTTGCCTAAGCCATAAGTCATCCAACATTGCTTGAGCGCTTGCAGAAATTCTGCCATCGACATATCGACCAGAGGCATTTCGTAGTAGTCGCTGACTTCATCTCGGAACCGATTGAAGAAATTTTTGCCCCACCAGCGCCCACAGTTAAACAACACGAGCCGAGATGCCTGCCCTGTCTCTTTGGTGAGTCCAGCATAGATCGCTTGAATCAGCGTTTCTGGAATCGCCAACAAGCGATCGCCGCGCCGACTTTCGAGCAATCCCATTTCTAGGTCGCCCCGCACGTAAACCTCATTGGCGTAGTAGTTGGCGGGAATTCGATCATTGGTCAGAAGGTCAGCAACAGAAATCATAGGACAGGTAGGCTAACGGGTGAATGATCAATAGCGCAAGGTTTAGAACATACCGGCAACAGTCAGCATTTCTTCTTCAACAGGAGCAGGCAGCACTGCTTGGGCAAGATTTAAGAACGGTTGAAATAATTCCATTTGCTGACTAGTCAGGACTTGAGCTAGCTGCTGCACTATCAGACGAAACACAGCCCTATCGATCGCGCTGGAATTGTGAATTTGCATTGAGTCGCTGAGCCAACCCAACAGGCGGTTTTGCACGAAACTTGGATCGTTGAGCACCATGCCCATCGAGCAGTAGCGAAGGCTCAACATTGCATTTTTTAAGCTGCGCTCTAGAGCGGCAAGCTCAGCATCGGGCATGGTGTACTGGATCTGATCGGCGACTTGTTGCATCAGGGATAGCTCGCGATCGCGGATCATCTGATAGGTGCTAACGCGGTCTTTCAACGAAAAGACATACTGCCTCATCTCTTGCAGTTCGTCTGGCTTGAGGTAGCGATGTTCGGCTTCGTCGAAAATGGCATCAAATGGGGGTTGCATAAGCGTCACACGAGTAGAAGAGCAAAATACACAGCATCAAAATAGGTCAGAAAAATCGGTGAGGGTAAAGCCATCTGCATCGCTAGCACCGAGCGCTGGCGGCTCCTCTAGAACGGGCACAGACCTAGAGAGCGAAAGCCCGTCCCAATTCACCGCCGCAAAAAATTGACTTACCTTCAAACTCAGCATCAGAGGTCTATCTTCGCTGGTTAAGTCAGGATTTGCGATCGCAGATAGTCTGAGTTCTTGCTCTTCTAGAGAGCGATCCTCCCAATTACACGTCGCAAAAAAGGTTTGAACGGGAGCCTGAAGCCAATGCTGAGTATCCTGGAGGTGCTGATCGTTCGTCGGAAATAAAACCGCGTAATTCATCGCAGTTCCCCCGATTTCAGCCGTTTTTCAATATCTCTTGCGGTTGCCCCTTCATTTAGCCAAAAAGAGGCAGCATCAATGCGTTCTTGCCCGCCCAAGAGAAACTTGCAATAGGTTTCACCCATTGAGTAGCACTGAATTTCAATGCAGCTAAGCTGTTTTCTGACAAGCTCGGTGAAGAAGCCGGCGAATAGCCCAGCGTAGAGGTAGCAAACAGGTTTGCCCACATCTCCGAGCGTCCGAGCTACCGCAGAATCAAAAATATTAATGAACATAAATCCTTGCTTGCGCTCACCCAAATCAATTTCCCAGCGTCCCCACCCTTGGGCGGTAAACGGCCACCACCAGGTTTCAAGGAGAAACAGCAAATTGGTTTGCCGAATGCCGCGATCGAACTCTTTCTCAAACCATTTTTCAAAGAAAAAAGCGTCTTTTTGCCCCCACTCGCACCCGATCGTGTACATCGTGGCAGCAGAAGCATCTCCGACTTCTTCTTCTAGCCCTTCTACCAGACCAATAATGAAATCTTCCGTGGTCAGAATGTTTTGGCTGTCGTTCCAATCGACGATCGTGCCCTGAGTAGCATCAAACTGAAAGAACTCCTTAAATCCATAGTGGTTGTGCTTTTTCGGATTTTTGAGCTTTGTTAATGTCTGGTGAGAAGGTGCGGTAGCTCCGCTCCACAAAAGGTTTGCCATAAGCTTTTTTAGACAACGTTTAACAATAAAAATCCCAGCAAAGCCGACCTCAAGAGGTTGACCTCAGTGTGCCCGTGACTTAATAGAACTAACCTCAACGGCAGCCAATTCAGGATTCGCCGGTTCGGGTTCCATCGCCGACTACACCGTGCCTAGCATTCTGCGATTGACTTCGAGAATCGGCAAAATGAGATTGGCTTGAGGTGGGATCAGATGCTGCTTCACCACCTCTTGCATCACGGTATAGGTAACACCGCAACTCCGCTGAGCACCAAATGCCCGCATAATGGTTTGAAACCAGAATAAAAAGCGCTCTCGCAACGTTTCTGGATCATCTGCCAACATCGCTGCCGCCGCATAGCGAAATGTCCGCAGCGTGTCGCGTTTCCACTTATTGGTGATATCTTCTTGCCCGCTTTGAAACAGCGTCGCATCCATTGCCTTCATTTTGGCTTGCACCTGCTGAACAATCAGCGCTTCAGAGGCTTGCAGTTTTTGGTAGGTTTGCACGCGCAAGTCAAACGATCGCCCATAGTCCGCCAAAAAACTCAATTCTTCATCGGTGGCGTAGCGTCCTTCAGTGGCTTGACTGAGGCGTTGAATTTGATTCAACATAGTGCCGGTACTGGTAAATGGTTGCTATGCAATGTTCCCTATTGCTGAACGGCAGTAACAGACCCGCTCATCAGATTCCTGACGAGTTGGATAAGTAGGATGCAAAGTTGAGATCGGTTGTATCTTCAATTTTCTTGAGCATTGAGCGGGTAATCAGTTTTCCGGCTTCTACCAGCACTTGCCCAGTCAGAGGATGAAGCAGATCTTGCTCTGCTCGACGACCAATGAGAGCTTCAATATCTTTGATGGAATTGATGTACATACCAGGCGGCAGTTCAACCACCACGCCGCTCTGTAAGACTCTAGATTGACAAGCAAGCCGGGAATTTGGTTTGCATGACGTAATCACTTCTAGGGTGCGTCGTTCTCGCCGATCGATCGGCGTCAGGCACTCCATGCCTTCTTTGACGTATACGTGACAGGTAGCACACATGCCACGTCCGCCGCATTCTCGCAAAACATCTAGATCTTTATTGATGAGAACAGAAAGAAGATTACCGTTTGTTTCGACGGAAGTTTCTTGAGCGATTGGCTCGAGCCTGACGGTTTTAGCCATGATGGATAATTAACCCAGTAAAAGACTGTTTTAAGCCTCGTCGAGTGCTGCCTGTTCGACTAGAGTGCCGAAGTCTCGCACAACGTGAGAACACCGGCGAACAAAGGCAGTAACCCAGTCCCGAATCCACTGATGTTCTTGAGGGGTGAGCGCACGTTCGATTTGGGAGGGGTCTCCAGAGAAATGAATTTGGGCACTACGATCGATAGAAAATTGCTGCAACCATGCGACCTCAGAACGGCTCGACTTCAGATAATTCACAATCACGGCGGTGCCCAGATAGGGCTTCGTCAACTGAGAAAGGCGATTGAGCATACCTAGAATGTCAGCAATAGAAGGAGCCAAAGCCAAGGAGACATCAGTGCTCTTGTCATCACTAGACGCGCCACCCATTGCCACGTTCAGCCCTGTTAATACACCGTTTAGGTTGTCACAGATGGAAGTTTTGAGCATTTCAAGCCCAATCGGATAGCGCTCATCGATGCGATCGTGAGCAATCACTAATAGCACAGGCTCTACGTCTGTTGGGGTAGAACGCTGTGCTGAGCTTAATCGATGGATCTGAATTTGATAGATAGAAAAGTGGAACTCAAATAACGTAAACCCGTCCGGAATCGTTGCGAGGACTTGGAAAATATCTTGCGAGAGATGCTCCTTCTGATCCCATTGAAAGGCGGGATCAAGACTGTAGAAAACAGGATACGATTCTCCTTGCAAGTTTTCAGGAGATCGCCCATGAATGAGAGCAATTCCCGCAATTCCTGGTAAATTCAGAAAGTCCCTAACAACCCCCTCATGCATAGCTTCTTTCGCTCGAGTTTTTATATAGTGCTTGCTACATCTGGCGCTTTAGGAGATTTTGCCAATTAGACCAACTTGTAATTTTTCTTAACTATTTTTTCTAGACGATTGGTCGTTTTAGCTAATAGTTTTCGATCAAAACGTTAATCTACTGAGTTCATTTTCTACGCCACGCTCCTTACACACTTTTCTGGTTAAGCCGTATGTCTGACCTTCCTTTCACTTTGGATCAGTTACGCATTCTCAAAGCGATCGCCACTGAGGGGAGCTTTAAGCGCGCAGCCGATAGTTTATATGTTTCGCAACCTGCCGTGAGTTTGCAGGTGCAAAATCTTGAGCGTCAGCTAGATGTGCCGCTGTTCGATCGCGGGGGGCGACGGGCACAACTGACCGAGGCAGGACATCTGCTCCTGAGCTATGGCGAGAAAATCTTGACGTTGTGTCAAGAAACATGTCGAGCGCTAGAAGATTTGCAGAACCTCCAGGGTGGCACCTTGATCATCGGTGCAAGTCAGACGACGGGAACTTATTTGTTACCGCGCATGATTGGGCTGTTTCGGCAGCAATATCCAGATGTAGCAGTGCAGTTGCATGTCCACTCCACCCGGCGCACCTCGTGGAGTGTGGCAAACGGTCAAATTGATTTGGCAATTATTGGGGGTGAAATTTCTCCGGAACTTCAAGATTCTTTAGAAATTATTCCCTATGCAGAGGACGAACTCGCGCTGATTTTGCCGCCAACCCACCCTCTCGCGAGGACAGAGACGATTCAGAAAGATGATTTGTATCGATTGCAATTCATCGCGCTCGATTCTCAATCGACGATCCGCAAAGTGATTGATCAGGTGTTGGCACGCTGCGGAATTGAGACTCGCCGCCTCAAAATTGAGATGGAACTGAACTCGATCGAAGCGATCAAAAATGCAGTGCAGTCTGGATTAGGAGCATCGTTTGTTTCGGTTTCTGCGATCGAGAAAGAACTCCAGATGGGAATGTTGCATCGCGCCAAGATTGACGACGTAGTGGTAAAGCGAACGCTATCAGTGATTATCAATCCAAATCGCTATCGTTCTAAAGCGGCTGATGCCTTTTGTCGAGAAATTTTGCCTAAATTTACAACTCGTACAGTCAGCTTTGAGCGCCGAGAAGCTAAAACTTACCCTGAGCCTCAGAGCTTGAAAGCAATGCTGCAAGCGGCAACTAACAATCGAGGAATATCTGACGGGGAAGGGTAAAGCAATCTAAAAAACAGGGTGAGACGAGCGCCCCAGAGTAATCTGTAGGATAAGCCACAAGGATTGCACAATACTAAAAAATAGTGCCACCTATTTGATCTTGAGTTAAGTTAGATCTCAAATCCTTCTTCCTGTGTTATGCAGCTTCATTGCACCCGTCCGGGTTGTTCTCGACCGACTAATGTGTTTCCTGACCTTGATGATGCCGCAACCCTAAAGACGGTTCAGCAAAAGTTTTGCACGAATTGTGGAATGCCGTTGATATTGGTGGGGCGATATTTGCCGGTGAGACTGTTGGGGCGCGGTGGGTTTGGAGCAGCATTTTTGGGGCGCGATCGCTACACTCCAGGCTTTCGTCCGTGTGTGATCAAGCAGTTTCAGCCGTCGGGCAATCTCAGCGCCCCACAGCTTAAGATTGCTCAAGATTTGTTTGAGCGGGAGGCAGAAGCGCTAGAACAACTAGGACGAGAACATCCTCAAATTCCTGATTTATTTGCATTTTTTGAACTCTCAGTTGCCAACGCTTCCACCCAGCAAGATGATAAGTTTTTTTATTTGGTTCAAGAATTTATCGATGGGCAAACCCTCGAAGAAGAATTTCTTCGACAGGGGAAATTTTCGGAATCAGAGGTTGTCAAAGTTCTCAAGGAATGCCTGAAGATTCTCAAATTTGTGCATGAGAATGGCTCAATCCACCGAGACATCAAGCTATCAAACATTATGCGTCACCGCAATGGGCGGATTTATCTGCTCGATTTTGGAGCGGTGAAATACGCAACGAAAGCTGCTGGAAATGCCAATTCTTCTACAGGAATTTATTCGATCGGCTATGCCCCCCCTGAACAGATGGCAGGTGGGCAAGTTTATCCCTCGACCGATCTGTACGCGCTGGCAGCAACTTGCGTCATGTTGCTCACTGGCAAACAGCACAACGAGTTATTTGATGCTTACAGCAACACCTGGAAGTGGCAGGCGTTTGCGACGCCCAGTCGTCTATTAGCACAGGTTCTCGACCAGATGCTGCTTGCCAACCCAAGCCAGCGCTTGCCATCGGCACAAGCAGCGCTAGCGGCTTTGTCTGCCAAACCGGCGGCGGCTGTCGTGGCTCCATCGGCTCCGCCCCCTGCTGCCGCACCGGTCGTGGCTCCGCCGGTTCGTCGGAAATCAGCACTGCCGCCCTTTCCTTTGGTCGAAAGTTTAGGCGGCGCCCTTTTTACTGGGTTTGAAGGGGGGCTAATTGCGATCGCGCTCGTGAGCCTGCTGGGAACCACCTGGATTAGTGGAGGCTTTTGGCTGATTTTGCTGGGCATTTTGGTGCTGGCACAGCGCTTGCGAGTCATTGAAAAAATTGATTTGGTTATTTTAGCAGCCGTGACGTTTGGCATCGTCGGATTTTTTGGGCAACTGCATCGAGCCTCAGCCTTTGTGGCGTTAGGCAGTTCGTTTATCAACGTGCTGTTTCTGGCGATTGTGGGAGGACTAGCGGTAGTCACGATCGCCATTTTGTTCAACCTCATTTACAAGCTCATTTCCAGAATTCTGTAAACCTATGTCTCAAAAAAATGAAACCCGCGCCTTGCTCGTTTCGCTGTTGGTAACCGCAGGCTTATTAGGCGGCGGGTTTTGGTGGTTTAGCCAGCGCTCAGGGCTGCGATTTGATGACAACGCCTCGACGCTCAGCCCACAGGGTTCCTTACAAGACCGAATCAGCCAGGGAGAGCGCATTCTCTTGCCTTCGGAATCGTCGAATCCAGAATTTAATTCTCTCAAGCAAGCCGGGGTAAGCGCGATCGCAGCCGCTCGATATGCCGATGCTGTCCCTCTGTTAGAGTCGGCAATGCAGAAACACAGCAATGCCCCAGAGACGCTGATTTACCTTAATAACGCCCGAATTGGACAACGGAAAGCCTATACGATCGCGGTTGCCGTCCCGATTAAAACCGATGTGGCAGGCTCTGCCGAGATTTTGCGGGGCGTGGCGCAGGCCCAAAATGACCTCAATCGAGGGGGAGGGATCAATGGCGCGGGGCTAAAAGTCGCGATCGCAAACGACGATAACGACCCTGACCTTGCCCAACAAATCGCCAGGGCGTTTGTTCAGACCTCAGACATTCTGGGCGTCGTAGGGCATTATGCCAGTGATGTTAGCCTTGCAGCAGGCAGTGTCTATAACACCAATCAACTCGTCAGTATCTCGCCCATTAGCACCACTGTAAAACTGTCAGGCTTTGGGCAATATGTCTTTCGCACAGTTCCCAGTGATTATGTCGCCGCACGGGCACTAGCCGACTACGCTGCAACAACCCTACAGCAGCCCACTGTCGCCGTTTTTTTTAATTCTCAAAGTGCTTACAGTCAGTCGCTCAAGTCTGAATTTGTTACCGCTGTGTCTCTCACCGGGGGGCAAGTTTCTAATGAATTTGATTTGTCGAGCGCTGATTTTAGTGCCGCAAGAGCGGTAGACCAAGCCCTCAAATCTGGCGCTAAGGCGTTGATGCTGGCAGCTAACACAGGAACCCTGGATAAGGCATTACAAGTCGTACAGGTAAATCGAAAGCGGAGCCTTTTATTGGGGGGAGATGATGTCTATGCCCCCAAAACCTTGGAAGTTGGCGGAGAGCAAGCCGAGGGCATGGTGGTCGCGGTGCCTTGGCATATTGAACGCGATCCCCGATCGCCGTTTGCGCGCAGGTCGCGCCAGCTTTGGGGTGCAGATGTAAATTGGCGATCCGCGATCGCTTACGATGCAACCCAAGCGTTAATCGCGGCACTCCGACAAAACCCGACTCGGCAAGGCATTCAGCAAGCCCTGTCAGCCTCAACCTTCTCAGCAGCAGGGGCATCTCAAACCGTGCGATTTTTGCCATCGGGCGATCGCAATGCTGGCATTCAACTCGTTAACGTCGTTCCGGGCAATCGCTCAGGGGCAGGCTTTGACTTTACCCCGGTCGCTCGCAATTAATTCCTCTCACCTTCACTATAAGTTTTATGTCTCAAAAAAATGAAACGCCTGCGTTAGTTGCCTCGCTTTTATACCAAATTGAAAAAAGGGAGAGACAAATGAGAGAATGGGTTCTGCCGTGTGGAGAAAAACAGCAATGTCAGG
>NZ_WVIE01000044.1 GCF_010091945.1 Myxacorys almedinensis A
AGGAATTTTACAACTCTTTCAAACGTAGTCTCAGCTTTCTTTTTGCGCTACCTTCCGTTCGTCGAACTCACGTTAATGAAATTTCGTTGCCATTGCGGTAGAAGTGCTTCAAGGTGGTACCTTGACCCTCTACCCATGCTGCAACGATGTCTCCATTCTTTAATACATCTGGATCGAGCACAGGGCGCATGACTACAAATGAACCGTCTAGAATGTGGTCGCCAATCATGCTGTCTCCAGCAACCTGAAGCGCAAAGTCTCCTGGTCTTAGCCTGGGACTAGAAATAGGTAGCATCTCTCGCCGATCGGTGAATACTTCACTGAGGTAACCTGCGGCGATCGTTCCCCAAATCGGAACACCACCTTGGTTTGGCTTCAAAACTCGGATTGCACGGGCTTTTCCATACCGCCGTTCAATATAACCCTCTCGTTCCAGATATTTGAGGCTGTTCTGAATCGCGCCACGCGGTTTCTCCATTGCTGCCATCATTTCATCAATTACTGGAGAATAACCGTGAAGTTGAATGTAATCTTTCAGGTATGCAAGAAGTTTCAGGTGAGGAGATGGGCGCTGCATTTAGTAGGAGTGGGTACTTTGATTGTAATAGTACAATTGTTCTGATTTTTAGGCAAGTCGGTAAAAATAGGCTCTTGATTTTTGGATAGGCAAATCATAAGCCTCAAAGCCTTATGATGAGAGCCGTTGTTCAACTCCTCCCGCCCCATTGAATCGCACCATTCAGCTACTTCAAATTCAAGACCAACAGGTCATTGATGCCATCCTGACAGAGGTGACTGATCGGCACCTTGAGGATGCCAGAACTTTGTGGGAGCCAATTTTGGAGGAAAGTAGTCAAGATGACGAGTATTGGACCCGGGTGGGCAAGAGCCGTCGGTCTAAGTTTCTTCCCGGCGATGAGTTGTATGCTATCGAGTACGAGGGGATCACTCAAGGATTGATCATGCTCGATGTCTTGAAAAAACGCTGTCTGATTGAATCGCAGTTGCGACGGCGGTTAGTATACATCAGTGCCTTGGCAACCGCTCCTTGGAACCGACCTGCCATCACAAACCCGCCGACCTACAAAGGCGTTGGGGGTAATCTGGTAGATTTTGCGATCGCCCGCAGCCGTGAACTGGGTTATCAAGGCAGAATTGGGTTACATGCCCTTCCAGGTGCGCTAGGATTCTATAGAAAGCTGAGAATTGGGTTGCTTAATTGCGGTCCTGACCCTGAAGAACCCGATAACCTCGTTTACTTCGAGACGCTGAGGATAGACGACCTATGACTCAATCGATTCCTGCCCAGCCAAAAGCCACCTCGGACAAAGCAGATCGTCATCAGCGTCTGCTAGAGCTGATTGAAGCCGAGGACGCTGCCAATGGCGAGGTGGGTTGCGGACGGGATTTGGGAAAGGGGCTTTCGGGTTATTTCAGCACTCGCGGGGTTGCTCTTGACGATGAGCAATTGAAGCGTCTGTTGCGAGAGCACTTAGGGCACATTCTGATGGAGCCGGACTTTGATTCCATTACAACCCAGATTCAACGTCGGCTTGAATCTTTGGTTGTGCAATCCCTAGACAGTTCTTCAAGTTCTGCATCTTTATTAGATTCAACAAATGTCCCAGAGCATATTTCAACAGCGCAACTCAGAGAACTATTTCAATCACAAATTGCTAATTTTTTCTCTGAAGATACCTTAGAACAACTGATTCAGTGGAGCCATCAGATTATTTATAAAGCAGTACTTCAACCCCGACATACATGGTCTAAGCCGATATGGGTGCTGCGAGGTGAAACACAGATTTACATCGTTCAAGAAACTGGAATTGAGGCGGCGATCTCCAAAGTCAAAATACAGTATCCCCAAGAAACTGGAAGACTGGAAGTGGTCACAGCTGGAGGCATTCTGGCACCCGACCAGGTAATTTCCTTGGATACAAACCTGTTTTAGAGTGGGGGTGTTTGAGAGGGGAGCAAAACCTTAAGCCTTGCGGCAGACTTCGCCAACGTGACTCAATCAGTGGATGTAGCGAACTCTCTCTCGTCTAAGCAGCGTTGCACGATCGCATCCACACCCAAACCAACGATGCCCTGCTCTTGTAATAATGAGTTGCTGGAACTATCAAAGGTAACCACAGATTTTCCGGCTGCGATCAGGCGTTGGGCAAATGCTAAGGTTTTGCTGTTAGGGGCAGCGTAGGCGACAAAGATGGTGTGAGCGATCGCCCCAATCATTTCATTGCGTTTTGCGGCAAGTTCAGGCGTAGCGCGAGGATAGCTGGCATTAAAGGGCGAGATGAGGAGCAAGCGATTTTCGCCAATTGCCTGTTTTTGCTCGGAGGACAAGCGAATGTTGTGAATACTGCGGGCAGGACAATAGATAATTGGTTGGGTGGCACGCAGCAGAATTTTGAGGCAGTCTTGTTCGATCGGGGTGTGGAAACCGCTGATGACAGGAATTCCTGCATCTCGCAAGCTCTGAGCGAGGTCGTAGGTTTTGAGGATGAGGTCGCCAGGGCATTTGATAGAGCAGAAGAGGGCGACTACCTTCGGTACGGCAGAGCCAAACGCAGGTTTTTGAATCAGGCTGAGATTGCCGATCGCGCTCAATGTGGGGGGGCTTTTGAAGGCAGTGCAGTTTGTGAGTGCTACCGGATAATCAGAATCGTTAGGGGTAAGGGTTTGCAACTCTAGAGTAGTGGCAGGTATATTCATGTCAATGATGGGCTTAAACTGCTGCATAGCCTGAGTATTGGCGCAAATAAGGCGGTTGAAACCCAATGACAATATCTTCTTTGAGGATACCTCTCTCAACCAGATCTTGACCAATATCTAATTCAGTGTTGTTAATCTGAATCCAAATTTTCTCGTTTTTAATGTCTAGATGAATTGAACAGCCGTAGATTCTCTCTTTTTTGTCCCAGCCGATCGCAACTACCTGATAATGATCGTGTTCAGTATCAAGCACCGTCTGAATTTCAATATCACCATAAGATGGTTTGTAGGCAGCATATTGCTAAGCAGTTGCTTGATTATGGTTTGATAAGTTTGGAGTTTTTCTAGACTTGCCATGAGACGATCACCTCATTTTCAATGTCATAAACGAAGAGTTCAAGTTCATACTGTTGAATAACCATGCGCGGAAATTCTTTTTGAAAGAATGTTTTGTAGGCGATATCTGGAACAGCGAGAAATAGTTTGATGTCGTAGTTGATGATGAAGCCGAGTTCTTCGGCGGTAAAGCCGTAGTGTTGGGCAAGGACGCAATTCTCCACAGGAGAGAGAGGCTGCGCCGACGATTTCGTCAATGATGGGTTCTGATTAAGCAATGGCAAATCCTGTATGCGGTCGGACTTCAGGCTCATGGAAGCCGAGAACAATATCTTCTTTAGGAATGCCGGCTTGAAGCAGTTCATCGGTCACGCCGTCTTCAGTTCCATCATATTGCACCCAAACTTTGCCATTAATAATCTCAATGTGCAGCAAAACACTATGCAGATGCTGTTGCTGATCCCAGCCTTCGGACAGGATAATGTATTGATCGGTTTCAGGGTCAAAAGCAGCCCGATTTTTGACGTTGACGTTAGCATAATCAATCTCAGCGTAGGGTTTAAGGGTATTACGGATAATCTGGCGGTAAGCATTTAGTCGATCCATTGAGTGATAACCTCCTGGTTAGGATTAAATGTGATCAGCTTTAAAACTTGGTTTTCTAAGAGAATTTGTCCAACTTCTTGTTCAAATAGCTTTAAGAAGCTGGCATCACGAATGGCTAGATAAAGGGTGCGCTCAGGGGCAACTCGGCTCAGAATATTTTGATACAGGATGTACTGACCGAGTGCCGTTTCAAGATCTCGAATTTCGGAAGGGCTGACAAAGCTTTTAATTTCGACGGCGATTTTCTGTGTATCTTTTTCGGCAGTGATTAGTTTTTCACCTGCCAGATCAATGAACAGGTCTTTCCGCCCAATTTTCAGATTGTAGGGATCGTGGCTAATGTGCCATCCGTCTTTGATCAGGGCTTGTTTACAACTGTCGTGATAGATGTCTTTTGCTGGCATATAGTTTAATCCTCCCCTCCATTGTCTCTGCCCATGCGGTATTTGATGTCGTAGTTGATGATGAAGTCGAGTTCTTCGGCGGTGAAGCCGTAGTGTTGGGCAAGAACGCGATCGATTTCGTCAATGATGGGTTTTGCTTCGCGGGGCTTAAATTGTTCCATCTGAATCGCCCCTGTTTGACTATGGTTTACGTTAATGTAAGCACTTGATAAATTCAGAGCTTTACAGAGTTCCTCAGACAACTTAGATAAGTCTTCTCCATCCAAAGATAGTTGTCCCAACCGATGATTCGAGTTTGACTATTTGCATAGAGAGATGACCCTAGCTTCTCCACGATGTCTTGCATCCAAGGGGTTACGGTCTATCTCTCTATTCTTAAGATACAAGGGGTTAGGGGATGAGGGAAAAGCCGCGCATCGTCCTCATCCACAAACCCCTGCATTCGCTCTAGACAAGCCGTGTAAAGCGGTTCCAAAATATTCAACGCCGCAAACAGAAATGCCCCCGATCCACAAGTCGGATCAAGCACCGAGACTTGCTCGATCGCCTGATAAAGCGCCTTCAGCAAATCCGAACTTTCGCAACTGGTAATCACATCCTGAGTAATCACATCCTGAGCAAATTGGCGAATATCCAGATTGTGAGTAATCAGATCATTGATATCCGTGACTTCCCCCACCGCCAACTTTTGCCGCAGTTCCAAACAGCGCTGACGACGGGCGACGTGTTCTCGCCAAGTTTCAGTCGGCAACGCAAATCCTGCTGCTGCGGGCTTATTCCACCCGCCCCGTTGCGACACATCCTCAATGCCAGCAGCGATCGCGGCAGGTAATTCGAGATCCACACCTTGGCGGACGGCTTCGTAAATGTAGCGATCGCCCTTCTCCCGCAGCAGCGCCCACAGTGCCCCATCCGGCTTAAAGGCAATCTTGCAAGCCTTCTGAGCCGCATCAAACAAAAACGGAATAATTGTATTCTTGCTGATGTATTCGGTGATATCCTCCTTGGTGTAGTATGCCCCCATTTGCTTCTGGTTGATGTACTTCTCAAAGATGTAGCCCAACACATCCGGGTTAATTTCGTTTTGGTTACGGAGGGGGCGATCGTCTAAGTGCCAGTCGTATTCATCAAAAAAGTTAAACACCGTTTCAAACGCCGCATCAGGAATTTGAATCGTCTCCTCATATTTTTCTTCTAGCTGATGTACCTCAAACAAACCGCCATTTAGATAGGGCACCTTGCCCAACAGCTTGTCTAATTTGGCATCGCGTCCCGGCTTGCCCAATCCCTCATGGAACAGCTTCAGCAAAAACTGCCGATAAAACGAATGAAACGTATCCGTGCCCCATTCCGCTTGGCATCGCTTCATGCGATTTCGTAGGTAACTACTATCGCCATCCAAGAAGTTTTTCTTCTGAATAAAATAGACAAACATCAGCCGATTCAGCATCAACGATGCATACCAAGTGCGATCAAATTCTGACTGAATGCCATCAATAAATTTGAGAAACTGCCCGTGTTCCTTTTCAAACCGAGTGAAGAATTTCTTAGTGACTTTTTCAACATCAAAGGCTTTTTTAACTTTTCCATGTGCTACTCCTACGTGGGTTAACTCAGGTTCCTCTTCGTAGGAAATGGCTAGAATCTCTAGCTTCTGCAACAACCGCTCGGCAGATTGCCCCACCTGATATTGCTCAAACCTCGGTGCCAATGGCTTACCTGGCTCTTGCCGCACCCACATCCAGGTTTGTTGAGTCTTGCCCTCATCCCCAAACACCAACAGGTGCGATTTGCTGTAGTCTGTCAGTTGGCGATCGAGCTTTACCCTGAGCGGACGCGCCGGAATCTCAGGGGTGATGCACTTGAACACCGTAAAGCCGCGCTTTTGGGCGATCGCCACCACCTCGAAAAACTCACCATCGATTTCAAAGGGTAAGGTGACGCGATCGACGGTATCCCATCCCAGTTCTTCAATGAACAAAGACTCAAAATCAAACTTCTGGAGGTACTTCTGGGCGCGGGCGCGGTTGAGTGACATGGGGTAACGGTTGATGAAAATAAATTTAGTTTTCCCAAGATTCCTCTTTAGTTTTAGCCTCTAAATAACCCCATCGAACAAATAATCTGCGCTCCGTCGCGGCGTTCCTCCGGGTTGATCACACACAGGGCATCATGCTCTCGCAGAAACGTCACCAGTTTTGCCAACTGTTCATCGCTAATGCCAGACTTGAATTCTCGGTTCAGTCGGGCGATCGCATTTTGCTTCATAGAATGCTGGTTAATTTCTTCGATCGCCCGTTCCAGGGTTTCCCACTCCGTGCCCATTGCCAGTAAAGGCGTGGTTTCTCGGACGTGTTGCGTGTATGCCATCAGGCGATCGTAAGTCCGCGTCGCCGCACTGCGCTTATTGCCCAAGGTGCCCGCCACCGTTTTGGTCTGCTCGGCAATCAGTTCCGCCCCACGTGTGACTAACTCATGGTGCTGGGGATGGCGCGGCAAGGGCGGGGTATCAATGCTGCACCGTGCCATGCGGAGAATTCGCATTTGAGACTGAGTGACGCTGTTGCCATCTTTGTCTACCCATGCTAAAGCATCAGTGCCGCTATCCGTGCGGAGGTACATTAGTACGCCCTCTGGATCGGTTCCCGTGGGTTCATGCTCTTGCGTGGAATACACTACATCGGGCAGTTTTTCAATGATGCCTTTCAGAGCAGGGTTGGCATCGATCGCACTTTGCCAGATTTGCAATGCCTCAGAGGTCAAATCCACATCGCCTTCTTCCGCTTCATCTAGCACTCCCGATCGCTCATTATAGAGATTCAGCAGCATCTCCCGCGTTTGCTCATCCTCGAAAAACGCCTCATCCGTGCCCACCACTTCCTGATTTTCGTTGAGGCGATCGCGCAACCGTCCCCGCAGATTGATCAACCGCTCCACCCCCTCCGCAGGCAAAAACGAGTAGCAAAGAATTTCCTCTGCCTGCTGCCCAATCCGGTCTACCCGTCCTGCCCGCTGAATCAGCCGAATAATTGCCCAGGGCAGATCGTAATTGAGAATTACGGCACAGTCCTGTAGGTTTTGCCCTTCGCTCAGCACATCTGTTGCCACCAGCACCCGCAATTGCTCGACTTCTGGGATGGTTTTTTCATTACTAATAGGGCTAAACCGCCAAGCTAAGGCAGTCGGGTCCGCCGATTGTCCGGTCGCCAACCCAATATGAGTGGTGCCCTGCGCTTGCAACGCCGTTGCCAGATACCGAGCCGTATCGGCGAATTGGGTAAAAATTAGCACCTTATCGGTGGGATGTTGCTGTTGTAGTAAATCCACCAGTGCCACCAGTTTGCTATCCTCAAACGGGTTCCAATTTCCCGCCAGTTGCAAAATTCCGATCAACGCGGTGGCATCTTGCTGAAGGTTTTGCCGCAACTCTGGACGAAAGAGATTGGCGCGAATCCACTTAAATCGACGAGAGTATCGATCTTGATACAAACGATAAATCTCTGCTGCCCGTTGAGCAAAGTTCTGCCGTGGATCAATAGCTTCTTCATCCACAGCCGCATCTTCGGAGCTTTCCCAGTCCTGGCTCAAGAGCGAATCTTCATCCTCATCGTTGCCCACTTCATCTAGTAATGCTGCATCCTGAGTGCCAATTGGCAGAGGGAGGTCGTGGGCGATCGCATGGAGATACACATAATTCCGCAGAATATGTCGCTCCAACGACTGGATAAAGGCAGCTCCACTGCTCTCTAATCGCTTAAACAAATTCGTGCGACAAAAGCCCATCAACCGTTGCCCCGCATGGGAAAGATTGGCTAACAGTTGCTCTTCTTCAGCACTAGCGATCGGGCTTGGCAGGGGCGCAATGTATAACCCCAACCCATAGCGAGGCAAGTTGAGGGCGTTGATGACATCAACCACGCGATCGGCATACAACCGAGCATAGGGATCGGTCTGCGGTTCCCCAATCGCAAACCGAACGGTGCGAGGACGACGAGCCGGGAAATAGGATCGCCGTCCATCGGCAAACTCCAGGTAGTACCGTTCCCCATCTTGTCTGGCGTAAGTATGCTTGATAAAGCTGCGGGTTCGTCGCACCATGTATCGACTCATCAACTGCTGCCAGTCTTCCGGTTCCTGGCTCTGTTCAAATGCTAGGAGCGATCGCACGGGGCTAGTGCTGTGTCTACGGCGAAACTGCATCTCACCGCCAATGCTGCGGATATAGGCTTCTGGCTTAATCCCCAAATCGGCATCTGGGCGCAAAAATAATTGCAACTGAGCCGATAAGTCCAGATAGGTTTTGTTGTAAGGTGTTGCCGTCAGCAAAATACACCGACTGCCGCTTTGCTCAATGTAGTCTTTAATTGCTTGATACCGCTTGCCCTCTTTGTTGCGCAGGTTGTGACTTTCATCAATCAGTACCAGTCGAAACCGCGCGGGGACATTAGGCAATTCCTGAATCGCTCGGCTAATCGGAACGACCTTGCCCCGCAAGCCATAGCGATCGATATAACCCTGCCACATTTTTTCTAGGTTTTTTGGGCAAATAATCAGCGTACTGGTGCCATAGTCTTCCTCGCAGAGATGGGCGATCGCAGTCCCCACTAGGGTTTTGCCCAACCCCACTACATCGCCGATGATCACTCCATTGCGCTTGCTGACATGGTGTGCGGCAATCTGCACTGCTGCTTCCTGAAACGGCAACAGTCCAAAACTAGCAGGGGCGCGATACTGACTCAACCCATCTCGCGCTTCCTGGGACAGGTGATACGCCATTTTCAGATAGACAAAATAGGGCTTGAGCGATCGCCCTGCCCAGCTTTCATCAATAATCTCTGCCAGTTGCTCCGAAATATCCAAGCAAAAGCGATCGTCCCAGCGCTCTTCAAACCATTGCTCCAGCTTATTCGTGTCATCCCGATCCACCACTTCTACATTTAGCTCACCCTGAGATCTCAGCCCAGATAGAGTCAGATTACTGCTGCCCACATAGCTAATGATGGGTGTGGCGCGATCGCGGCGATAAATCAGATACAGTTTGGCATGGAGGGGATGCCGCAAAAATAGTTTGACTTGAAGTTTGTGGGTGAGAAGTTGCGATCGCAATCGCTGCAAACCTTCCTCATCAGACGCACTGGGCGCACCAAAAGTTAACTGTTGTCGAAACTCTTGCGCCATCAGGGTTTGTAGTCGAATCGCTTGCCCCTGATCGATGCGTTCTGGTTCCACTCCGATTGCGAATGCCTGCCTTAACTCTTCCTTCGGCAAGCGATACATGCCCACCAGCAACCTGCAAGCCTGACCATCACCCCCCTCAAATTTCTCAATATCGGCATCAATTTGCCGCCATCCCCGCAGGTTGAAATAACCCACACAAAAATCAGCGCGATAGGCTTGCTTTAGATAAGCCTGCAACTCAGGCAGGATGGGTTGCTCGATATTGTCGTAAATACTTGACATGGATTTTACACAGAGCAGGATTTTGGGCTGACGTGATCAAATCATATCCGGTAGATTTTCAATTAATCCCTTGCCCTGCTGAGAAACAGGAAACGCTGCTGAAAGTGGGCAGCTAGAATCTTCCCACATGGTTTTAGACGGCAAAGCCAGCAAGAGCCGTGTGACGATGGTGCCATCGAGTGTGGCAATGGAATTGATGAGGCATAAGGATGTGAAGACGATAGATTTCATGCACGTTTTAAATCGAGGTAGCCATGCAGTGCAGAGTCTGCTCGATCCTGGCTCCCTCAGTCTATGGCTGCAACAAATTACTCTGGTTGCTTGTAAAGCGGAAAGAGAAAGTGGCGCATGTCCATCTCTAGCTCTGGATTATTGAAATCCCCAGCAGGAACCAGCATTACCGGATAGTCCGGTTGCTTTAAATGCATCTTGATCCCAGAACTGGGAATCGCTTTAACCGCTTCCCCCAGATACTTAAGATTGAATTGGATATCCAATGTCATATTTGTAGGGATATGAGCACTGATTGTTTCATCGCCCTTGCCAAACTCCCGTTCGATCGAAAGGTGAATTTGTTGTGCCGTTCCATCAAATCGAAACTGAATTCCTCTTTCCTTTTTGTCGGTCAGCACCGATAACCGTTCCAATGCCTTAAGCAATCCTGATTTCTCCAGCACCACTTCCCGATCAAAGCTGTATCGAGATAACAACTGTTCACAGTCTGGATATTGTCCTTCAATGCACTGGCAGCTCAAAGTAATATCCTGCCATGCAAAGCTGGCGCGGGTTGCTTCTGCATCGTACCGCAATTGGATCGCGTCAACTGAATCAGCCAGGTTACGAATCAGTTCCTTCAAGGCTTTACCCGGAATTGAAAATTGAGTGAGTTCATCGGCTCCCGATCGCTTACGTCGTTTTCTGCTAATTCCCTCCGCTGATAATTCTGCTATCGCCACTCGATGTCCATCTGTTGCAATGAATTTCAGGGCATTTTGCCCAATCTGAATATAAACGCCTGTCAAAATGCGCTTAGTTTCATCCGTGCTAATCGCGTACAGCACTCCTTTTAGTCCTTCTCTCAACACATTGGTCGGTAGGGAAACTGGAGGCGCTTTGAGTGTTGCAATGGGCGGAACATCACGCTCAACAGTCAGGCGCAGGTTGCAAAGCCAGCGTCAGAAGATGAGCAACCGATCAAAACTTGTTCCATTACACTGTCAGATGCCGATGGAAAATATGAAATCCGAGGAATTCCCGCTGAGGAGTTTCCCTGTTGGAAACTGTTTGACCATCCCTGAGAGCATCTCAACGGGCACCGTAATTTCACTGCCCAAAAGCACCTGTGCCTCAAAGCTTGCCTGAAGCGTCATTGCCAGATCGGTCACTGTCAGATGAACCTGTTGAGCGTTAGCATCTGCCACTACCAACACATTTGCCAGGACTGGATGGCTAGGTTTTGCTGGGGCAGCACAACTTGCGATCGCCAGCGCATCATGAAACTGACCCTGAGAACAAATCACCTGCATTCCCTGTTCCGTTGTAGGTGCGTCCTTTGGCTGCGATCTAGCTGCCCGTTTTCTCGATGACTTCTTCACAGGCTCTGCCGATACTTCAGGCTCAGCAGAATTTTCAGGCTCACCGACGGTTGCTTCCGCTTCACTCGCCTCTGATGGGTCGGTAGGTTGCTCTAGAGAAGTGAGTTCCCATGGATACGCTGGGCGATCGCAGCTTCAGAAGTCGGTTGCTCAGTCTGCTGGTTTTGCTTTGCAATCTTGCCCCTCGATCGTTGTAATGCTTGAGTCATGATCAGTGTCTCTAAGTGAATGGTCGTCGAAGGATGCCTGCGTTAGCAGATGAAAAATGCCAAAGACCCTATGACTCAAGCTTCTTGGCAGAACGGTCAAATTAATTAGGGTATAGTGTGAAGCCAAAACGCCGTTAAGTATTCCCTAAGTAAACAAGATTGTTGGAAGCAGCTCATCATGGTGAATTCGATACGCAGCTTCTGGCAGTTGGTTTAACTTAGGGAATACTTTTAGGTGGCTCTGTCCAAAAGCATTCCCTAAGTTAAAGTCCTATGGCACAACCAGAATCCGCCGCCGAGCACGGCTGGCTCCGACATACCATAAGCGATTGTGCTCTTTCACCTTTGCCAACAAGTCTTTTGCCGTATCACCACGTTCAGGATTAAGCCGTTTACTTAGATCTTGTCCATCAACACCACATTCTAGAAACGTACTTCCCTGGCTATTGTGAACCGTAATGGCAAAGCAATTTCGCACATTAGCAAACTGTTCTAAATGGTGATAATAATCGCGCCATAAGAATGGATTACGTTTTGCGATCGCCAGTAGCCTGTGTGTCTCTGTATCAAACCGATTCTGCTCATCTTCATGCAAAGCATAGATTTGACGTGATATGCCATCATCCGTCGCAACCTTTAGCCTCCAGGCTTTGTAATTGCTGTAGCGATCTTCTGAAAACTCCTGAATCGTGAACTCCGTTGAAGTGGAAAGGATAATCGTTTGACTGTCAGGAGCCAAAACCGGATCGCGCGTGATCAGCCGTTCACCGGGAATAAACCGAGTGGTAGCCCTACCATACAGATGGTTGCGAATCTGCTGGTTGTAGTAATCCACTTGAGCATTTGTCCAGCTTAGAATTCTGAAGCAATCAGGGTTCTGGGTAAACTCGCCAGAGATTTTCTTGAAGGCATATTTGAGGAGCGATCGACGCTTCACCAGCAACGAGCCGTTAGTCTTATCCGGTAGATATTTTGCAAACGGTTCAAAGGGCGCTTTGCTCTTCGTCACTGAATAACGGCAAGCCGTGATAAATTCCAACAGCGGACTATCTGTGCCCTGGCGCACCACTTGAGTCAACACAGCTTTATTGGGTATGGTGAAGGCTGGCGATCGCCCTTCATTCACCGGGTTAAGCTGAGCCGGATCGCCCATCAGAATCATTTTGAGCGGGTGCCACGTTGATGTTCTTTTGGACGCTTCCTCAATCCAGTGCCAGAGCTGCTCTCCAATCATGGAACACTCATCAATGAACACAACATCGAACAACCCAATGTATGACGTTCCAGTCGGAGCCAACACTTTTTCGTTACCTCTGGAAACCATGCCCAGCCCCAGCAATTGATGAATCGTGAAGAAGTCTACGCCAGTCACCCCGTTTTCTAACGCCATGCGTTGCAACACACCAACAGCCTTATTTGTGGGTGCGGTCAGAACGACTCGTTTCCCTTGGCTGACTAGCACTTTAACCAATTGAAAAACGATCGTTGATTTTCCTGTGCCAGCAAAGCCAACTAAAAGAAACAGGGCAGCCGTGAAAGCCGGTTGCAGGATGAACGTCCACATTGCATCCAGGGCTTGACGCTGTTGCTCAGTCAGTTGAAAGGGGAAAGAGACGGCCGGGGAGGAAGCAGGAAGGGTTTGCATCATTACGACTCCGCTAATGTCATCCATAAATTTGCAAATTTATCCCAGTGATCGTCTTTGGCTCGCTCAAGTGGATGAACACATTCGCGACATCATTACCGATTTGATTAGTTGAATTTTGATTAGTTGAACTACATGTCAGAAACCACCACTGTTTTACAGCAGCTTTACCGCCTGATTCTCCATAAACATCAGCAGCTTTATAGCGTCTGGCAAAGCACTGATGTTCTACAGTCGCAGTATGATCAGTCCCTCACCCCTGCTGTGGTAGAAGCGCATCTTCAAGGCAACTCAATTATCTCGGTGCGCCTCCTCCAACCGGGGACGAATCTGGCCAAAGCGGGCTGCATTGATTTTGATGCTCCCAAAGACGGCAGAGATGAGCAGACTTTGCGTGAGGTGCTGAGTCTGTCTCAACGAGTGCAACAAATCGCTACGAGTCAAGGACTCTCTGCTTATCTGGAATTTAGTGGTCGTCGTGGGTTTCATCTCTGGTTGTTTGCTGACATGCCGCTGCCTGGTGCTACCTGGGTCAAGGCATTGCAGAACCTCTGTTATTTAGCTGATTACAAGCCAAAGGAGATTTATCCCGCGACAGCAACAACGGCGATCGATGGCAAAGCATCGGGACGACCGATTAAATTGCCCTGCGGTAAGCATCAAATCAGTGGTAGGTGGAGCGGTTTCTTAAGTGAACCTGTGAACTGGTCTGAAGGATTTCCGGTAGTGCCCGACGATCAGGCGGGTCTAATGGCATCCTTTCAGCAGATTCCTGTGGCTCAACTGGCTCAATTAGCTGCACTTGAAGTCAGCCTCAGCAGTGCGATCGGTAAGAATGGGCATCAAAAGGGCAATGCTTTTCAGGAGCGATCGGGTTTTGCTGGGAGTTCAACCGTGCAGTCGTCTACTACTACAAAATCGACGAACTTTTCAATTCTGGCTTCCGATGAGCATCCCGCTTGTATTCACTACCTGATGAACCAGGGTGCGCCAACCGATCAGGACTACAACTCAGTCAACTTAACTCTGGCGCGTTATGTCATCACCAGGGGATGGGAACGTAACCAGGCAGAACCCTTGGCAGAAGCAATGGCACGAGCGTCTGATCACCATCCCACCAGCAAAACAACGGTTGAATCCAGGCTCAGAAATTTCCACAGCACCTATGCTTCGGTTAAACGAAATCCGCACGACTATCAGTGGAGTTGCAGCTACATTCGCAACAGCCGTGAGTTAGTCCACTGTGGAGGTTGCACGGGCTATGCCTGCCCCTTTTGGCAATGGGAGAAGCCAGAGGGTGATAACGAGGTTGCTAGACGGGTTGAACGAGATTTGCTGGCTTACATCCTGCACCACCCAGAAGCCGGGATGCAGGAAGCCTTGGGTGTGGATTTACCCGTTGAGGGCTTTATCGCCACGTTTATGCCCAAAGGCAACGACCCAAAGCCGTTTTATCTCCACCAAAGGCTCTGGGAATGCTTTGTAAGCCTGGAGATAGAAGGGAGAGAGTTAACGCCCAGTCTCGTTCTCTCACGGTTGGAAAAATTGGTGATAGAGCGTTCTCCCCTACCGACACCGATTCTGAATCAAGTTGCTGCCTATTTGGACGAGCTTTTGAATCTGGCTCCCTGTGGTTGGGAGACGTTTACAGAACTCCTCATGAGAGTGCGAGATACCGGATTGCGACTACTAGCAAAAGAGCAGGCTGCCACTGCATCTGAACTGCTGAACAGCCCCTTACATCCTGTTACCGAAACGCTGGAAACACTCATTCACCATTCCCAACATCTTCAGCAACGGAATGCCTCAGAAGTCATGCCAATGGTGGCATATACCCAGGACTTGATCCGGGAATTGTTTGGGCAACCGCAAACGGCGATCGCCACCCCGGCTCCTTGGCTGAATCGTTCTCTCAATGGTGGTCTACATCCCGGCAGGCTTTATGTTGTGGGTGCTCCTCCCGGCTCAGGAAAAACGACCTGGTGCGCCTGGTGCGCGGATGAAGCGGCAAAAGCTAAAATCCCCGTGCTGTATGTCTCTTTTGAGATGGGGAAGCAGCAACTCTGGGTGAACGCTTTGTCGCGGATGGGTGGGCTGAACTCCGGCTTGATTGAAGCAAAGCACTGGATGAATGCCGACTATGCCCATACCGAATGGCTGAAACAACAGACTGCTCTGGCAATTCGGGCATATGACCAGCAGATTGCAGAATATCTGACGGTTTTAGAAGCAGGTCCAGAGGTCACAGTCGTGCATTTGAAAGGGACGATCGCTCAAATTCGGCGCATTGCAGAACTCGATAAAACAGCACCCGTGTTGGTGATTGTCGATTACTTGCAGCTGATGTGTTGTGGTGATGAAAAACTCGACTCTGGTGCCAATGAAGTGTTACGAGTCTCGCGGGTGGCGACGGGCTTAAAACAACTGGCGCGGGACACAGGTGCTGCTGTGGTGGCAATTAGTGATATCAATAAAGCCGCCTACCAGGAAGCGCTTCGGACTGGAACGTTAGATATGGGTGCGTTACGGGACTCGTTCAAGATTGCCCACGCCGCAGACTGCATTATGTTGCTCCAGACGGGGAAGGCACAGCGAGGCAATGACCAGCCTAGAGATCAGCTTGACCTGCTGGAAGAACGTTATGCCGGAGACTATCTCAGACTCCGGCAAATTCAAGACGTGCGCGCTCAGTATCCGCTTAATGAAAAAGCGAAGGCGACCTATGCGCGACTTAGCATTCTCAAAAATCGGGGTGGTGTCACAGCAGAGCCATTGTTTGTCTATGAGCGGGCTTACCACCGCTTTATTCCAGTTGATTTGGATTTAGGAGAGGACAATGACCGTGAAGATCTCTAGCCCCAATGTTAGTGGTGTAGAAGCAAATTCCAATCTCTCTACGGCTGCTGATCCACTGTATGAGGATTTAATGGATTGGGCAAAAGCTCGGAAACGGCAGTTTCTGAGGAATCGGGTTCAACAGAGTAGTGAGCCTATTAAAGCTGCAACTGCTGAATCAGAAACACCATCAGCAAGCGATGCCTGGATTGAAACCTGGTACACTCCACCGCCTCTACCATCGCGGATTGCCAAACAGAAAGCTATTGTTTCCTATGCTCTCTATCAAGAGGTGGGAGGAAAAATAGAAACAGAGGAAGTCAAGGAAACCAAACCTCTTCCCTCCCCTAGTTCCACAGCCTCATCGTTTCCAAACCACGACAGTTTTGAGATTGGTCAACAAGTTGTTCTCCGTCCAGACTCTCAACGTGTACCATCTGGTATTCCAATTGATGCTGTGCTGGTGGTTCAGGAGATGTATGTCAATGTTTATCGACAGCATCAAAATATTTGGTGTGTTTGGTGTAGTAGTGATGCTTTTTCTGGTTTGAAGTCGATCGATTCAGATTGCTTAATACCATTGCGAGAAATAGTTCAGATAACTGCTACAGAAAGTGTATCTGCAATAGAACTAGAAGATTTTTATATAGATGAGAAATCAGATGCTATTTCATCTCAGGCGGCTGTGAGTTATGAGTTCGTTGAAGATGGACAGCGGCTTGCAGAAGTACTTAAGCCTTTTCAAACTTGTCAGGTGATCGCGGTTGACACAGAAACCACTGGACTTGATTCCTTAAAAGATCGAATTCGTTTAGTGCAAATTGCTGCGCCTAATCAGCCCGTTATTATCATTGACCTGTTTAAAGTTGCCAAGGAAACGCTAGCTCCTCTGCGCGAACTGCTTCAAGGTACGCCAATCAAAGTTTTGCAGAATGCCAAATTTGACTTGAAATTCCTGCAACAGGCAGGGCTTCCTATTGCTGGCAAACTGTTCGACACGATGATCGCTGCACAATTGCTGGATGCAGGGGTGCGTTCGCACGGATATAACCTGGCGGAGCTAGTCAAGGTCTATCTGGGAGAAGAACTCTCCAAAGAACAGCAGCGAAGTGACTGGAGTCATCCCAGTCTTTCTTCTGAGCAGTTAGAGTATGCAGCGCGAGACGCAGCGATTCTACTGCGGTTACGCGAGGTGATGAAACCCAAGCTGACAGGTGCTCGTTTGGTGAAAACTGCCAAATTGGAATTTGATTGTTTGGGAGCGATCGCCCAAATGGAACTCAATGGAATGCTACTCGATCTCTCCCGATGGGATTCCCTGCGACAAGAACTGGAACAAAGAAGAAACCAGATGGCGGGTGCATTACGACAACAGTTTCAGCCAGCCTTGCTCAGTGCCCAACTCGATCTCTTAGGAAATGAGGTGTCTCTCAATTTGGACAGTCAGCCGCAGGTACTAGAGGCATTACAACAGATGGGTGTGCCAGTTGAGAATACCAGTAAACTCTCTTTGATTCCCCTGGCAGAAGGGCATCCACCCGTTAGAGCATTGTTGGACTACCGCAAAGCCGCAAAGGCAGTTCAGGCATTTGCTAGTAGCCTGCCCAAACACGTTCACCCCATTACGGGGCGAATTCATCCAGACTATCAGCAGATGGGGGCTGCTACCGGGCGTATGTCTTGTCGTAATCCTAATCTGCAACAGATTCCCAGAGACAAAATCTTTCGCAGTTGTTTCATTCCAGCTCCAGGCTATCGCTTAGTCGTAGCGGACTACTCTCAAATTGAACTGCGGGTCGCCGCAGAACTCAGTGGCGATCGCCGCATGATTGAGGCATACCAGAATGATGAAGACCTGCACCGGCTAACCGCTGCCCTGATTGCTGATAAATCCTTGGATCAAGTTGAGAAATCGGAGCGGCAGGCAGCCAAAGCCGTCAATTTTGGGCTGATTTATGCAATGGGTGCCAAAGGTTTAGCTGAGTACGCCTACAATAACTATGGGGTACAGATGAGCCTAAAGCAGGCAGAAACCTTTCGCAAGCGATATTTTGAGGCATATCAGGGGATTGCCCGCTGGCATGGGGCGATCAAGCGCAAGTTGCCCAGGGAGATGCGGACAATGGGCGATCGCCTCCGGCGCTGGAAGGATGAACCAAAGCTAACAGAGCTGCTAAACACTCCAGTTCAGGGGACTGCCGCAGATATTACTAAGGCTGCCTTAGCGAAACTTCCCGCCGCGTTAAAAGAAACGGGAGCCAAGTTAATTGGCACAGTGCATGATGAGATTTTGTTGGAAGCTCCAGAGAAGACAGCAGAACCGGCTGCAAAGATTCTTCAGCAAGTGATGGAGCAGGCTGGACAGCGGTATTTAAGAAAGGTGCCAGTGAAAGCGGAGGTGGCGATCGCTCTTAACTGGGCGGAGAAGTAAGGCTTTAAGAGAATCACCCTATTTAATTGTTATGCCGCTTTAGGTTACTGCTGAGACAATACCTGAAAACGCTATTAGGTGAGGTGAATGATCCCAACTGCTCACGTAGCATTATGATTTGACTCCCCTTGTGTTGTCCCCCTTGCCAAGCTGAGAAAGGCGCTGGTGACTGGAGAGGAATCATGCTGCCGCCAAGCCAGATAAAGTCCAGTATCAGAGATCTGCTCCTGTAAGGGTCTGTAGATGACTCCGCTTCTGTGAAAGTTTTGCAAGGAGGCGGGCACGATCGCAATGCCCAGTCCTGCTGCAACTAAGCCGATGATTGTCTCCATCTGAACTGCCTCTTGAGCCACTTTCGGACGAAATCCCGCTTGCTGACACAGGTTTATAATCTGCTCGTAAAAGACGGGTCCCAGTTTGGCAGGAAAGAGGATAAATAATTCATCTGCCAATGTGGAAAGCGACACTTGAGTCTGAGCAGACAACGGATGGGTTTCTGGCAACGCCAAGACCACTGATTCTGGCAAAAAGCACTCCACACTCAACCCTGGTTCGCTGATGGCAGAACGAACAATGCCGACATCCACCTGTTTGTCATACAGGGCTTGAATTTGCTGAACCGTCGTCAGTTCATGCAATTGCAGTTCTACAGCGGGAAATTGTGCTCGAAAGCCTCTTAAAATCTCTGGCAGTACGGTATACATTGCAGAGCTGACAAAGCCGATCGCCAACCGTCCCACCTCACCCCGTCCGATCTGTTGGGTCGCTGCGATCGCCTGTTCGAGTTGCGCTAACACCAGGTAGGAGCGCTCCAAAAACACTTTGCCTGCTTCCGTCAGATGCACGTGTCGCTTCGTTCGTTCAAACAGCTTGACTCCAAGTTCCTCTTCCAAATCCCGAATCTGCTGACTGAGTGGGGGTTGGGAGATGTGCAACCGCTCCGCTGCTCGACTAAAATGCAACTCCTCAGCAACCGCGATGAAGTAGTGTAGGTGCCGTAATTCCATTGATTTATATGTTTAACCTATTAATCCTAGTTATATATATATTGGACAGTCATCTGCCTGTCTCCTACCGTGAGAGATATGAGGCGTGTCTCATCGTTCTTGATACTGGAGAAAACCCATGAACTCAGATAAAAATCGTGTCGCTCCTAAAATTTGGTTGATTACAGGATGCTCAACCGGATTCGGACGCGCCCTGGCAGAAGCGGTGTTGCAGAAAGGCGACTACCTGCTGGCAACTGCTCGTAAACCAGAGCAACTTGGCGCTTTGATTGAACTCTATCCAGAAACCGCAAAGGCTGTCCGTCTGGATGTAACATCGCCTCAAGACATCCAAGCAGCGGTTGATAGCGCGATCGCCACATTTGGTCGAATTGATGTGCTGGTCAACAATGCGGGTCATGGACTGATTGCCGCACTCGAAGAAGTCAGTGATGATGATATTCACCAATTTTTTGAAACCAACCTCTTTGGGGCACTCCGTCTGATGCAAACGGTCTTGCCTGTGATGCGTCAGCAAGGCAGCGGTCACATTGTGAATATGTCATCCACAGCAGGATTAGTAGGATTTGGTGGAAGCAGCCTCTACTGTGGCGCTAAATTTGCCCTGGAAGGTATGTCTGAAGCTCTAGCTAAGGAGGTTGAACCTTTTGGAGTTAAAGTGACTTTGATTGAACCTGGGGCATTTCGCACAGATTTTAACGGGCGCTCTCTGGCAGCAGCCAAACAAGCCATTGATGCCTATGCTGGGGTGAGTGGTGCGTCATTGCAGTGGTTCAAAGAAATGGATGGTCAGCAACCTGGCGATCCTGCTAAAGCAGCGCAAGCCATCATCCAAGCTGTGGAAAGTTCTCATCCACCGATGCGACTGGCATTAGGCACGGATGCCATGAGCCTGATTCAGGAAAAATTGGAATGGGTCAAAACGGATTTGGATGCCTGGCAGCAGGTGACTGTCAGTACAGATTATCCAAAACACGTCAACTATGCCAAGTAGAGGATTATCCATGATTCACACCAAGACATTTCTGCGTGTTGCTCTAGCCATCGTGTTCATTGTTGTCATGAGCACCACTGTCGGACTCTCACAAACTTCTAGCAAAGGGATCAAAGCGACAGGCAGCGTCATCCATCAATTGCGTATCTACGGGATCTTCGACAGCAATAAAACGGCGTTCCACGAACGATTCCGTGATCATGCGATGCGGATCATGGCGCGATACGGCTTCAAAATTGTGGCGACCTGGGAATCTCGGCACGATAACCACACAGAGTTGGTCTATCTACTTGAGTGGACTGACACAGAAACGATGAAGGAGCGGTGGGAGGCGTTCATGGCTGATCAAGAGTGGGCGGACATCAAGAAGGTGACGGCTGAGGCGCATGGCACGCTCGTCGGCGACATTGAGGATAGGACATTAGAATTGACAGATTACTCGCCGGGCGGACGACTGTCAAACTAAAGTTCAGAATTTCAGTCAGGAGAAAGTTCAGTTTCAGCAACAAGCAACGGCTCCGCACAAAGCTGAAGTCGATCAATGTACGGAGAGTCGATCGCAAAAACGGTATAACAACCTTGTTGGAGCGAACAGTTGAGAGTCTTTCCGTCTATCGTTCTGGTTGATCTGCTGCCGCTCAACCGGAACGATCATCATAGAGATTCGTCTGGTTCGTAATAACGCCACTTGTAGCGGCGAGACTGACTTCTGTTGTCTAACTTGTCGATCGCCCCTGGATCGCCATTCAAAAATTCACCGAGATCCTCATACTGGCTGGAATACCAGGAGCCAGAATTAGAAGTTTTGGGTTCATCTGGCAGCACCATAATTTCCCCAGGCTTCAGATGAGCAAAGCGCGGGTGACATTCATCTTGAGTTCTGCCATCTGGGGTCAGGAGTTCTTCGCTTTGATCATTGGGTTCTTGATCATATTCCTGAACTAGCAAACCGCTTTCCAACCGTTTGATTTGCCAGGGCATAGCCATCCTCCTTGGTTACTCAAAAATAGCCACTCGGCTGATCTTGCCTTCGTTGCTTTGTGTAAATGTCAAAAAACAGTTTAACGCTTTTTAAGCAAGATAACAGTACGTTTATACCATATATGATAGGTAATGGATCTGACCACGCGGGTCATTGAAGGTTCCGGTCTCAGCATCCCGATTTTTGATGGGGCGCACAACAACGGGAAAGGGCGGTATTTGTTGGAGCCGGAGATTATTAAGAACTCCTTGTTGGAACAGATGTTTAAGCCGGAGGAGTTGCAATCTCTGCTGCTCGTAAAAATTGATAATCGTAGTCCTGATGCAAATCATCTGCGGACGCGCAATTTTGCCGATGGCACTTCGCGGCGGCTCACGTTTAGTTCTGGCAACAGTTACTACTTTGCGGATGACGAATTGCGTACGAAGATCCGGTGCTTATTTGCGACAGAGCCGGATACTGCCTGTCGATATGGCTCTCTGCTGGTGAGTAATTGCTACAAAGGGTCTGACACGTTGGAGAACCTGCGGGTCAAAATTGTGGATTTCAATGACCTAGAGTATGCCCACTACAAGACTGGAGATTGTCACGGTAAGATTTCGCCGCAGCTAGCTCGTCAACTGGGGGGTGAGCAGAACTGCCCGTTTCAATTTCGGTTTGCCTGGAGGAAGCAATGGGCAGAGGGAAATGAGGAAAACTGTCCGCGTGTCAGCTTCTTATCCAAGGGAACGCTACTGCCCAATGCCCGACTGACTGATGCAGAGAGCTATGACATTATCATGGATAGATCGTCGATCAAGGGGATTAAAAAAGCCCGATTGGACGAGCTAGTTCCATGTGGAGATTATGAGTTTCCTCAAGCCGCGATGGGCAATCGGGGCAATGCCAGAGCAACTAGCTACGACAATAGCTGGCAGTTTACCATCTGGTATTCTGAGGATGCAGTGCGGCAGGATTTGAAGCAGCCGACGGAGGAAAAAGCGAGAGTCTTGGCAGATTTGCAGCAGAATCCTCTGGCACTGGCACGTTACATTGTGCAGGAATATGACAAGGAACAGCAACGGCGACAGGAGCGATCGGAGGAAGAAGTTGAAGACTTAGATGGGAATGCCAACAGCCAGGTACAGGAATCTCGCTGGATTTCGCTGTTGCGAAGCGACAAATATGGGCAGTTGGTTGAAACGCCCAAGTTTCGGAAGTTTGCAACGGATTATGTGGCAGGTAGATGGCGAGATTTAGCGATTAAGAGCGGCTACAGCCATAGTTCTGGTATGGCGATGCCATCGGATGACTTACCGCGTGGCACGGTTTGTGTGCCTCATCTGCCAGAAGGAGATGTGGTTCTGACCCGCTACCCAATCGTTAACTCAGACAATATTCGCCTCTACCGCAACAGCCACGACTCAGAACTGAAGAAAACTCGGAACGTGATTTGGATTAATCCAAGAGATGCAGAAGAGTATCACCAGGCAGACTTTGATGGGGATCAACTGATGGTTAGCCCTGCCAGCAAATTGCCCAACATCGTCAAGGAAACGTTACGTGCTGGCGAGCCAGGACGGTTTGAAGCCGTGAAGCAACGTCCTAAGCTGGCTTATAGCGAAGTTGCGACCGATGGTGGCTTGAAGTACCAGAATCTGGCTCAGATCGCGGCGACGGCAAATCAGAACAAAGTGGGATTGGTAGCAACCAACATTGGGCGGGTGCGATCGTCGATGCCAGGGGAAGGGGAGAATGTTGAGCGGTTTGAGCGCCGTCAACGAAAACTGCTTAACCGTCTGTTTCAGGCACTTCAGGTCGAGGTCGATTCGCCCAAAAGTGCAGAACGGTTGGAGGACATCATGGTAAGCAGACCTATAAATGTCGAGATTGTAGACGGCAGTTTGTGCTGAATCCGCAATGGCAAATGTTAAGTGAGGAGCAGAAGGGCTTGATTGAGCGATTGCTGCTAGAGCGGATTTCGCTTGCAGGCATTGCACGAGTGCTAGAACTCTCTGAAGACTGCGTTCAACGTTACGTGAATCGCAAGACTGACCGAGTACAGCAACAGGTGGAGGTGATGCCAAAGCCAAAAAAGCGCCTAACCGTGCAGATGGATGAGTTGTGGTCGTTTGTTGATCGCAAAGGCAATGAGCAATGGGTCTGGATTGCTTTAGATGCGGCAACACGGGAGATTGTCGGGTTGCACATCGGTGAGCGTTCAGGCACTGCTGCCCAAGCGCTGTTTGCCTCACTCCCTTCGATCTATCGTCAGTGTGCCGTGATCGACACTGACCGATACAGTGCTTATCCAACGGCGTTACCGAGCAAACGGCATCATGCTGTAGACAAGGACAGTGGATGCACAAGCTATATTGAGCGATTCAATTGCACGCTTCGACAACGGGTGTCTCGACTCGTGCGCAAGAGCTTATCGTTTTCTAAAAAGTTAGAGAATCACATCGCTGCGATTTGGAATTTTGTGCATCACTACAACGCAACAGTGCGACGGAAGTTGTCAGTTGCCCACGATTTTATCTCTATTTCCTCCAGCCTTTCCTAAATATCACTACCGTGATCTCAGTGCGATCACTTCAGAAATGCGGCGTTCTCCAGTACGACGCGCTTGGTGTGATGGAATGCGGTGGTATCCGATGCCCGAACTGCCAAATCATTCGGGATACAATCGTGATTCTCGCTCGTTTTTTGCAGATCAAAATACCCAATCAAATTCCCAGATAGAAACTGAAAAAAAGCCGATCGAAACCACAAAAGCGAATATCAAGAAACCAGAATTGTCCCGTAAAGACTTAATGGGCACCTCGAAAAATTAGATTAAGAGCCGGGGAGATAGCGATAAAGAGTGTCAGGCTAGAAGCAGCGTCACTTGGAGAATGTCACCAATGGGACAAGGATTCGGCAAAGAGAAAATCGAACAACGTCAGACCAAACTAGAACAGAAGAAAGACCTGTTAGTGCGCTTAGGTGAAGTAATTGGGTGGGAAGCGTTTCGAGCAAGTCTAGAACGGGTGCATGAAAAGCCGCGTAAGAGCAAAGCGGGACGCAAAACGCACGATGTGATTTTGATGTTCAAGATGCTGATATTGCAGCAGTTGTACAACATCAGTGATGAAGAACTAGAGTATCAAGTGAATGACCGACTCTCATTCATGCGATTTTTGGGATTGAGCATCGGGGATGTCGTCCCGGATGCGACGAGTGTTTGGTTATTCCGCAAACAGTTGCGCGAGTTGGGACTAATTGAAGCCTTGTTTGAGCAGTTTGATGGATATCTCCGAACCCAGGGGTATCAAGCCAAAGGGGGGCAGATCGTGGATGCAACTTTGATTCCGGTTCCG